>NZ_JABFCH010000027.1:0-58070 GCF_017566055.1 Extibacter sp. GGCC_0201 | reverse complement strand
TAGAGCATTCGGCTGTTAACCGAAGGGTCGTTGGTTCAAACCCAACTCGGGGAGTCTGGAGGAATCCTGTGAACGTCATCGTTTGCAGGATTTTTTTTATTACATAGGAAAGCTGCTGCATAACGCTTATAATAACGGCTGTTCTAATGGCAGTATGTGTGGTACTGAGTCTTACGAAAAAAAGTTGAATTAAAAATAGAAAGGGCAGATATAATTGTGTGGAAACTGCCGAAAGGCAAAGGAACTATTGCCCTTTTCTTATAAGGCAGAGAAATAGACATGATAGAACACGAAGGAGGCTACATATAATGACATATAAATTTCCAGAAAGAATATTTAAACAGGGGAATCGATATTTTATTAAAATCCCATTCAATGTATGGGAAGAATGCGGTCAAAAGGGATCAGTGCCGGTTCGAGCTTACATAAAAGACTGCATATTTGAGTGCAGGCTCATTCCAAAAGGAGAAGGCATTTATTACATACCCATTACAAAGGATATTGTAAATCAGATTAATTGCGATGATGAGATAAATGTCTCCTTTGAAATCATTAACGGATTAACCAGAATCAATCATGATAGTCCATATTCAAAGGAAAATCCGATACGAAAAATCCGGGATATCCAAAGTGTCACTTATCCGAAAGCCGGATACTGCGGCCAGACATGCATCGCTATGCTGACGGGACTAAGTGTAGATGAAGTAATTGATATTATGCAGGCTAAAGCATGGCAGTGTTCTTTCTCAAAGCTATTAGAAACATTAGACTATTTTGGCATTTTACATGATGGAAAGATTACTTACACTAAAGGGAAAGAATTTATGCTGCCAGAGTGTTGTATCCTTAATGTCAAAGATAAGAAGATCAACCATCTTGTCTTGTATTATAAAGGGCAGTATTATGATACGAAGGATATTCATTTTGACGATATCATAGGCTACTTAAAAATCATTGTCGAATAGAGTACTAAACTACAGCAATAGGATGCTAGTGGAGGAATATGATTTGTGCTGCATTGAAGAGAAAGTACATGACCTTTATAGGAAAGAGGATATTAACTGTGCAAGGAGAATGCTCCTGTGCTTAAGTGAGTTGTTTGATATATCACTGGATCAGTCAAAAACTCACATGTGATGCTGTAAGATTTGCGTTTAATTATATCAAGGCGATTCAAGAAGGAGGTCAAATGATGCATATAAAAAAAGTTATGGGTGCAAAGAAAGAATTCATTGATTTGCTGCTCCTTGCGGATGAACAGGAAGATATGATTGATAGATATCTTGAGAAAGGCGATATGTTTGTATTGGATGATCATGGCATCAAGGGGGAGTGTGTTGTTACAAAAGAAGACGAGGGCGTCTATGAGCTTAAAAATATTGCCGTGCTGCCGGAATCTCAACGGAAAGGTTATGGAAAGAGCTTGATAGAATTTGCAATCTCGTATTATACTGACTGTAAAGTCCTGCTTGTCGGAACAGGGGACTGTCCTTCTGCCCTTGCTTTCTATCATAGCTGCGGTTTTATGGAATCCCACAGATTGAAGAACTTTTTTACAGATAATTATGACCACCCAATGTTTGAAGATGGGATACAACTTGTCGATATGGTCTATTTGAAGAGGGAACGATAATATTTAATATATCAGGGAGGTAGAGGAAAAGTGACATGTAGAATAAGAAAATGGGAGATGTCGGACGCCAGGGATTTAGCAGAGGCGTTATCCAATACAAAAGTACAGAACAATCTCCGGGACGGATTGCCCTATCCTTACACGGAACAGGATGGAAAAGATTTTATTTCTGAAATGCTTGCCGCGGATGAAAATGAAACGTTTGCCTTTGCTGTCACGGCAGACAGCAAAGTAATAGGCAGCATCGGAGTTTTCCGGCAGCAGAACATACACAGACGGACTGCCGAGCTGGGGTATTACATAGCAGAAGAATATTGGGGCAGAGGATTAATGACTGAAGCCGTAACACAAGTCTGCCGGCACGTCTTCGAAAATAGCGACATCATCCGTATCTATGCAGAGCCTTTTGCTTATAATGCCGCATCCTGCCGGGTACTTGAAAAAGCAGGTTTCAAATACGAGGGGACGTTGCGAGATAATGCTGTAAAAAACGGCAAGGTTATCGACATGAAGATGTACTCACTGCTGAAAGCAGAAAGATAAAAAGGAACAGACACAATAGCTGCACGATGAAGTCATTTCTAAAGCGAAAGGGAATATCAGCCTGGTGATTGTAAGGAAATGACTGAACTGTTTAAAATACCGTCTATTCAGCTATGGAAAAGGGCAGATAGAAATGAACGGCAGGGATAATTGGTTTGACAGAAATTTAAATCTATGGAGGATATATCTATGGCTAAACTTGCATTACAAGCTGTAACTAAGCTAATAAGCGGTTTCGTATTGATTGGTCTTCTTCTATTCTTGCCTGCCGGTTCAATATCTTATCTGGGGGCATGGCGTTTCATTGCGCTTTTATTTGTACCAATGCTATTTGTTGGGGGAGTCTTGATGATAAGAGCTCCCAATTTACTCAGGAAACGTTTGAATGATAAGGAACCGGAAATGGAGCAGAAAATAGTTATTGTCCTGTCTGGCTTAGAATTTATAATTTGCTTTATAGTAGCAGGGCTTGATTACCGTTTTGGCTGGACAAGTCTGCCGAAATGGTTAATCGGCATTTTCTGTGTTGCATTTCTCATATCTTATGGAATCTATGCTGAGGTAATCAGAGAAAATGCGTATCTTTCAAGGACGGTTGAAATACAGGAAAACCAACAGGTTATTTCAACAGGACTATATAGGTTTGTGAGACATCCAATGTACTTTTCCGTTGTATTGATGTTTTGGGCAATGCCTTTGGTACTGGAATCTCTGCCTGCCTTTATTGTAATGGTGCCTTTTCCCTTATTACTTGTAAAACGTATCCGGAACGAAGAAAAGGTACTTGAAGAAGGCCTATCGGGATATAAAGATTATGAAAATAGAGTAAAGTATAGGCTCATTCCATTTGTCTGGTAAGACACTTTATTTCCATCGAAAGGTATGCCATGGGAGAAATGAATTTGAAGTAATAGCAGTATTATATTGTAGGAGGTAACTTAGATGAAATATGAAGGCGTATGTATAGCAGTGAAAGACGTAAATCTCTCTAAAAAATTCTATCAGGAGATATTTGGACTTGAGGTCTTACAAGATTATGGTATAAATATTTCCTTTGGCGCGCTGTCCCTGCAGCAAGATTTTGACTGGCTGGCAGGAGTACCCAAGGATAGCATACTGGAAAAACCTCATAATATGGAACTGTATTTTGAGGAAGATGACTTTGACGGGTTTATTGCCAGATTAGAACAACGTAACGATATCCAATACTTAGGGGATGGTGTGAGGGAAGCCGGATGGGGACAACGCTCTGTACGTTTCTACGATTTGGACGGCCATATTATCGAAGTTGGTGAAAACATGATAATGGTTGTAAAACGGTTCCTGGATTCTGGAATGTCAATGGAGGAGACTTCTAAACGGATGGATGTATCTATGTCCGATCTGGAGTCGATTCTTTATAGTTAATGATATAAGGAGCCACCGCACATGGCCGGGTTATTTTCAGATATTGAAAATAACCCGGCTTTTCCATGTACCTTGTCATACATATAAAATCCTTCGTAATCTTATGGTTGACAGATTGAACTGTATATGATAAAGTTACAGTATAAACTGTAACAGAATAATATACATATAAAGCGGAGGTATGTCATGTCAGGTAATAATTATTATGACGCTGTTGTCATCGGTTTTGGCAAAGGAGGAAAGACAATAGCAAATGCTCTTGGAAATGCGGGAAGAAAAGTTGCAATGATTGAACAATCGGAAAAGATGTATGGGGGTACCTGTATCAATGTCGGATGTATCCCCACCAAATCGCTTGTGCACAGCGCCAGGGAAGCGTCAAGCGGATGTAAGACAGGCAGAGAGGCGTATGCGGAGGCTGTAAAGAAAAAGAGCCTGCTTGTCGAAAAGCTGAGAAAAAAGAACTACCAGAAGCTGGAAAACAGTCCGAACGTGTCGGTCATCCAGGGCAAAGCAAGATTCATATCGCCACACGAAGCGGAGATTGACAGTTCGGGAAGGAAACAGATTATCTATGGAGACCAGTTTTATATCAATACAGGTTCTTCACCATTCATCCCTCCTATCAAAGGGATTAAGGCGAACCCTTACGTATACCTCAGCGAGACATTGTTAGACTTAGAGGAGCTGCCGGAACGCCTCGTCATAATCGGAGGTGGCTATATAGGCGTTGAGTTTGCATCCATCTATGCGGATTTTGGGGCGCAAGTATCCATCCTTCAGGATGGAAGCGTGTTTCTGCCAAGAGAGGACGAAGAGATTGCCGGAAAAGTCCGGGCTAATCTAGAACGGCGTGGTGTCAGGGTACTTACAGAAGTACAGGTGGAAGAAGTCAGAGAGGCAGCCGGTCATGCGGACGTCATCATCGGTACTAAGGAAGGTCCGGACACCCTGGCTGCAGAGGCTGTGCTCGTAGCCACTGGTAGAAGGCCTAATACACAGGACCTTAATCTGGAGGCGGCCGGTGTGCAGACGAATGAGAGAGGCGGCATCATAACAGATGATACAAGGACGACAACCGCTCCTCATATCTTTGCGATGGGTGACGTAGTGGGTGGGCTGCAGTTTACTTATATCTCCCTGGATGATTATAGAATGGTAAGCTCTAAAGTATTAGGTGACGGGAGCTATACGTTAGAGGAACGGGGCGCAGTTCCGTATAGCGTGTTCTTGAACCCCCCGTTTTCCAGGGTGGGAATGAGTGAAGAAGAGGCAGCCAAAGCAGGTTACAAAGTTATGACCGCGCGTCTTGAAGCCACAGCCATACCAAAGGCCCAGGTAGTTGGGCAGCCCGATGGTCTTCTGAAGGCGGTGGTTGATGCCGGCACCGGTAAGATACTCGGGGCCCATCTCTTCTGTGAGGAATCTCACGAGCTGATCAATCTCGTCAAACTGGCTATGGATGCGGGGCTCCACTATACTACATTAAGAGATATGATATTTACACATCCGACGATGGGAGAGGCGCTGAACGACCTTTTTAACATATAGCATATCTGCCTGTGGTTAGGATTTTCAGAATATAAGAGACAATAGAATAAGCCTGTGGATTGGTCAGCCAATCCACAGGCTTATTCTATTGTCTCTTATATTATATACGTACCTATATCGTGATATAATGATAAATAATAGTCGGGAGGTGCTTAAAAAGTGAAGACAAGAAACCTAGATATGATGATTTATGGATACCTGCTGACCCGTATCCACTATGGGTTTTATCGAGAAGAGGAGCCGCTCCCTTCCGCCCAGAGGCTCGGCAAACTTTTTAACGTATCTGACATGGCGGCGCGCGGGGCCTACCGTCTGCTTGAAAAGGATGGCTGCATTTTGAATGTAAGAGGGAGAAGAACTGTTGCGGGCAATCATATTGCTGAACAGGAGAAGACCAATCTTGATAAATTCATAGTGAGCGAGGAACTCATGCAGGACATACTATGCAGCTTTGACCTGATCTTCCCGGAAGTCTTCTTCTACGGGCTTAATGCCTGCAGTGAAAAGGAGATTCATAAGCTCTATGGAATTCTGGACCGCCCTGCTCTCTCCTGGGACGAACCAACTCTGGATTTTTTGGCTCATGTAATCAAAGGGCTGAAGAATCCTCTTTTAATTGATTTGTATTATGATGTGGCCTTATTGACATATCCGGCCTTTCTGTCGCGTCTCGGGAAGTCGAAAGAAGGGTGGGAAGAGGCGCACAGAGAACTGTCGCCGCTGCTATATGAACTGCTGCGTGTCAGAGAAGAGGGGAACAGAAGAACTTTATGGAGCCAGATTGCCCGGCGATGTCCGGCTTATAATACTGAAAAAGGGGCGGTATCAGAGGATACGTACGAATGGGGCAGGAGAAGGACCTGCCTGGTGGCAGCCGGTAAAATTTTATACAAGATTAACAGTGGCGAATATCCTGTTGATACATTTCTTCCCTCTGCCAGGATACTGGCGGAACAGACATCAACGCCTATCATTACCATGCGGAGGGCTATCGCGCTGCTGAATGATCTGGGAATGGCCGAGTCCGTGAACGGTAAAGGCACCAGGGTGATATCATCGGAGAAGGGGCGCAGGAGAGTGAAGTGGCGTTCACCTGCTCTCAATAAAAACGTCAGGCTGTACCTGTATTCGGTGCACATATTGGCAATTACGTCCCAATCACTGGCGGTCCGTGCATTTCCGCTTATGAACGTTGAGAAGAGGAGGAGAATAAAAAACGATATTGAATGCCTGCTGGAGAGGGAGGAACATGCAGGTACGATAAGCTATATCTGCATTAAGGCGTTGATGGATGAGATGGATCTACCTTCGTTGCGGGAGATATACAATAAGCTTCTGCAATATCTTATATTAGGCCAGCCGCTGTCCTGTCTGCAGCCATATCTCAACATGGACGGGCAGGCAAGAGAGCTGATGGCCGGACTGGAGAGCGGCGATGCCTTGATGTTTGGAGTGGCGCTGAAGAAGTCCTTTTTCGTAATGTTCAGCTCTTCCAAAACGAAGGCAGCTTTTATGGGAATCGAGGGACTTGAAGAGCTGACGCTTCCTTTTTAAAACAGTGGAAGAGGGATGACAGTTGCATATATTTACCAGAAACGGAGCATGCTATACGGGAGGTGAATAATATGCAGAATAAATCCTACTGGAAAGAGACCGTATCGATTCCGGCACGCAATCCACTCGCCGGGGACATCAGTATAGATACCGTTATTATCGGGGGCGGTATGGCAGGGATACTGACCGCCTTTTTACTGCAGAAAAAAGGGCGGGAATGTATTGTGCTTGAGGCAGGACGCATCGGATGCGGGCAGACAGGATGCACGACTGCCAAAGTGACATCACAGCACAACCTGATATACGCGGGGCTCATCAAGGCGAAGGGCGAGGCGCTGGCAAGACAGTACGCGCAGGCCAACCAGGCGGCTGTAAGAGAATATGAGTCCGTGATACGCCGGCTGAAGATTGAGTGTGACTGGAAGGAATGCCCGGCATATCTGTATGCGGACAGGAAAAAGACAGAACTCCACAATGAATATATGGCCGCGCTGCGTCTCGGGATTCCGGCTAAATGGACAGAGGATACGGAACTACCGTTTCGGATTGAAGGGGCCCTCCGTTTTGATGCTCAAGGACAGTTCCACCCGATGAAGTTCTTAAAAGCACTGTCTGAAGAAGTTACGGTATATGAGAATACGAAAGTATTAAAGGTGACAGATAACGGGGTGGAAACAGATAAAGGCAATGTGCAGGCTGCAAATATCGTATTTGCCAGCCACTATCCGTTCGTAAACATGCCAGGCTACTATTTTATGAGAATGCATCAGGAGAGAAGCTACGTGCTGGCAGTGAAAGGGGCGTCCCCGTTAAATGGCGTCTATCTGGGAGTTGATGAGGACAGCCTTTCCCTGCGGACAGCCGGAGATCTCCTCCTTATCGGAGGGGGAGCACACCGGACAGGGGATAACGAGTACGGAGGCCGATACAAGAAGCTGGAGGGTGCGGCCGCCCGCTGGTGGCCGGGCAGCAAAGAGGCGTTCCGGTGGTCTGCGCAGGACTGCATGACGCTGGACGCAGTACCCTATATCGGCCGGTTCAGCGCCAGGAAGCAGAACTGGTATGTGGCAACGGGATTCCAAAAATGGGGCATGACTTCTTCTATGGTGTCTGCCATGATACTATCCGATCAGATCTGCGGTGAGAAGAATCCTTATGAAGAAGTCTTTTCTCCACAGCGCCATATCGGGCGGAGCGCGGCTGGCAGCCTTATCAAGGAAAGCGGCCACACGGCGACGACATTGGCAAAGCCGTCCAAGCTTCCGGAGGAAAGAAAGGAAAACGTACGGACTACCCGCTGTTCCCATCTCGGATGCCATCTGTCATGGAATCCCGATGAAAAGACGTATGAGTGTCCATGTCACGGCTCCCGGTTTGATTGTAAAGGAAGAGTGACGGACGGCCCAGCACAGAAAGACATAAGTATTGGAGGTGAAAGCTGATGGACAAGTTTCCTTATTTTGAAGGCTGGTACGTGAAGCATCAGGCTGACGGCAAAATGATAGCTTTTATCCCCGCAGTCCATGCAGGAATAACAGGGGAGTGGGAGGCTTCTATACAGGTCATTACGGAGGAAGGTTCCTGGTGCGTCTCCTACCCGGTATCCGAGTGCAGGATTGATAAGAAGAACTTCAGAATCAAAATGGGGGAGAACCTGTTCTCAAAAAAGGGCATCCGGATAAATATTAAGAGCAAGGAACTGTCAATCCAGGGACAAATCAGCTACGGACCGTTTACGAGACTGAAAAAGAATATCATGGGACCGTTCCGGCTGCTTCCGTTTCTGGAGTGCAATCATGGCGTCGTGAGCATGAGGCACCGGGCAGAAGGCACTCTGACGGTAAACGGGACTATGATAGAGATGAAAAACGGCCTGGGATATATCGAGACTGACTGGGGGCATTCCTTTCCGAAAGAATATGTGTGGACACAGTGTCTGCTTACCGGCAGGCAGGAAGGCAGCATCATGCTCTCCGCCGCTGACGTGCCGCTCTGGGGAAGGAGCTTTTTCGGTACGATAAGCGCTGCATATATCGGCGGGCATATGTACCGCATGGCTACGTACCTTGGTGCCAGAATCATACACTATAGTGAGAGCGAAGTGCATGTGAAGCAAGGGAAGATGCACCTCAAAGTTACGAAGCTTGGGGAGCGGTCTTTTGGGCTGTATGCCCCGCAGAAAGGCAGCATGTGCAGGGTAATACGGGAAAGTCCGGTATGCAGGGTGCGGTACCAGATGTGGAACGGACAGGAGCGTATATTGGATGTAACAGATAACTGTGCATCCTTTGAATCAGTAAGAGCACAGCGGACATAACCTTTGCCGCTGTGCTTTTCTTCTTGTTAATTTTATGGCATAATAGAGATGCGATAGCTTTGATTATTAAAATATCAGAAAGGAAGATGGAGGAGAGGTTATGGAAAAGAAATTGAAAAATGTCTGGCTTCTGGGGCTTGTGCTGCTCACAGCCGCTCTGATGGCCGGAGGGTGCGGCAAAAAGGCGACCCCAGAGAATCTGCTGACAGATATGTACAAGAACAGCAAAGAAGTTAAATCAGTATCAAGCAACATGAAGCTGGCTGCTGAGATGGGGGATGATACAGATACCCTGGCACTAGATCTGGATGCAGACATCACCGCTACGAAAAAGCCGGAGGCAAGCCATATAAAAGGCAAGGTGGGAATCAAGTTCGGCAGCACCGATTTCGGAACGGATATGGAAGTCTACCAGGTAAAAGAAAAAGATGAAATCATATCTTATACATATATCCAGGGACAATGGACAAAGCAGACTGCGGATTCAGAAGAAAATGTCCTGGATGAAGGCATGTATGAAGGCCTTAAAAAGGCTTATAAGTCGTTTGATATTAAGAAGGACCTTGTCAAAGTCAATGATAAAAAGTGCTATGAGCTTACAGGAAAGGTTGACGGCGGACTTTTAAGCGGGATTATCGATCAGGATATGCTTGATTCTGTTACTTCTGGTGTGGATTTGGACGCTGATGTAATAAAAGACGCTAAGATTCCGTGTGTCATCGACATCTACGAGGACAGTATCCTGCCGGCCAGAATCCATATAGATATGAAAGACGTACTTGCCAAAATGATGGGTGATGAGTACGAAGGATTAGAAGTAGATGAATACTATGCGGAGCTTACTTACAACGAATATGACAAGGTGGATGAAATCAAAGTACCGAAAAAAGCAAAAGAGGCTGCGGATGCCGGGAGCGGTTTTGACTGGGATTCCGGTGACGATGATACAGACAAGGCAAAGGCGACACCGGCCAGGCAGAGCAAGGAATTAGGTGATAAATGGAACAGCTATACAGTCCAGATTGGAGAGAAGGTCGTAACGCTTCCCTGTAGCATATCTGACCTTGAAGCGGCAGGGCTGGCTCTTGACACAGAGGATACCCCGGCAGATACGGCCGTGGAGGCGGACGATTATGTACTGGCGTATTTTGTAGACAAGAACGGGAATGAAGTTATGGTAGACCTGATCAATACATCAGGCGAGGCTAAGAAGGCAGAAGACTGCCTCGTGGGCGGCATATCCGTAGATGAGTACGGCCTTGAAGGAGGATTGAGCATTCTGTTTCCGGGCGGCATAGCTGTTGGAACCGCTAAGGATGACGTGCTGGCGAAGTACGGGGAGACAGATGACACATATGAAGGGGAGTCGCTGCATATGTTTACATGGTCGGACGAAAGCAGCTATTTCAGCCAGTGTGAGATTGATATAGACCCGGAGACGAATAACGTGTGCCAGATGTCTATGACTAGATACGAATAGGCAGAACAGTTCAAAGGCAGCCGGTACTGACCCCGGTTGCCTTCTGCCTGTCCCCCCCTTCTTGGTTTTACACATATCTTCCACTGGTAATCGTGCCGGAATATTGTTAGACTTAATATCAGGAACAGGCAGAGCGGATGGGCATGAGAGGTACATATGGAGCGTAACAGAAAAGACGGTAAGGGACAAAAAGACGGAAATATGAGAAGGATGACAGCCGGGTGCATATGCTTTGTGGCGGGCCTTCTCCTGCTATATGCGGCAAAAAGGGTTGGCGGCATGGCGGACTGGTACTCGCGGCATATCTACAGCAGGCTGGAAGGGACCATAGGACGGGTATCCGGGCTGTTCCCTTTTTCCCTCGCAGAGATTGGGCTTTATTTGCTGGCGTTGTCGCTGGCGGTATGGGCGGCACGCACGGTGCTTAAGATTCTGAGGAGGCAGGACGGACGGGCCGCGGCAGCAAAGCTGCTGACAGGGTTATTTCTGACAGCAGGCCTACTGTTTTTGGTCTATGCATTGAACTGCGGGGTGAATTATGAGCGGACTTCTTTTTCAGACAGCGCAGGGCTGAAGACAAGAGAATATACGGTGGAAGAGCTGAAGGAAGTGTGCATCTGGCTCACGGACGAGGTCAACGCAGCCGGCGGTCTGGTCGGCCGCGGCGATGATGGGGTCATGGCACTTGACAAGAATGAAACAGAAGGAGCGGTAGAGGCAATGGAGGCTCTTGGACGGACATACCATGAACTGTCCGGGTATTATCCGGTTCCCAAAGGCCTTCTTAACTCATGGATATTATCCGTACAGAACTTGACCGGCATCTATTCTCCGTTTACAATAGAGGCAAATTATAACAGTGCGATGACAGATTATAATATACCGTTTACGGCCTGCCACGAGCTTTCTCATCTGAAAGGCTTTATGCAGGAGCAGGAGGCCAATTTCATCGCTTGGCTTGCCTGTACCAACTCGGAAAGAAGAGATTTCCAATACAGCGGGAGGCTCATGGGGTGGATCTACTGCATGAATATACTGCACAAAGAAGACTACGAGGCTTATCAGGAAGTGCGCGCCAGACTGTCTGCAGAGATTGAACCTGACCTGCAGGCGAATCATGATTTCTGGGAGAAGTACGACGGAAGGATTGCGGAGGTGGCTAACCAGGTAAACGATACATATCTGAAGGCGAACGGACAGGAAGAAGGTGTAGAAAGCTACGACAGAATGGTAGATTTGATTGTTGCATATTATTATGCCCTTTCAGATTGAGGGCGGCCATGGAGGTGAACAAGCATATGGACACAGGGTCAAGACTTACGGTCCGGGCGTATCACGTAGACGATGTCTCCTACGGTGGGCAGAATGAGATTACGGTGGACGGGACGATGACAATATGCAGGGAGACGGCGCAGGAGCTGTGCGATCAGGAGCCGTTGATTCGGGATATACAGATTCGGATTATCCGGCCGGATGAGCACCGGCAGCATACGAATACGGTTATGGACGTTATTCCCCTGTCCGCGAAAGTGCTCGGGAGAGTAGGGGAAGGCATCACCCATACCCTCACAGGCGTATATGTTATCCTTACAGGGATAGATGAAAGCGGCAGGCAGGTGTGCAATTTCGGCGCCAGTGACGGAATCCTGGAGGAGAAGATAGCCTGGGGGCAAGCCGGGACGCCGCTTAAGAGCGACATCCTCATATCTTTTGATGTGGTGCTTATGGAGAATACGTGGGCGGACCGTTCGGGGCCGGAAGCAATACACCGTGCCTGCGACAGATTCTGCCAGATATTCCGGGAACAGATGAAACGTTTTAATGGATACAAGTGTACCGAAAAGCACGTATTTCAGGAGACGTACGAACAGGGGCGCAAGGATGTCGTTATCGTAAAGGAAGTGTCGGGGCAGGGAGCTGTGTACGATACGAGGCTGTTTGGAACGGAGCCGGGCGGCTTTGAAGGTGGGCATTCGGTTATCGATATGGGCTGCATGCCGGTAATCGTCACACCGAATGAATTTCGTGACGGCATCATGCATGCCATGGACTGATGTCGTGCCGGAAAGGAAGAGGAGGTGCATTATGGGACTTGGAACAAGTATGAAGGAGACGACGCTGCACTATTACAGGGATCCTCTCGTCGAGATCCTGTCGGAAGATCAGGATGTGAACCTGAGAGGGATAGTGATAGTCGGCTCCCCGGATAAGAATGAGGACAAATATCTATCGGCGGAGAGAGTGGGTGTATCCCTTGAATGCATGCGTGTGGACGGAGCGGTGTTCTCCTGCAACGGACTGGGGAATAACCATATTGACTATGCACATTCTATTGAGGCGGCAGAAAAGAGAGGCATTCCTGTCGTGGCGTTGAGCCTCTGTCCGGCGGGGGACTTCGTCGTCCAGAACAAATACATGGATGGCGTTCTCTGCTATTACAAGACTTTGGACGAAGGCCGGCAGGCCGGTGACGAGACGACGGTGCTGGCGCAGAATACGGTGACAGAGACGGACGTGAGGAAAGCACTGGCAATGCTGAAGCTGAAAATGAGAAAAAAGGAGAAGGAAGGATAGGGCGGGACATGCCCTGTACAGGTGGCAATTATGGAAGATTCAAAGAAGCTGTCCTGCATCGACTGTGCAGTGACAAATTGTAATGACGGTGATAAGGGGTTCCCTTCTTTCTGCCTGACGACGCATATGGATGAGAAGGTGTTTGCACAAGCCCTTGCCTGCTATGAGGAAGAAGATAACAAGAAAGCCATGGTTGCGGCAGCAGAAGTAGAATATGAACATTACTGCCAGTATACCAGAGTGGAAGAGATTATGGACTTCGCCCGTAAGATAGGGGCGCATAAGATAGGGATAGCTACCTGTGTCGGCTTAATCAGAGAGAGCAGGATGCTCGCTAAGATATTGCGGAAACATGGATTTGAAGTCTATGGTGTAGGCTGTAAGGTGGGAACGGTGCCTAAGGTGGATGTCGGCATCCCGAAGAAATGTGAAGGGGTGGGCAAGACGATGTGCAATCCGATACTGCAGGCAAAGCTGCTGAATGAAGAACAGACAGATCTGAACGTAGTGGTAGGCCTCTGCGTCGGTCATGACAGCCTGTTTTATAAATATTCCGATGCACTTGTCACTACCGCATTGACAAAGGACAGGGTGCTCGGACATAATCCGGCGGCAGCGCTGTACAATGCAGAGAGCTATTATAAAGGGAAGTTCGGGCTGTAGAGACATGAGCCGGAACGTATCACGGCAGAACAGCCGGAGAGGGGACAGGACGAAAAACGCATAAGCGCGGTGTCCATACCCCTCCCGGCTGCCTTCCTGACGGGATTCCTCTCTAATCCAGTTTTATCTTGGCCAGCGCATCGGCGAACGGATTATTGAGGGGTTCCTTTTTTTTGTTCTGCTCTTTCATATATCGCTGGACGTCTTTTTTGGATACGCCCGCGCCTTCTTTTTCTCTTCGTTTTTTGAAAGCTGAGAGCTTTTCTTTATAGCCGCAGGAGCAGACGAAAGTTTCCTCCTCATTCTTTTTGATTAGCTCCATCTTTTTATGGCATACCGGACAGCGTGCATTGCTTGTGCGGGCTATCGTTTCGCGGTAGCCGCACTCTCGGTCCTGACATACGAGCAGCCGGGAGTTCTTGCCGTTCACGGCAAGCATCCGTTTCCCACAGCGGGGGCACTTGGCATTTGTCACATTTTCGTGGCGGAAGGTGCCGTCCCCGCGCCGGATTTCTTCGATGAGCGCCTTCGTGTAATCCTGGATTTCCTGGATGAATTCGGTGTGCTTGTGGGTTCCTTTAGCGATGCCTGCCAATTCCATCTCCCAGCTTGCGGTGAGCTCTGGGCTTTTTAAGTCTCCGGGGACGAGTTCCAGCAGCTGCCTGCCTTTGGAAGTGATGAGTATCTCCTTGCCTTTCTTCTCTATATAGAAGGAGTGAAACAGCTTCTCGATGATGTCCGCACGGGTGGCCACCGTTCCAAGTCCGCCTGTCTCCCCGAGCGTCTTGCGTGCTTCTGCGTCCGTGGAATCCATGTATCGGGAGGGATTCTCCATGGCAGAGAGGAGGGCGGCTTCTGTAAACCGGGCCGGCGGCTTCGTCTTTCCTGTGGTGATGCGGATACCGGATATGGCGAGGGTCTGGCCCTCCGCAAGCTCAGGCAGGGCCTGGTCCGCTGGTCCGGGCTCGGAAGCGGTATCACCGGCATCATCGTCGTCCCATCTGTCTTCGTAGACGGTTTTCCATCCCATCGAGCGTACCACTTTGCCCCTTGCCAGAAATACCTGGCCGCCGGCAGCAGCCTTCATGGTCGTCTGCTCGTACTCAAAGGGAGGGTAGAGCACGCTCAGGAAACGGCGCACGACGAGATCGTATATCTTGCGTTCTTCATTGGACATATGGTCGAGCTGTACATATTCCTCTGTCGGAATGATCGCGTGGTGGTCGCTTATCTTCTTATCGTCCACAAAAGACTTGTTAACCTGGAGCGGCCTGTTTATCAGACTCCCTGCGATGCTCTTATATGGTCCTGTGGAACACGCCTTGAGCCGCTCTTTGATCGTTGGGACGATATCGGTGCCGATATAGCGCGAATCCGTCCTTGGATACGTGAGCACCTTATGGTTCTCATACAGGCGCTGCATGATGTTCAGCGTCTCTTTGGCGGAGTAGCCGAAGCGCCTGTTGGCGTCCCTCTGGAGTTCGGTCAGATCATACAGCCCAGGAGAAAGTGTTCTTTTGGATGCTTTTTTGATCTCTTCAACCTTCATGGAGGCATCCTTCAGACCGGCGGAGATGTCCTTGATATAGCTTTCGTTGAAGCTGCGGCAGCTTCCGCCTTTCTTGTCCTGCCAGGTCCATCTCACGTTGCCTGCCGTACATTCCAGCCCATAGAAGTCCTTTGGCCGGAACTGCCGGATCTCCTCTTCACGTCTTGCGATAATGGCCAGGGTAGGGGTCTGGACACGTCCGCATGACAGCTGGGCGTTATATTTGCATGTCAGCGCCCGTGTCGCGTTGATGCCCACAAGCCAGTCAGCCTCCGCCCTGCTTTTAGCGGCGAGGTAAAGGGGCGTATAGTTCCTGCCGTCCTTCAGGTCTGCAAATCCCTCCCGGATCGCTTTGTCGGTGACAGAAGATATCCAGAGGCGCCGTATGGGCTTATGGCAGCCGGCCTTGTCGAGGATCCACCGGGCCACAAGCTCGCCTTCCCGTCCTGCGTCGGTGGCGATGATGATATCTGCGACATCCTTGCGGAAGAGCTGCGTTTTGACGGACTGATACTGCCTCGATGTCTGCTTGATAACGACGAGTTCCCACCTTCCCGGAATCATGGGGAGGTCCGACATGTTCCATTCTTTGTACTTCTTGTCATAGCCTTCCGGGTCAGCCAGGGTCACGAGATGTCCAAGCGCCCATGTCACGATATATCTATCACCTTCGATAGCGCCTGGGATCTGCTTCCGACAGTGGAGCACCCGGGCGATATCCCGCGCTACGGAAGGCTTTTCTGCTAATACTAAGGATTTCATAAGCAGTCTCCTTTCAAAATATCTCTTACCAACATAACGAATCGAAGGACGTTTGTCAACCACGGCAGTTTTGGATATATGGGACATCGCAGAAGAAAAGAGCGGTTTTTGCAGAAAACTGTTGCAAAACCTGATAATATATGGTAACATAAGTCTCGGTCACGCTTAAGGCAAGCGTGATATGGCCCCGTGGTCAAGCGGTTAAGACATCGCCCTTTCACGGCGGTAACACGGGTTCGATTCCCGTCGGGGTCATCCATAAAGTCCGCTGGATTCTTTTCTAAAGGAATCCAGCGGTTTTTTTGTTACGCGGAAAGCATATTTAGCTGTTCAGGCCGTATGATGGATGATAGAATATAGTCAGATATATGGATATACACGAAAGATAACGACGTTGGGAAGGGGGAGCATATGGTTCTGGACATCTTTATGAATCTGATGCTGAATATCGGACTGTTGGCATTGATTGCCCAGGGGCTGACGAAATCTGACCGGATGAAGCGGATCTTTTTCCGGTATGCGGGAAAGACCGGCAGATGGAAGGACAAGATATTGCTGTCGCTCCTGTTCGGTGGAATCAGCATACTTTCCACTTACACCGGGATCAGCGTGCAGGGAGCCATCGTAAATACCCGGGTAATCGGAGTGATGGCCGGGGGAATCCTGGGCGGTCCGGTGGTAGGCATAGGAGCGGCTCTCATCGCGGGGGCCCACAGATATCTCTGTGATATCGGAGGATTGACCGCGGCGGCCTGCGCGGTGTCTACGATTGTAGAGGGGCTTCTCGGCGCGGCTTTTTCCGGCTATGTGAGGAAGCACAAATGGCGGCACGGGGATCTGTTTATTATCACTACAGCGGCTGAAATCCTGCAGATGGTCCTGATCCTTCTGATTGCCAGGCCATATGAGGCTGCGTGGGCGCTCGTGAAGGTGATAGGGCTTCCTATGATTATATTCAATTCCTTTGGCCTTGTCATCTTCATCCACATCTTCAATTCTATCCTAATCCAGCAGGATAAGAAGTCTGCGGACAGCGTACGCAAGGTGCTCGGCATTACAGACCAGTGCCTGCCCTACCTTAGGAAAGGCTTGTATAATGTAGGCAGCCTGAACAAGGCTGCGGAGGTAATCGTGGATTATACCGGTGAAGACGGGGTGATATTTACCGACTGGAATGATATTCTGTGCACCCATGCGCTTCACCCTAACCTGGATTTGAAGAAGCTTGATAAGGTTCCCCGTATTATCATGGAGGCGATGGAGAACGATAAGGTATGCCTGTCGGAGCATGCAGGGGATGATCCGGCAACGCAGGGGATACTGGAGAACCATGCGATGCTGACGGCCCCGCTTAGAAGAGAGAAGGATGTGATCGGGAGCTTTTCCCTGCTCATTCACAAGTACAAGATATCTGTGGATTTGGACCGGGATTTTGTGGCAGGGCTGGCGAATATCATATCGACCCAGCTGGAGCTGTCCGAATTGCAGAAGCAGAAAGAGCTGCGCCAGAAGGCAGAGTTTGAGGCTCTGCAGTCCCAGATAAATCCGCATTTTCTCTTTAATTCCCTCAGCATCATAACGGCGCTTTGCCGGGAACGGCCGGAGGATGCGCGGGAGCTGCTCGTAGTTCTGGGTGATTACTTCCGCAATACGCTGCAGACGAAATCCTATATGATAGACATCCAGGAGGAGCTGAACCATGTCAGGGCATATCTGCGGCTTGAAAAGGCCCGTTTTGAAGAACGGCTTTCTGTTGAGATAGATGTCCCGGAGGAACTTCATATCGAAGTGCCTCAGTTTATCCTTCAGCCTCTTGTGGAAAATGCCGTGAAGCATGGAGCCATGAAGCGGGAGAGGGGAAGCGTGCATATCAGCGTGTCGGCTATCGAGCGGGGCGTGCGGATAGTTGTCGAGGATAACGGGAAAGGGATGCCCGGTGAGGTCATGGGCGCACTTGCGGAAGACAAGATGCCCCATGAGAAGGTCGGATTAGCCAATGTACATAAAAGGCTGAAAAGCATCTATGGGGCTGCAGGGGGACTGCACATACAAAGTTCCGTGGAAGGTACGGCAGTCAGTTTCCTTATACCAAAAGGAGGGAGACACGGATGAAGATAATGATTATTGAAGATGAGAGGCTTACAAGAGGCGAGCTCATATACCTGATTCGCCAGAGCCTTGAGAAAAGGGGGATGGAGGCAGAGATTCTGGAGGCTGCAAGCGGTAAGGCGGCTGTCGAAGTCCTGGCGGAAGAGGAGCCGGATCTCATTTTTCTGGATATCCATCTCGGGGACATCGAGGGGACGGTGCTGGCATCCATGATACGAAGAAGCCATCCTTGTGCACAGATTGTATTTGCCACTGCGTATAACGATTATGCGGAGAAGGCGTTCGATGTAGAGGCGCTCAACTACATATTGAAGCCATATGACAAGGCGAGGGTGGACCAGACGCTGGAGCGGTTCTTTGCGCTGGATGATAAGGCGACAGGGCAGGGACAGCGGCTTACGAGGATCTCTATCCCTACAGAGAAGAAGCTTGTGGTCGTAAACGTGGAGGACATCGTATATCTGGAGACGGTAAAGAGAAAGTGCATCATCCATACGACGGGCGGGGAGATTGCCAGTACAGGAACGATCAGCGCATATGAAGAGCGGCTGAAAGGTTCGGGTTTCTTCCGGATACAGAAGAGCTTTTTGATTAATCTGAAATACGTTGTGGAAGTCTATCCGTGGATCAATAACTGCAGCTGTGTCAAGCTTCTCGGCTATGAAAAGGAAGTGCTGACCGTGAGCCGGGGGCTGCTGAAGCAGCTCAAAGAACTGCTCGATGCGTGAATGGCGGAGGAAATGATGGCATCATGCACATGAAAAACAACATTTTACACAGATATATATACATGATAGACAAAAAAGCACCAATCCTGAATCTGTATATGTTAGAATCCTTTCAAATAAAGGAGGGACTCAAAACAGAGGAAGGAGAGGTGTTTTTATGATTACTTTTTTAGTATGCCTGATAATACTTGTGGGCGGATATTTGATTTATGGAAAGTTTGTCGAGCGGACGTTCCAACCGGATAACAGGCCTACCCCTGCAACTACGATGGCAGACGGGTCGGACTATGTAAAGATGCATCCGGCAAAAATCTTTTTGATTCAGCTCCTCAATATCGCGGGGCTTGGCCCTATCTTCGGCGCGATACTGGGGGCTTACTGGGGGCCGGTCGTGTTCTTGTGGATAACATTCGGAACTATCTTTGCAGGAGCGGTTCATGACTATCTGTCCGGGATGATATCGATCCGGCACAAAGGCAGCAGCATTTCCGAGATTGTCGGCCTGTATCTTGGACCGGTCATGAAGAACATCATGCGGGTGTTTTCCGTGGTTCTGCTCGTCCTGGTAGGTGTCGTATTTGCGACAGGACCTGCGAACCTTCTTGCAATGCTGACTCCAAATTCACTGAATGCGGCATTCTGGCTTACAGTGATAATCGGATATTATTTTCTCGCGACGCTTGTCCCAATCGATAAGATCATCGGCAGGGTATACCCGATATTCGGTATCTGCCTTGTAATCATGTGCATAGGCGTGGCAGGCGGAATAATCGTAAAAGGATATCATATACCGGAACTTACGCTGAGCAACCTGCATCCGGACGGACAGAGCATCTGGCCCTTCATGTTCATAACAGTGGCGTGTGGTGCCATCTCCGGATTCCATGCGACACAGTCCCCGCTTATGGCGAGATGTATGGAAAAAGAGACGGACGGCAGGAAAATCTTCTATGGCGCGATGGTGGCGGAAGGCGTCATCGCTCTTGTGTGGGCGGCAGCCGGGGTTGCTTTTTATGAGACTACAGGCGGACTTCAGGAAGCGGTCGTTCGCCTGGGCGGCCAGGGCGGCGTCGTGTATGAAATCTGCAATACTTTGCTTGGACCAGTCGGCGCCGTAATAGCGATGGTTGGCGTCATTGCCTGTCCGATATCTTCAGGGGATACTGCATTTAGAAGCGCCAGACTGACGATAGCAGACTGGTTCAAGATAGGACAGAAGCCTATTAAGAAACGTCTTGCACTTACGATACCTCTGTTAGCAGTGGGCGCACTGCTGACACAGGTGGATGTCACGATAGTATGGAGATATTTTTCCTGGAGCAACCAGACGCTGGCGATGATAGCACTCTGGGCGGCAGGCGCGTATCTGGTGAAGAACAAGACTGCCCCATGGATAGCCGTGGTTCCGGCGACGTTCATGTCAGCAGTCAGCCTTACATATATCCTGATGGCGCCGGAAGGATTCAAGCTTGGCGCATCGGTTGCCTATCCGGCGGGAATTATATTTGCGATCGGATGTCTAGCGGCGTTCCTGCTGCTGATATATAAGAAGACGGAAAAAGCAGATGGTAAAGAATTAGCTGCTGAATAATAACAGTCCCTCCCAGATTCCCCGCCAGGAGAAAATCCTCTGGCGGGGAATTTGGGTCTTAATTATGAATATTCTTATTGACGAAACGGCAAAGCTTTGATATAATAACAACTGGTCACTTCCAAAAGATATGATGTGGCCTCAATAGCATATGGCGCCATAGCCAAGCGGTAAGGCAAAGGTCTGCAACACCTCTATCACCAGTTCGATTCTGGTTGGCGCCTTCTGAAAAGCCCGGAAATTCAGGTTTCCGAGGCTTTTTTGTTTTATTAAAAATAAGAACGGCTGACGACAAAAAAGGGAATACTGAAAATATGCCTATCGGGCAAGAGGATAGGATGGTCAATGGAAAGGAGAAAGATATGACAGCAAAACAGGAAAGTAGAAAGGCAAGTGAAAAGGGGATTTATGTTGACATTGTGACCGGTGAGCCGCTTTTCAGTTCTGCTGATAAATTTGAATTACTAGCATAAAGGCCTGACAGAGTTTGGACGATTCCACAAATCAAATAGATAATATGACAATCCTTTTTCTGCCCCCGTCCGATATAATGGATGACAGCACAAGAGCTGTAAAGAGACGAAAGGGGAATGACGTACATGGACAGAAAGAATTTGTGGAACACATATGATGAAGCGCACCTGCAGGAACTGGAGGGTGTGACCGGCCGGTATCTGACATGCCTTGACCTGGGAAAGACGGAGCGGGAATGTGTACGCATCACGAAGGAGCTGGCGCAAAAAGCGGGCTATCGTGATATGAAGGACCTGATTGAGAGAAGGGAACCGGTAAAGGCAGGCGACAAGGTATATATGGACTATGCGGAAAAAGCCGTTGTACTTTTCCAGGCAGGCTCTGAGCCACTTGTAAACGGAATGAATATTCTCGGCGCGCATATCGACTCGCCGAGAATCGACATCAAACAGAACCCTCTGTATGAGGATGCTCAGATGGCATATCTCGATACCCATTATTACGGTGGAATCAAGAAATACCAGTGGGTTGCAATGCCGCTTGCACTACATGGGGTTGTCATAAAGAAGGACGGGACAAAGGTTGATATCGTCATCGGTGAACGGGAAGACGAACCGGCACTTGCCATAACAGACCTGCTGCCCCATCTTGCCTACGAGCAGATGGAGAAGAAGGCAGACAAGTTCCTGGATGCGGAGAAAATGGACCTTCTGATAGGAAACCGTCCGGTCAAGGGAGAAGAAAAAGAAGCGGTAAAAGCGCAGATTCTTCAGATATTAGATGAAACCTATGGGATAGAGGAAGGCGACTTCCTATCGGCAGAGCTTGAGGTTGTCCCGGCGGGCAGAGCAAGGGTGTGCGGACTTGACCGCAGCATGGTGATGGCATACGGCCAGGACGACAGGGTGTGTGCATTCACCTCTCTGCTCGCCATGCTATCAGAGAAAGAGGTCAAAAGAACCTCCTGCTGCATTCTGATTGACAAGGAGGAGATCGGCAGCGTCGGCGCAAGCGGCATGACTTCTAAATTTTTTGAAAATACAGTGGCAGAATACCTGTCTTTATGCGGACAGTATGATGAACTGACACTTCGCAGGACACTTTCTAAGTCTAAAATGCTATCCTCTGACGTGAGCGCCGCATTTGACCCTATGTTCGAGGAGGCCTTTGAAAAGAAAAATGCAGCGTATCTTGCACACGGGCCGGTATTCAACAAGTATACAGGAAAAGGAGGCAAGGGCGGCTCCAATGACGCCAATGCCGAATATATGGCAGAGCTTCGTGCTGTCATGGAGAGGAACAATGTACAGTTCCAGACAGCAGAGCTTGGCAGGGTAGACCTTGGCGGCGGCGGTACGATAGCCTATATCATGGCAGCGTACGGCATGGAAGTGATTGACAGCGGCGTGGCGGTACTCTCCATGCATGCCCCGTGGGAGATCGCAAGCAAAGCCGACATCTACGAAGCGGTGAGAGCATACGAAGCATTTTTAAAGGCAGAGTTTTAAAAACGGGCAATTGGTTAATCGTGATAAGAACGCAAGGCGTACAACCCCAGGCCATGGGTGCTGTACGCCTTTATTTATTCCCGCGAGCAACGAGCCAAAGTCAAGCCCGCTAGACCTTGGCGACTGCCGCGAGGGTCAAATACCCCGCGGCTCACAGCGCTGCAAATTTCATGCCCCGTTCTTTGCGGCGGGATATTTGACTTCCCGCTTACGGTTCTTCGTACTGGGTTTCTTCAGCGCTTCGGTCATCCCCTTGATGGAGGAAGAATACTTGAGGGGCGACATTCCGGTTGCCTTTTTGAACTGCTTGGAGAAATAGGGGAGAGAGCTGTAGGACAGGAAATATGCAATCTCCGTATAATTCATGCTGCCCTCACGGATGATTTCCTTGGCCCGCTCTATCTTCATCGTATTGAAGTAATCGATGGCCCCGCATCCTTCCTTATCATGAAACAGAGTCTGGAGGGCAGAGCGGCTGATAGAGAAGTCTTCACAGATGGCGGTGACCGTGAGGCGTTCGCAGACGTGGTAGCCCATGTACTGGATAATCTGATCAAGGAGCGTTTCATTCGCCATCTCCTTTTCCGGTGATGACCTGCGTACAAGGGTCTGGGCGTGCCCCGCGCTTTCCTGATGGTTCCGGCAGACGGTAATGAGGAACAGTTCTAAGTATTGAAGCACCATCTGCTGTGAAGCAAAAGGCGTCTCGCTTTTGATCTGGACCTGTTCCACGGAAGGAATGTGCATCGGCGTGGAAAACGTATCCCTTGCCTCTCTGATGATGAGTGATATCAGGGAGCGCTCCTGCATATCCAGGGTAAAGCTTTTATTGCAGAAGAAGGATATGGACGGAGATTCTGTCGTAAAGGACACCGCGATTAGGTTCGGCGAATTCTTCCCGATGGACCGTATGGCATGGAATTCATTCGGCTTATGGAAGATGATGTCTCCCGTGTTAAGCGTCAGCCAGTCGTCGTCGGAACGGACGGAGACGGTTCCTTTATCCACATAAAGAAATTCCCAGAAATCATGGGATTCCCCCTGAAAAATAAAATCCTTCATGTATTCAAAATAGTGGAGCGTGATAACGGAGTCTATTACAATATCGCGTTTGAGACGTGTTTTTATATAAGTCATGATACGTTCCTCCTTAAAAGTCATTCTAGCAGAATCAGGATAATATGACAATAATGGCAGACAATCCTGTAAGTAAAATTGTGCAGAAGCCAATATAATGGTAGAAAATGGTAAATATATATAGGCACTATTGCCAAAAGAGAGGGACGATATGACAAGTGTACGAGCAAATGATATGGAATTACGCCTGGATGAAGAAAGTCTTTGCTATACGTTCAGTAAAGGAGAAGAGAGCTGGAGCTGGAGAGAGGAAGCAAAGGCAAGGCTGGAATGTGAGGAGGGTACGGTCTGCTTTCAAGATGCAGCCCTGGTGACACATAAAGCCATCGAAACCGGTTTGGGGAACGGAATCCAGAGCCACTTTGAAGGATTTGAAGTAGATGGAATTAAAGTATCTTATTCGTTTGACACGATTGTCTGGATAGAAGCGGCTACCGGGGACGTGTTCTGTGAATGGATTCCGCTGTGCGAAGAAGGGCTTCGCGTAAAAGCTGTATACTGGCCGGGGGAGATGGAATTTGAAGAGAAGAAGGAGAGCTGGTACACGCTGTTGAACCACCAGCAGGGGCTGATGATTCCGAACGACTGGGCGACAGAGCTTACGTCTGTGGTATTCGACGGATTCTTCGGAACGGCAGGCGGTTACATGCCGTGGATAGCCCAGGTCAGGGACCGGGCAGGGTATATAGCAATCTGCACCACGCCGTGGAATGCAGGCTATAATGCGGAGCACCCGGCGGGGGGGCCGTACACCCACACGGGGATCCGGTTTGAGCCAAGCCTTGGTAAGATGGAATACCGCAGAATCGTGAGATATACTTTTTTGAATGACTGTGATTACAATGATATCTGCAAGGTATACCGGACCTACGTAAAAGAGCAGGGAAGGCTGCGGACCCTTACAGAAAAAGCGGCCAGGAACCCTTCGGTGGACAGGCTCATAGGGTGTGCTTTCGTACATAAGGGGATCAAGAACGCGGTACAGGAGGATTCCGATTTTTATGATCCGGAAGCGCCGGATAAGAACAACAGCCTGACGACCTTTGCGGCCAGGGAGAAGGAGATGCGCCGCCTGAAGGAGCTCGGGGTAGAGAAGCTTTATCTTCATCTGGACGGATGGGCGGAGCCGGGCTATGACAACCAGCACCCGGACTACTACCCGGCATGTGAAGCGGCAGGCGGATGGGCAGGCATGAAATCCCTTGCGGATACGATGCATGAGCTGGGATATCTGTTCGGTGTCCACGACCAGTACCGTGACTACTACCTGGCCTCCCCAAGCTACGACGAGCACTATGCATGCAGGCTGGCGGACGGTACGGTCCCTGCCCACCAGAGATGGGCGGGAGGCCCGCAGGCATTCCTGTGCGGTTCACAGGCACCTTTTTATGTAAAGCGTAATTTCTCAAGAATCAGGCGCCATGATATTCGATTAGACTGTGCCTATCTTGATGTGTTCACCTGCAATGAGGGGGATGAATGTGCGAACCCGTTCCACAGGATGACAAGGCGTGACTGCTGCGATTACCGGAACCAGTGCTTTGAATACCTTATGTCAGTGGGGCTGCTCCCAAGTTCGGAAGAGGTGAGCGACTGGTGCATCCCAAGCCTGGTATTCTGCCACTACGCGCCGTATGACTTTATGATGAGGGAGCCGGGCGCACCTAAGGAGGGGATTCCGGTACCGCTTTATAACCTTGTATACCACGACTGCATCATTGAGCCGTGGATGATGGAAAAGGTGAGTGAAAAAGAAGATTATATGCTATATGCGCTTTTAAACGGAGGAGCACCATATTTAATCAGGGAGGGAGCGTACCCGAACACGGACGGCTCCTTTGAAGTCGGGGCAGAGGTGGCGATAGAAGATAACATCAGGAGAAGCCGGATTGTCTCTGATTTGCATAAAAAGGTTGCAAAATGCGAGATGATACGGCATGAGATGGTCGATGGCGACTGCCAGGTACAAAGGACGTATTTTGCAGATGGGACGACAGTGACTGTCGATTTCAATAAGCAAGAGTATGTGATAGCCGGATAAAAAGGAGAGGATATTATGGGAACATGTGTGACTGTCGCGATTGCGGGGCTTGGCAGCAGAGGGCATGACGTATATGCCCAGGCGGCAAAAGTATACCCGGACAAAATGAAAATAGCTGCTGTGGCTGACACGGATCCGGCCAGGGTGGAATATGCGGCCAGGGAATTTGGCATTCCAAAGGAGTCCTGCTTTGCAAGTGCAGAGGACATGCTTCAGGCAGACCGTCTGGCGGATGTGATGTTTATTGCCACACAGGACAGGCAGCATGTGGGGCACGCGATTCCTGCACTGGAAAAGGGGTATCATCTTCTGCTGGAGAAGCCTGTTTCACCTGATCCGGAGGAGTTTGAAATACTTTCCAGAACAGCAAAGGAGTGTAAGCGCAATGTAATCGTCTGCCATGTACTCCGCTATACGCCGATATACAGAAAGGTGAAAGAATTGATAGAGGCAGGGGAAATCGGTGACGTCGTCTCCATTGCGGCAATAGAGAATGTAGGATGGTTCCATCAGGCCCACAGTTTCGTGCGGGGGAACTGGGCGGATGCAGACAAGACAAGCCCTATGATACTGCAGAAAAGCTGCCACGATATGGATCTGTATCTGTGGCTGGCGGGAAAGACGTGCAAGTCACTGTCCTCCTATGGGAATACGTACCTGTTTAAAGAGGAGCAGGCCCCGAGGGGCAGCACAAAGCGCTGCCTGGACGGCTGTGCGGCCAAGGAGGGCTGTCCCTTTGATGCGGAAGCGATTTACATGGACAATAAGCTGATTGGATACAACAGCGGCAACAGAATCTGGCCGCTTAATGTACTGGCACCTGGAGAACCGACCGAAGAAAAGATAAAGGAGGCTATCGAGACAGGACCCTACGGCAGATGCGTGTATCACTGTGACAACAATGTGGTGGACCACCAGGTGGTAAATCTGAACATGACAGACAATACGACCATGAGCTTTACCATGTGTGCATTTTCGGCGGATACTTCCAGGTACGCAAGGTTTATGGGTACGAAGGGTGAGCTGATTGTCAATATGGATGTCAATACATTTGACAGAAATGAAATAGTTATACGAAAATTCAATCCGCACATCACAGAGACACATGTGGATATCGCCTCTCTGTCTGATGATTTTTCAGGCCATGGGGGCGGTGATATGAAGATGGTAGAGGAATTTGTTGATATTGTAAGCGGACGGATACAAGAGAGTCCCAATGTAACCTCCCTGGATAGATCTCTGGAGAGCCATTACTGCGCTCTTGCAGCGGAAGAATCAAGAATCCGCGGCGGGGCAGTGATAGAGCTGGATACATTCTGCAGTCAATTCAGTATGTAGCTTCTTAGCCAAAGAAGCATCATATAAACCGGCCGGTTCCGGAATCGGTCGGAGAAACAAGAAAACCTACTAGAAAGAAGGAGGAAAGTTATGAGAAAGAACTTAAAAAAACTGGCAGCTCTTGGACTTGCATTTGTAATGGGGGCAGCTCTGCTGGCAGGCTGTGGAAACGGCAAAGGAGAGAGTTCAGGCAGTGGTGGCAAGACAAAATTAACATTTGGAATCTGGGACGAGAACCAGAGGCCCGCGATGGAGGCGCTCGTTGATGCATATGAAGCAGAGCATAAAGACGTGACCGTCGAAATACAGCTCACCCCATATAAGGGAAGTGAATACTGGACGAAGTTAGAGGCTTCAGCGACAGGCGGAAAGGCTCCGGATGTATTCTGGCTGAATGTGCTACATGTGGACTCTTATGTAGACGGCGGCATTCTGGCAGATCTGACAGATGCAATTGCCGATTCAGACATTCCGGACAATTATTCAGAGACGCTGATTGATAACTATGTGCGGGATGGCGCTAACTATGCAGTTCCAAAAGACTTTGATACCAATGCGCTCTGGTACAACAAAGAGATCTTTGACGCGGCAGGGGTGGCTTATCCGACGGATGATATGGACTATGAAGATCTAAAGGCGCTGGCCTTGGAATTACAGGCAGCAGGTCTTGAGGATGGGGTATATCCGTTTGCCTGCCCGGTCGATTTCCAGACATGGTATTACCAGACCATATATGCGAATGGCGGCTGGATATTGAATGACGATGCAACCGAGACAGGATACGCAGATGCTAAGACCCAGGAAGGCATCCAGTGCTGGATTGACTTTATCGAGGCAGGGCTTTCACCAAAGGCTTCAGCGCTGGCTGAGACTACGCCAGATGCTATGTTCTCGGGCGGCCAGCTTGCCATGAACTTCGCAGGCTCCTACATGGTACCGGAATATGCGGGTAACGATGCAATAGCAGATAAGGTTGACTGTGTAGAGATTCCTACCTTTAACGGGGTGGAAGACAACTGCATCAACGGACTTGGATACGCCGTATACGAAGGAAGCAAGAATAAGGATGCCGCTACAGAATTTGCAATCTGGCTTGGAAGCGAAGAGGCGATGAAGATCCAGGGCGAGACCGGCGTTGTCATCTCTGCAAGGACGGACGCACAGAAATATTTTGCAGAAGCAAACCCGGATTACAACCTTGCGGCATACACGAATCATGCAGACGAGGCATATCCGCTGCCTGTGTGCCTGAAGGCGGCAGAGCTGTATGATCTGGAATCCACATGGCTGACAAAAGCATATACAGGCGAAATGACGCTGGAAGATGCTTGTAAAGAACTGAAAACAGAAGCAGACGCACTGCTGGCAAAATAGAAAGTAGACAGGTGAGAGTATGGCTGGTGAAAAAGTAAAAGCAGGCATACCGAAGAGACGGGCAGGCAGCAGAGAGAAAAAAGACTGGGTAGCTGCGTATATATTTATCGCACCGGTCACTTTAGGGCTTCTCGTATTTTATATCTGGCCGTTTATTCAGAACGTCTGGTTTAGTTTTAATGAGGTCAGCAAATTTAATGTAGCTACTTTTGTCGGGCTGCAGAACTACATAGACATATTTAAGGATTCGGAAGTGTGGAGAACCTTTGGCAATACGCTCAAGTATGTTATCTTCACGGTGCCGATTGGAATCTTCCTATCCATCTTTCTGGCCGCGCTTTTGAATTCCAAGATAAGAGGAACCTCTATATACAGGACACTGTATTTTCTTCCGTCTGTAACGATGGCGGCAGCAGTATCTATGGTATGGAAGTGGATTTATAACGAGAAGATGGGTATCCTGAACAGCGTGATTGAGGGGCTTGGAGGAGAGGGCCATGGATGGCTTACGAATGGATCTACTGCGCTCTTTATGATAATGCTGGTAGGTATCTGGATGACAGTGGGATACAATATGATTATTCTGCTTGCCGGCATGCAGGGGATATCCCGGTCTTACTATGAAGCAGCATCCATTGATGGGGCCGGTACCTTTGCACAGTTTTTCAAGATTACCATACCAATGCTGACCCCGACAATATTTTTCGTCTTAATAACGTCCATTATCAGCGGATTCCAAGTGTTTGATGTCATCTACATGATGATAGGCAAGACGAATCCGGCATATGAAAATACGCAGACGGTTGTTATGCTGTTCTACCGTCAGGCATTCGATTATGGGCATAAAGGGTATGCTGCGGCGATATCGATTCTTATATTTGCCGTTATCATGATTGTGACAGTAATCCAGTTGATTGGCCAGAAAAAATGGGTCAACTACGAATAGGAAGGAGAAGTGCATGAAAAATAAAGCGAGTACCAAAAAAATCATTGTGCATGTGATTCTTCTTGCAGGTGTTGCAATCGTGGTATTTCCATTTATATGGATGGTACTTACATCCTTTAAGACGGCAGGTGAAGCAATGCAGATTCCGCCCACCTTCTTTCCAAAACAGTTCTTACTGGATGCGTACACACAGATAGTCACAGCACTGCCGTTTGCAAGAGTGTACCTGAACACAATCATATCTACGCTTGTTACGACAGCGGTACAGGTAACATTCTGCTCTATGGCTGCTTATGCATTTGCGCGGATTGAATTTCCGTTCAAAAATGCAATATTTATCCTGATTTTATCCGTACTTATGGTTCCGGGACAGATCTTCCTGATTCCACAGTACCTGATTATTCAGAAAGTCGGTCTTCTTGACACGATACCTGCGCTTTTTCTGCCGAACCTCTTCAGTGCATTTGGTACGTTCCTTCTGAGACAGTTCTTTATGTCTCTTCCAAAGGAACTTGAGGAGGCTGCGATACTGGACGGCTGCAACCGATTCCAGATATTTGGAAAGATTATGCTGCCGCTGGTGAAGCCGGGCATCGTGTCGCTGGTAATCTTTACGGCAAAATTTGCCTGGAATGACTTTATGTGGCCGCTGATCGTCAACACATCCCCGAAGATGATGACACTTGGTCCGGCGCTTGCCACCTTACAGGGGCAGTACACGACAAAGTATCCGATGCAGATGGCCGGTGCGGTCATGGCGGTCATTCCCATCATCGTATTGTTTTTCATCTTCCAGAGACAGTTTATCGAAGGTGTGGCACAGTCCGGTATCAAAGGCTAAAGAGTCGTTTATTTACATGGGAGTGGAGGGTAGAACCTTCTCTCCCATTTTCATAATACAGGAACCTTCTTTGTGAGATGACGGGTAATAGGGAGTATGAAGGGAGAAGCAGTATGGAGATGAGGAAAAAGACAATTGAGGAAATGATGAAAAGCGGTGAGATGTACAATTCATCAGACGATGCTCTGTATGAGGAACAATGGCGCCTCAATGATATCGTCTATGACTATAACCAGACCAGACCTTCCGACAGAGAGCGGCAGCAGAGGCTTCTTCATAATCTTCTGGGCGGCATTGGTGAGCACTGTGTGATAGAACCACCTCTGCGGGCAAGCTGGGGTAAGAATACCTACCTTGGAGATGACGTCTATGTCAACTTCAATCTGACGCTGGTCGATGATACGGATATCTGTATCGGTGACGGGGTCATGATTGGGCCAAACGTAACGATTGCCACAGCGGCGCATCCTCTCGACGCGGGCTTGAGAAGACAGGGGATGCAGATGAATCGCCCGGTTACGATAGGCAGCGGGGCATGGATCGGCGCAGGAGTAATAATCCTTCCGGGCGTGACGATTGGAGAGAATACCACAATCGGGGCCGGGAGCATAGTGACGAACGATATTCCCGCTGATGTGGTGGCATACGGAAATCCCTGCAGGGTGAGAAAAGAACTGTAATGACAGATAAGATGCCTTCATCTGGATCATATAGGAAACACTGTTGCGGAGTGCAGGTCTCTTTAGACCTCCTCCGTTTCATATTTTTTGAATATGCTGCTGAATAAAATGCAGGCCGTAAAAGAGAATACGGAGAAGCCGCAGATGCCGCTGAGCACGACGACAAGGGCAAAGGTCTTAGTGGAAAAGGTGCAGAGAAACACGATAAGCGCATGGCCTGCCAGCAGAAGAAACGTGTAAGGCAGGTGGGCAATAGCCATGAGCGCGGCATTTTTCAATGCCTGTCTGGTGGTGCAGACAAAGTGGGATATTACCGGGAAGATATAAACGAACATGGAGAATAATATACCGCATATGACCCAGAGCCCGGTACGGACAACTGCAAATAACACCGTGTCCTGAAAATTGATAATGTAAAAGTCCATGCCAAGGAATAGAGATACGGCAATTAGGAGCAGCCAGACAATGGTACTCTGCTTAAAGTTCTGCCGGAAGGATTTCCAGAAGTTCTGCCAGATATACGGGTCTTCCCCCCGCACCATCTTAAGGCTGACGTAATAAAGGGCACTGATGGACGCACCTATCGTAATGACAGGCACACAGCTCAGGATAAAGATCAAATTCAGAACGACTAAATCAAATATTTTGGCAATAAACTGCATAACCGCATTATCAGGGCTAAATAAACTTCTCATAGGTTCCCCTTCTTATCTTTGGATTTTATAACGCCCTAAACGGGCTGCATATAGATAGTATACCGAAAACGGCTGTTAAAAGCAACGTGACACTGATGAATATAGCAGGAATTTACTAAGGAAGGAATACGGGTATGGAACAGAAGCGCGAATCCGATATGACCAAAAAAGAAAAGAGACAGTTAGAAATCAGGAAGCTTAAGGCAATGAGTACCGGCGGTAAGATAGAATACATCTGGATGTACTACAAAGTATGGTTCGCGGCTGCACTGCTGGCTGCAGCGGCAGTCTATCTTGGGGTAGCTATATATCAGGGCAGCAAGACTAACGTAGTAGTAAGCGTGGTAATCGTCGGCGGCAATGCACAGGATACGGATAAGCTGGAACGGGAGATAAAAGAGTATCTTCATGCCGATGAAAAGCATGATATAGTGCGGATCCAGGCGAACATATCCGGGGAGGATGATACTTCCGCATCCGAGACGGCGCTCACGACTTTGATTGGTGCCAATTCCGTCGATGTGCTCATCTGCCCCGAGGAGGTATATGTTAAATATAAGGAGCAGGGCGGATTTGACGGTGATGCGCTTGTGCTTGCCAATAAAGGGGCAATAAAGGAACTGGTGGACGTACAGTACGATGAGATCTATGCGGGCATACCCGTCAATGCGCAGCATAAGCAGGCGGCGCGGAAGGTATTAGAATTATTAAATGACATTGACAATATGTGGAAATAGGTTTACACTAATAATAGTAACAATTATCGATATTGCATCGGAAAGGAGTACTATTATGGAGGAAAGTAAAAAATTGACGAATGAAGCAGGAGCACCGGTTGCAGAGAATGAACATTCGCTGACCGCGGGAGCGCGTGGGCCCGTGGCGCTGCAGGACGTCTGGCTGCTGGAGAAGCTGGCACATTTTGACAGGGAAGTGATACCGGAACGCCGGATGCATGCCAAAGGCTGGGGAGCTTATGGAAAACTGACCGTCACACACGACATCTCCCGGTGGACGAAAGCAAAAGTATTGCAGCCAGGTGCAATGACAGAACTTTTTGTTCGGTTTTCCACGGTGGCGGGTGAACGGGGGGCCGCGGATGCAGAACGTGATATTCGGGGAGTTGCGGTGAAATTCTATACCGAGGAGGGGAATTGGGACCTGGTGGGTAATAATACGCCGACCTTTTTCCTGCGGGATGTACATAACTTCCCGGATCTAAATCGCGCGGTTAAGAGAGATCCGAGAACCGGTATGCGCTCCGCACAAAATAACTGGGACTTCTGGACATTGCTGCCGGAGACGTTCCATCAGACGACAATCGTCATGTCGGACAGAGGCATACCCGCTACATTCCGGCATATGCATTTCTTTGGCGAACATACCTTTTCATTCTACAATGAAAAGAACGAGCGGGTGTGGTGCAAATTCCATTTCAAGACCCAGCAGGGCATTAAGAATCTGACAGACGAGGAAGCAGAAAAGATAGTGGCCAAGGACCGTGAGAGCCATGGACGTGACTTGTTTGAAGCGATTGAGAAAGGCGACTATCCGCGCTGGACCATGTATGTCCAGATTATGACAGAAGAACAGGCAAAGAACCACTACGAAAATCCTTTTGATATTACAAAAATATGGCGTCATGCGGAATACCCGCTGCATGAAGTAGGGGTGCTGGAACTTAACCGTAACCCGGAAAATTATTTTGCAGAGGTTGAACAGGCCGCATTTACTCCGGCCCATGTGGTGCCAGGCATCGGGTTTTCGCCGGATAAGTTCCTTCAGGGGCGCCTGTTTGTCTATGGGGACGCCCAGCGCTACCGCCTTGGCGTGAACTATAATCAGATACCGGTCAATAAGGCAAAGTGTGAAGTGCATGATTACCACCGGGACGGCTTCATGAGGACAGACGGCAACTACGGAGGGGCGCCGGCCTACAGTCCAAACAGCCTGGGTGAATGGGCGGCACAGCCTGAAGTGATGGAACCGCCGCTGGACCTTTCCGGGGCACTCTATGCGTATGACCCCCAGGATGATCCTACGGATAACTGCTTCAGAGCGGGCGGTGATTTGTGGCGTGTGATGACAGAAGATAAGCGGGCGCTGCTCATTGAAAATACGGCACGTAATATAGAACCGGTAAGCGATAATATCAAGTACCGCCATGCGGTCCACTGCTATTGGGCAGATGAAGCGTATGGCCGCAGGATTACAGAAGCCATGGGGCTGGATATGGAGAAGGTAGAAGAATTGTCCAAAGGAGACCATAAAGCTTTGGTGAAGGCGACAGTGCCGGCATAACTAATGCAATGTTTGGATGTAGTATTGTTGCATAATATGCAAAAAAATGGTAAACTTATCATGAAAAATATACAAAAAAGACTTTACAGAAAGGTTTACCATTAATATGACGCAGCCAGAAGAAAACCGGCACAAAGTCTCTAATACGAAAAGTGTCAGCAAGACACTTGCCATACTTTCCACATTTGATGAAACAGCACCCATGCAGCGGACATCTGATATAGCAATGAAGCTGGACATGAATATCAGCACGGTGTCCAGGCACCTTAACACAATGCTGGACTGGGGATTTTTAGAACGGGACGACTCCACGGGTTTCTATTATCCTGGGCTCGAAATCGTCGCTCTTGCGGGAGCGGCCTTACAGAATAATGATGTGTTCCGCCATGCCTTCCCAGAGCTTCAGAGACTCTCGTATAAATACGATGTACACGGTCATATGGGGATTCCACGTAAGACAGAGGTTGCCCATCTGATCAGCAGCTCTTCTGAGAGGACGATGGAGCTTTTCATACCGATGGGGCATCGCCAGCCGATGTATTGCTCGGCCATGGGCCGCGCTTTGCTGGCTTATATGGCACCTGCCAAGGCGGAGGATATACTGAAGAACAGTAATCTGCAGAAGCGGACTCCGGATACATTGACAGACCATTGGGAAATCAGACAAGAATTGATCCGCACGAAACAGAGAGGGTACTGCCTTCTTCTGAATGAACTCACGGAAGGCAAAGGTTCCATAGCCGCGCCGGTATTTGACAGGCACCGTAATGTGATAGCCGCTGTCAGCGTTTCGGCAGGCGTCCACAGCATCAGCCAGCCGCAGCGGGAGAGGGAACTTGCGAAAGCGGTGATGCACGTAGCAAGCAAGATATCAGGGAAACTGGGGTATTACCCAAAATAGCCATACCAGCAATAGAAAGCAAGAGGCAGGCAGACGACAATCGTCTGCCTGCCTCTTGCTTTCTGTTTTTTTTGTTGCATGATATGCAATTCTATTTGCAGTATATAAAACATCAATTCACACTTTAAAATCATATTTCGCCGGCGGGAAAAGAAAGCGCCGTCTATTGCTATTTTGCGCCGTGCATCTGTATAATACAGGCAAGTTAAAGCATGGAGGAGGAGAAGGACCATGAATACAAAAAAACGCTTCATCTACATTCTGCTAGGGCCCATTATATTTGCCCTGTCAGCCCTGCTGCTTAAAGATGCCCTCACGCTTCGGGGTGCACAGGCAGTAGGTACTGCGTTTTGGCTAATCTTCTGGTGGATAACACGTCCCGTACATATTACGGTTACTGGTATCATGCCGGTTGTCGTCAACGCATTATTTAATATCGTCCCCATGGCATCGGTCACTGCACAATACGCATCTGACAGTATCATCCTGATCTTCGGCTCGACACTGATATGCCTGCCCTGGGCGGCATGCGGGCTGGACCGGAGAGTTGCGCTTAAGGCGCTGTCCCTGATCGGACCATCCATGAAGTCGCAGATTACGGTCTGGCTCCTTGCAAGCATTGTGCTTTCCATGGCGCTTCCAAACGTAATGGTCTGTGCTTTATTCACACCGATTGCAGTGGCGATGCTCTCAGCAGCCGGTTATGAAGATATTCCAAATTGTGCCCCTGCCGTACCTATCTTACTTGCCATTGGATGGGGAGTCAGCCTGGGTGGGTCCGGCACACCGCTTGGGGGAGCGATGAACCTTGTCGCAATCTCCTATCTGGAGGAATTTACCGGACATGAGTTCATGTACATAGACTGGGTGGTACGAGTATTGCCTTATCTTGTCATCGCTGCGATTGTCCTGCTGATTAGTATGCTGCTGATGCCGATGAAAGTCAAAAGATTAGATGGCACGAAGGAATACTTTGTAGAGAGCTACCGGGAACTTGGACCTATGAAGAGAGATGAAAAGATCTGTTCTGTACTTTTCATAACTGCCATGTTAGCCGCCTTTACACGCCCTTTGTATGCGGACATCTTACCTGGCCTTGCGCCGGCCTATGTATATCTTACGCTTGGCTGCCTCTGCTTCTTTATCACGGCAGCGGACAAAGGATTCCTGCTGAAATGGGAGACGGCCCAGAAAGGGATGATGTGGGGGATGATGATTCTCTTCGCAGGCGGTATGGCGCTCGGAAAGCTGATCAACGACTCTGGTGCAACGGCCCGGATTGCGGATATCGTGTCCAACCTGGCTCTGGATGGGGGACTGCTGACGGTCGTAGTCTTAGTCTTCTTTACACGTATGATATCCGAGGTGACTAACGGTACGACGGCCGCTGCCGTGTCTGTTCCGATTGTATTCGGCTTTACAAGCGAGCTCGGACTGAATCCGATACCTTACTGGTTCATTACCACACTTGCTTATAACGCGGAATTCCTGCTGCCGTTAAGTGTTCGTGCAATTCCAGTCGCTTACGGGCTGGATGCAAATAAGATGCTGAAATACGGTACCCCTATGACCATCATAAGCATGGTCGTCGTAGTTATCTTCGGCTATGCAGCCCTTAAGCTGTGGCCGATGTTCGGTGAACTGCCGTATCTAATTAATTAGTAAGTTATAAAAAAATAAAAGGATAGGAGTGGTCTGACATGAATGAGACAAAACAAAATGAAACAAAGACAGTAGAGGAATTGGTTTTACGTTCAAGAGCAGCACAAGAGCAGTTTGCTTTTGCGACACAGGAGGAGGCAGATGCCGCAGCCCGTGCAATCTGTAAAGTAATCTATGACAATGCAGAGATGCTTGGCCCTATGGCGGCAGAAGAGACACGACTGGGCAGCGTGGCAGATAAGATTACCAAGTGTCGTATGAAGTCCGCACTCATCTGGAACAGTCTGAAAGGGAAGAAATCCGTAGGTATCATCAACAGGATAGAAGACCGGCGCATGATTGAGATTGCCAAGCCTATGGGTGTCGTTGCAAGTATCGTACCTTCCACGAATCCGGTCGTTACGCCGATGAGCAACGCGGCATTTGCGCTTAAGACCCGCAACTCCGTTATCTTTGCCCCGCATCCACGTGCGGTAAAGTGCACAAAGCTTCTCGTGGATATGTTCCGTACGGAACTTGCGAAGCTTGGCTTTCCTGAAGATCTTGTCCTTGGGCTTGAGCAGGTATCCATTGAAGACAGTGGAAAGCTCATGAGTTCTGCAGATGTTATCGTTGCCACCGGCGGCATGGGCATGGTAAAAGCGGCGTATTCAAGCGGGAAGCCGGCGTTTGGCGTAGGGGCCGGCAATGTCCAGTGCATCGTGGATCGTGACGTGAATCTGGCGGATGCCGTATCAAAAATAATCATCGGGCGCAGTTTTGACAACGGCCTTATCTGTCTGGGAGAGCAGACAGCCTTTATCCCGGAAGAAATATTTGATGCATTTATAGAAGAAATGGAGAAGCAGGGAGGCTGTTACGTTGCAGAGCCTGCGCTCGTTAATAAACTGCGTGAAGGCATATTCCCCGGTGGCGGCACTATCAGCCGGGACGTGGTCGGCCTCACAGCAGAACAGGTGGCGGCGAACATCGGCCTTGACGTGCCCGAGGGCACACGGGTCATCGTTGCGAAGGCAAGCGCCCTTGGACATGGAGATGTCCTCTGCCGTGAAAAGATGTGTCCGGTCCTCACCGTGTATCCTTACGGCACATTTGAGGAAGGGGTCGCCATGATGGTGGAGAACCTCAACTGCGAAGGCAAAGGGCACAGCATCGGCATCCATTCCAACACGCCGGAACATGTGGAGTATGCCGCCATACAGTGCTCGGTATCCCGCGTAATCGTAAACCAGCCGGCTGGTACGACCGGAGGCGGCAGCCCGACAAATGGATTCACTGCAACGACTACGCTGGGCTGCGGCTCCTGGGGCAACAACAGCTTCAGCGGTAACCTTGATTATGTCCATCTTATGAATATCACACGTGTCGGCTACCCTTACGAGGAGTCTTACCTTCCAGATCCGGAACTGGCCTGGCAGTAATGGCCGGTACGTGTTACCAGAATGAATCAATATAGTATCAGCGCCACGGTGCCGTATGACTTGCGGTACTGTGGCATATAGAAAGGAAGCAGCCTATGGATTACTTAGAAATAGAAGGAAAAGCCCAGTTAGAACGCTTTGGCATTCCCATCAACGAAAGCATACTGTTGAGCGGTGATGAAGTGCCGGACCGAGTTACCTATCCGTGCGTGCTGAAAGGCCAGATTCTCTCCGGCAAGCGTGGCAAAGCAGGTGCCGTACGCGCTGTAAAGACAGAGGAAGAACTGCTGGAAGTCAAGAAGATTATTGAAGGAATCCGTATAAACGAACGTACGATGGAAGGTATCATCGCCTGCAGCTTCCTGCCTATCGCGCAGGAGTATTATCTGGGCATGACACTGGATGTAAAGAACCGTGCCATGATAATGCTGTTTACTCCATATGGAGGAATGGACATTGAAGAACTTGCGGCATCTGCACCGGAGAAACTGCTTCGTTTTGACTGTACCGCAGGTTTTGATGCCGGGGCATTCGTGGAGGCGGCATCGGTCTTTGAACTTCCGGATACCCATATGGAACAGGTTGCGGATATTGCAGAGAAGCTTTGTAATGCCTGTTTTGCACTGGATGCAACAACATTTGAAATCAATCCTCTTGCAGTCCTTAAGGATAACAGCCTGCTGGCGATTGATGCGAAGATGGTTATCGATGACAACAGCCTTTACCGCCAGGACGATTATACGATACTACCACGCACCGCACAGAGCAGATCCCGTCAGGAAGCGGAGGCCCAGGCCCATGACCTCACCTATGTCGAACTGGACGCAGAAGGGGATATCGGCACGATGGCAGGCGGCGCCGGTATCGGCATGGCGACGATGGACACCATCCGCCATTACGGCGGCCGTGTGAACAACTTCCTTGATCTCGGGGGCGGTGTGACGGCAGAGAAAACGTACCAGGCTATGCGTATTCTGCTTCAGAATGAAAGCACAGACTATATTCTGGTGAATGTCTTTGGCGGCATCAACAACTGCGCGGATATGGCAGAAGGAATCTCCCGGGCATGCACCGAATTAGACATACAGAAGCCGGTTGTCGTTAAAAGCCGCGGCTTCAATCAGGAACAGGGTTGGAATATATATGAAAAGCTCGGCTTTGCACAGACAAAGTATGGTACGACGGACGAGGCGGTGCAGACATTACTCAGATTGAAGGAGGGAAAGGAACATGAGCATATTAATTGATCAGGATACCTCCATGTTGATTATCGGCATTACGGGAAAACAGGGCAGGATTCACTGTAAGCATACATTGGAGAGCGGTGCTAAACTCCTTGCAGGTGTTGCGCCGGGAAGGGGCGGTCAGACGGTAGAGGGCGTCCCGGTATTTGAGACTGTTGCCGAAGCCCGCGCCACATTCCCGGAGATCCGCGCTGCCATGCTTCTCGTCCCAAAGCAGTTCGTGCTGGAGGCAGCGCTTAAGGCGCTGCGGGAAGGGATTGAGCTGCTGGTCATCATTACAGAATTTGTTCCTGTCATGGACGCGCTGAAGATTGTTCATGAGGCGAAGCAGCTGGGGGCGAAAGTCGTGGGGCCCAACACGATCGGAGTGATATCCCCAGGCAAGTCGAAGCTCGGAATCATGCCGGATTACATATACGGCAAAGGGCATATCGGCATCATTTCCCGCAGCGGCACGCTCACCCATGAGACAGCCTCCAACCTTACATTCAAAGGGTTTGGACTCTCCACTTGCGTAGGAATCGGCGGTGATGCTATCATCGGTATGGACCATGCGGACGTGATGGAACTCTTCGCGCAGGATGACGAGACAGATGCCATAGTCATCATCGGGGAGATCGGCGGCACGAGTGAGGAGATGGCGGCAGCCAAGATAAAGGAGATAGGCCTTAAAAAGCCGGTCTGTGCCTATATTGCCGGCATGTATGCACCGGAGAATAAACGCATGGGTCATGCAGGCGCCATCGTGAGCGGTGGTATGGGTACTGTGAAGTCCAAGATTGCGGCACTTGAGGACGCAGGTGTAGTTATCTGTCCGACGCTTGGCAAGATCGTGGATTTTATAAGTGAATATAATGCCCGCACAGGCGGAAGGATGCAGTCGCTTAAGCCCCAGATTGATTCGTAACCGAATGCTGTGCCTTTTGGCAGAGGCTGTCCATTATGAAGGAGGATAAGAATGAAAGATTATAGTTTTAAGATACCACAGAACATAGAATTTGGAATGGGAAGTCTGAAGAAACTCCCGGTTATATTGGAAAAGAGCCGGTCAGATAATGTTCTGCTCGTCTCGGACCGTGGCCTTGAAAAACTGGGCGTTGTCAAGAAGGTCCGGGATATCATTGAGGACGGTGGCATCAAATGTACCGCATACCTGGATGTCATTCCGAATCCGACGGTAGATGTTGTAAACGCTGCCGCGGCGCTTTATAAGGAATGCAAGGCGACAAGCATCGTTGCACTTGGCGGCGGCAGTTCCATGGATGTGGCCAAGGCCGTAGGGGTGCTCGTCAACTATGGTGGAAATATTACGGAATACGAAGGGTTTGACACTGTTCCGGGCCCGATTGTTCCGATGATCGCGATTCCGACTACGGCAGGGACGGGAAGCGAAGTGACGGCTTCCTCTGTCATCACAGATGAATCCAGGAATTATAAGCTGTCCGTAATCAGCTATGAGCTGCTGCCAAAATATGCAGTGCTCGATCCGGAGCTTATCATGACGGCGCCCGCATCAATTGCTGCCTCCTGCGGTGTGGACGCACTGATTCATGCCATGGAGGCATATATCTCCACGAAAGCCTCGCCATTTTCAGATGCAATGGCGGAAAAAGCGATGGAGCTGATTGGACGCAATATCCGAAAGTTTGTGGCAAACAGGCAGGATGAAGACGCCGCATGTGCGATGATGGCAGGCTGCAACTTTGCCGGAATCGCCTTTGCATGGGCAAAGCTGGGTAACGTGCATGCCATGAGCCATCCGGTAAGCGCATATTTCCACGTAGCACACGGTGTTGCCAATTCCATCCTCCTTCCGACAGTCCTTGAGTACAATGCACTTGCAGATGACGGCCGTTATGAAGTGATGTATGACTACATCAGTGAAGGCGGCGGTGCTGCAGATGGCTTTAAGCCGGAGATGCTTGTGGAAGAGATTAGAAAGCTGAATGCTGACCTTGGGATCCCGAAAACGCTGTCAGAAGTGGGGGTAAAAGAAGAGCTGATTCCGGCCATGGCAGAAGATGCCATGAAGAGTGGAAATATCCTGGCTAATCCGAGGCAGTCGAACGTGAAGGATATTATTGAATTGTATAAGAAAGCGCTATAGGGCAAACTGTAATTGCCGGCACGCTGTGTGTTTGGAGAAAATTCCAGACACCCGGCGTGCCTTTTTGGGTTATAATGAAGCTGCAGGCTCCTGCCTGCTCAGACGGAGGTGTTAGAATGAAGCAAGATGTGAAGATAGCGGTGATAGGACTTGGCGGTGTGGGGGGATATATCGGGGCCGCCCTGGCAGATACGTATGAGAATGTAACGTTTGCCGCAAGGGGCGGTCGGAAAGCATCCCTGGAAGAGAAAGGGCTTATCCTTCACAGCGATTGCCTGGGGGAACGGACCGTACACCCGAAGCAGGTAGTCGAAAGCGTGAGGGAGCTGCCGGCACAGGACTATATATTCGTATGTGTGAAGAATTATTCTCTGGAAGAAGTGTGCGAAGATATCTGTGAAGCAGCCGGTGAGGGCACGGTAATCATTCCGGTCATGAACGGTGCAGATCCGGGGGCAAAGGCCCGCCGGCATATCGGAAGGGGAACGGTATTGGATTCCCTGATTTATATCGTCTCATATATAGATGAGGCTTATGAGGTTATCCAGAAAGGTGATTATGCGCATATCCATATCGGTCTGGAGAATCCGGACAGACAGGAGCAGGATATGATGAATGAGGCAGCGGAGCTGATGCGCAAGGCAGGCCTCGACTGCCGGATAGATGAAGACATACAGAAGGCAATCTGGAAAAAGTATAGCCTTAACTGTGCGTTTAACGTCATGACAGCCTATTATTCTACAGATACGGAAGGAATCCGAGGCATCCCAGAACGGCTTGCAGATTTTAAAGCTATCCTGTATGAAGCACGTGAGGTGGCAAGGGCAAAGGGGATTGACCTGTCGGATGCGTTTTTGAACCGTCAGTTGGAGCATTTTATGAATGTACAGGAGCCGGACGCTTCGAGCTCTCTTTGCCGGGATATGGATGCCGGCAGAAGATGCGAACTTGAGACATTCAGCGGATACCTGGTCAGCGAGGCGGAGCGTCTTAACATAGCGGTTCCGGTATCAAAACGATATTATGAAGGGTTAAAGAAGAAGCAGATACAACCTGAAGACAGATGGCTTTCGTCAAAGTGAGCGGTATCATTTGGGCTTCTTGTGGCTTCGGGTGGATTTTCCCCCCGCCGCATGCTATAATTTTTAACAAACGCAGAGACGTATGAGGGGAAAAGGAGGTGCGGCGGGATGAATCTGGTATTCTATTGGTATTACTGCCTTCCGGTCGTTCTGGTCGTGCTGTACGGCGGTATACTTTACTATGTCGTGCCTCCGCGGAGCCTGCCGGCGTGGAAGCTGCGCCTGGATCTGTCTTTCATCCTTCTGGCAGAGGGAGTGCTCGTGGCGGCGTGGCTCTCCAAGGGCTTTCCGCTGCCTGTCTTCTATGCCCTGACATATCTGATACAGGCTGCGGCTATATGTATCAGAAGGAATGTACAGATAAGGTACTGGTTTTTTATAAATCTGAATTTTGTTAATATGATGGTGCTTCATATGACATTTACCGGCGTTGCCTCCCTTATCCGGAAAGCAGCCATGCATACGCTGCTGGCAGATGCCGTCTGGCGCACTGCCAGCGTCGCGTTTGTTCTGACAGCCTGTATAATAGAAAATGTAATACTTCTGTACAAGAGGAACATTCTCTTTCTGCTTGTCATCGAAGCGAAGAGCGATGAGGCCCGACCTTTTATGGCTTTCCTCTCTTTTTGCACCGGCTATCTGCTGCTGGACAGCCTGCTCTGCGAAGCAGAGCTTATGTCAGTATATCCGGCGCTTTTCCTACTCGGCAGCAGCACGGTGCTTGCATTCTGCATTATCCGCTTCTTAATTCGTATCCGTACGATTATGCATGAGGAATATCTCAGGAAGGAGCATGATGAGCTTTCGGCAAGGCTTGAATCTGCGAGGGAAAGTACGGGCAGCCTGAAGCGCATGACAGAACGGGATGCTTTGACGGGGACTTTCTCACGGAGATATCTGATAGACTATATTGACAAGCTGATAGAGGAAGACCAGTTATTTTCCCTTGCTTTTCTGGATCTGGACGGGCTTAAGCTGCTCAACGACAGGGAAGGCCACGACGCCGGAGACCGTTATCTGATTATGTTTTCCAGAGAGATAGAAACAAGGCTCGGTTCCGGCGGCCTGCTTGCGCGTGTAGGGGGAGATGAGTTCATTGTACTTATGCCGGATACTGAGGCAGAGGCAGCAGAAAGCCGGATGGAGTCAATCCGGGAGACGCTGGAGTCAGGATATTGGGAGAGGCCGATGCGCTTTTCTTATGGCGTTACGGCATATCTGCCGGGAGGATCCAAAAAAGCGGACGCCTTATTAAGAGAAGCGGATCGGGCGATGTACCGGGATAAGATTTACCGGCGATAGAGAGAAGGGAGGTCTAAGACATGTATATCAATATGATTGTGGCGGCTTCTTATTACTACTTCAACTGGAGCTATTTTATGCTGGTTTCGAAGGTCCTCGGGTATCCTCCTCTGCCGAAGAAGTTCGCGGTCGGGACATTTCTTGTGAACTATGCCATGTTTTTCATATGCAGTATGCTGCAATTCAATCTGCTTGTAAACTGGGGATTGTTTTTCCTGCTTCTGTTCGGAGAGTCTTTCTATTATTGCAGGAGAGAGTTCCGGCCAGCGCTTTTCTTTTCGATGAATGGTATCTTGTATGGACTTACCATTAATATCTTCTGCCGCTGTGCAGTCTCGATATACAGTTCTCAGCCGCTCATGTCATTTGACAACAGTGTTACCAGCCTGAAAGCGGTTCCTGTTTTTCTTGGCTTTCTGCTCGGTGGTATCGTCCTTCATCTGATGACGATACGGAAAACACAACAGTCGTTCCGGATCGTGCTGGACCACCCGGGCCATTTGACGTTCCAGCTGGAAGTCATGGCGGGCATGTTCCTCTATCTGTATCTGAATCTGCTGCTTTACCAGACGCCGGGCAACTCGGTTCTGCTGAAGCTGTGGGGCGTCAAATCGTGTATTTTCTCTCTGACGGGTGCGGGGCTTGGAATGCGTTACTCCCTCAAGATGTGCCAGCTGGCTGATTATCGTGAGCAGAACCGGGAAATCCGGCGTAAGATTGTACAAAAAGAGCAAGAAGAGCGGGAGCTTCGCTCCACTGCCTATTATGATACGTTGACTGGTACGTATAACCGTCAGTATATACTGGAGCAGCTAAGGAACCTGCTTCAGAAAAAGATACCATTTGCACTCTGCTTTCTGGATCTGGACAATCTCAAGGGTGTCAATGACTCTTATGGCCACGGGGAAGGAGACCGCTATCTGGTAATTGCAGCCAGGGAGCTGAGGCTGTCCTGCAGGCAGGACTGTGATCTGCTTGCCAGGTACGCCGGAGACGAGTTTCTGATATTGTTCACGGAAATGGAGGCGTCCGATGCAGACGAGCGTGTCCGTGATGCAGACGAGAGGATCCAGGCCATAAGCAGGAGCGGGGCCGTTCCTTTTGGAATGTCAATCAGTTATGGAACTGTAGACAGCAGCATGGAAGCGGACGCGGACAGCCTGATAGCGGCAGCCGATGAAGCTATGTACCGCAGAAAGCAGGAGAGAAGTTCCGGCTGACAAGAAACCGTCATGACGATTTTGGTTGACACATCCGAAAACAATGCTATCATTACATCATGCGATATTATATACCAGGGGGGAAAGCGATGGATTACAATAAGATAGTGCAGGGGATTCTCGACATCGGAGAAGCGATGCTGATCTGCGGGGCAGAAAATTTCAGGCTGGATGACAGCCTTTACAGAATGTGCAGAAGTTATGGATTCAAACGGTATGATGTATTCGCCATACCGAGCAACATCCAGATAACGGTAGAGACTCCGGAGGGGGAGATAATTACCCAGGTCCGTCACATCGAATCGACGGATATTGATTTTGACAGGCTCGATTACCTGAACAACCTGTCCCGATATGTCTGCCGGCATACGCCTGATGAGATATTACTTCAGGAAAAGTACGAGGAAGTCATGAACAGGCCGCCGCAGAAACCGTACACGAAATACTTTGCGGCTGTGATGGGGGGAACCGGCTTTGCGGTCTTTTTTGGGTGCAATTTTGCCGATGCGGTCGTGGCGGCAATCGTATCGCTTATGATTGCCCTTGTCGGAGGATGGCTCAGCAAGAGGGAAGAGAACCTGATGGCATATAACCTGATTCTGTCCTTTTTCTCCGAGGTTATCATTATACTTGCAGTCCGTCTCGGACTTGGAAGCCATCCGGAGCGGATCATGATAGGTATCGTCATGCTCCTGATCAGCGGGCTCAGTACCACGAATGGGATCCGGGAGGTGCTGCAGAGAGACTTTATATCTGGTTCGTTGAATATCATGAACTCTATGCTCGGGGCAGCTGGTATCGCCTTTGGAACTGCGCTTGCCATGCTGCTGCTGGACGGAGTATCTGCGGAAGGCTACATATTGAACCATAATATCCCGATTCAGCTCATCTCGTGTACGGTTGCCTGTATCGGATTTGCCTTCTGGTTTAAGATACGCGGACGCCAGGTCGCGTATTCCGGCGTGGGTGCCTTTTTTACATGGGGAATCTATGTGGTGGCCTATCATTTCTGGCCGAGCAACTTTCTGGCGACGCTGCTTGCCTCTATCTTTGTTGCGTTTTATGCATTCATCATGTCCAGAATCAACAAGGCGCCGTCCACCATATTTCTGACGGCTTCCGTGTTCCCGCTCATTCCGGGGCCTAACTTATATTATATGATGTATGGCTGCGTGAGCGGCGATTATGGAATGGTGCTTGGCGAGACAATCGTACTGCTGGCAACGTGCCTTGCGATTGCCTTTGGCTTCAATATTGTGGACATATTGTCGAGGACAGGCATGCGGATGCTGAAAAGAGAATATCACATTGGGAAGAACTCGTAGCGGCTTAATCGCCGAATGACTTCATGCTCCCTATGTCGATAGATATATCGTGCGGCAATCAAACCTCAATTGTCTGACGTGACAAGAAGCCGTATTGCAGGAGTCAGACGCAGCTCATCCAGGCCGATCCCCTGGCGGAGCAGATACTGTTCTGCTGCAGGGAACTGCCATCCGATGAGCTCTTTTATGGCGCTTCCACAACGGGCGGTGTCATTTTCTCTCAGGCTTTGAATCATGACGTTCGTAAAGTGAAGCATGGTCTCCTCTAACTTTGGTGAGCCGTTTGAAGATGCTTTCAAAGGATATCCCCATTGAAACAGACTGTATATGCGCCCGTAAATCGCCCGTATCCCTTTCAGACGATTATGCCTGTGAACGAACAGGATGCAGGACCACAAGGCAAGCTCTTGCCGTCCTGTCTGGAGCTGCGTCTCCAGTTCGTGGATGAGGGAATCTCTCTCTTCGATGGTAATCTCTTCCAGGATGTCCTGGATTACATGCTGGAAGGAGTAGGCGAGCAGTTCAAAAGACTGTACGAAAAAAGCAAGGCTGCGGCGGACGACAGGACTGCCGAAGTCAGGCTTGTCACAGGCATCCCCTATTCCAAAGATTTGAGTTCCCTTTCCATTGACTGGCCGGACAACTCCAAGCTGCCGAAGTATGTTGACTGTGCGCCGGATGGTGCTGACTGAGACACGGTATTGTTCTGCCATCTTCTTATAGGAGGGAAGAAATTCTGTATTTCGGTAGCTACCCATATAAATCTCATGTAAGAGCCGGGAGCCAAGGCTATAACATACCTGGGGGCGTCCGTGGTATATGCGCCAGTCAAATCCGACCTGCTCTTCCTCTTTGGCCGGCGTAACAGCCTGTCCCAAGAGCCTGATTGCATTTCCGACGGAATCCTGACGGAAAATCAGAAGCTCTTCCTGTAGCAGGGTCCACTCTTTTTTTTCTGCAAAAGAGACGCAACGTCTCATCTCTTCGTGCATCCGTTCCCCATTGCTGAAATCTTCCTCTTTATTCTGCTTTAAAAATAGCAGTCCCCAGAACAGGGACGTCTCCCAGTAGAGATTCATCGCAAGCGGATTATCCAGCTTCTGAAGGATAAAACAGAAGAAATGAAGCACGTCATCTGCGCTTGTTCCGTCCGCAAGACGGGCAAGATATGTAAGGTCCTCTTTGCTGCACCGGCGAAACCCTTCCATCAGCAATGGCTGGATAATCATTTCGGTTGAGTCATATAGATCACAGAAGCTGTTCGTTCTTTTGGAAAAATATTGGAGCAGGCATTGCCGGGCATCTTCTTCTGTCTGCTGGAATATGACTCTCGTAGGACGGCCGTTATGCATATCGATATAGCCCTCCGTACGCAGACGCCGCAGAGCCATTTTCACTGTTTGTGATGAAACGCTGAATTCCTGGCAGAGCCTGTCGATGGACGGAAGGCAATCGCCACATTTATAATAACGAAATTGTATCCGCATGTAAAAATATTCATAGACTAGATTTGAAAACTGGTGTTCACTTTGCAACTGCCTGCTGCCTCCATTCCATTATATTTATTTAAATATTTTACCATTTTGCCGTATGATTTTCCAGAAGCGATTGAGTTTTCGTGCGGAATACATTATACTTGTAACAAACAGACTAATATGAACAAGGTAGTAGAAACGACGATAGCAAGCCAGTTATGCGACATCAGATAATTGCATCTACTATTAGGAGGAAGTTAATTTATGGCTGGACAGAACCATTATCACGAGCCCCTGCCGGGCGATGCCGGTATCACGCATGCAGAATATGAGTACAACACGTTGATGCGCCTGCTGGGTGTCAGTGTGAGCAAGCATCTGCTGGATGAACATTTTACGCTAATCTGGGCGAATGAATTCTATTATGAGCTGATTGGCTGGCCCAAGGATGAATATGTGGCAGCGTTCAACAACCGGCCGGACTTGTATTATAAAGAGGATCCAGACGAGTGGAAAAAGCTTTCGGAAACTGTGTTGAATGCGCTCGGCGCGGGAGAGGATGGGTACAGGATGCTGTCCCGGATCCGGCGCAGGAACGGAGATTATGTCTGGGTACAATTTTCCACTCAGTTTGCGGAAGAGTATATCGATGGTTATCAGGTGGCCTACTCGGTCCTTACGAACGTGGATGATGTCATTAAGATGCAGAAGGAGCAGTCTGTCACCTATGAGAGCCTGCCAGGCTTTGTCGCAAAATATAGGATTGACGGCGCAGGAGACCAGTTAGAGCTGGAACTTTTGTCTGCCAATGGCCGTTTTATGGATTACTTCGGGGAGAGTGGCAACCGCGGCGGCAGTCCGCTGTACCGGAAGAACATACAGGACAATATAGAGATTATCAACGAGAATAGACAGAAGATGCTTGCGGGGGAGCCGCTTCACTTTACGATGAATGTCTTAAGCCGGGATAACCAGTCGCTGTGGCTGCAGGTCAATGCTACCTGTGTCGACTGGCAGGAGGGCAAGCCGATATACCTGGTTATATTTATCGATATCACGGATGTGACGGAACTGCGGGAGATGCAGCGGAAGCTGACCGCCCAGGCGGAGGCGCTGAAAGATGCTCTGGCCGTGGCGGAGCATGCCAACCGTGCGAAGTCTGACTTCCTCTCCCGGATGTCCCATGAGATACGTACGCCGATGAATGCTATCATAGGCATGACTACGATAGCGGCCGCATATATAGAAGACCGTAAGAGGGTGGAGGATTGCCTGGAGAAGATCGGCTACTCGTCCAAGCATCTGATGACGCTGATCAATGACGTGCTGGATATGTCTAAAATAGACGAAGGGAAGCTTCAGATTGTCCGGGAAGCCTTTAATCTGGAGACCGTCGTGGAGTCGATCACTTCCATCGTCTATCCCCAGGCAGTGGACAAAGGGCTGATCTTCACGGTGCCGCTGGTTAACATTACGGATACGGTCCTGATTGGTGACGAACTGCGGCTGAACCAGGTGCTGCTCAACCTGCTGTCCAATTCCCTTAAATTTACCCCGGAGGGCGGCACGATCCGGCTGGAAATCCGTCAGCTGCGGCGTACCGAGGGGCGTGTGCGCCTGCGCTTCACAGTCAGTGACACCGGAATCGGCATGAGTGAGGCCTTCTTGAACAGTATCTTTGATCCTTTTGAGCAGGAGAGTGCTGTCATCGGTCAGAAATACGGGGGTACCGGACTTGGCATGCCGATAACGAAGAATCTGGTGACTCTGATGGGCGGAACCATCTCTGTCAAGAGCAGGCCGGAGCATGGTACGACATTTTTGATTGAGCTGGATTTTGACCTGAAGGAATGTGATGCTGACAAGCGCGAACAGAAGCCGCATGCATTGCAGGTACTAAAGGCTCTGATTGCGGATGACGACCGTGACAGCTGTGTCCATACTTCTCTTCTGCTGCAGAATCTCGGCATCGAATCTGAGTGGGTGCAGACGGGCCGGGAATGTGTCGAAAAGGTGTGTACGGCCCACCATTCCGGGGAAGGCTATGATGTCTGCCTGGTGGACTGGAGCATGCCGGATATCGACGGTGTAGAGGTGACACGGCGTATGAGGGATATTGTGGGCAGCGATAGGCTTATCATTATCATCACTGCCTATGACTGGGGAGCGATAGAGAAGCGTGCACGCGCCGCAGGAGCCAATGCTTTTCTTGCCAAACCGATATTTGCGTCTACGCTTTATGATGCGCTGCTGTCGGTGACAGGTATTGAGAAGGCGGTTATGCTGCCAAATCGTGCCAGCAGCCTTTTGCGGCCGGATCTGGCGGGGCATCATGTGCTGCTTGTGGAGGATAATGATATTAACAGGGAAATCGCGGTTGAACTGCTGAAGATGACAGATATCAGTGCGGATTGCGCGATAGATGGCAGGGAGGCAGTAGATAAGTTTCTGGCAGGCGGTGACCGCTATGACCTGATCTTAATGGATGTGCAGATGCCTGTGATGGACGGTTATCTGGCTACGGAGACGATTCGGCAGTCTGATCATCCGTTAGCAGCAACGATACCGATTATCGCAATGACCGCGGATGCCTTCCACGAAGATGTAGTGAAGGCGACAGAGTCGGGCATGAACGGACATCTGGCGAAGCCGATAGATCCGGAACTGCTCTATCAGACATTGGCAGATTATCTGACACATTCAGTAAGCTGACCATCTGACAGTCATAAAGTATATGGAGAGGACCGGCTGACGAAGGGGGGTGTCAGCCGGTCCTTATCTATCACATATATGGCATTAGGAAGCCACAGTGATACCTGCGTTATCGAGCATGGACCTTACGGCAGCAGCATCGATGTTCATCTCTTCAGACAGGTACTTAATCTCCTCAGCGGTAAGGTGGTCATATCCTTTCTCCTTTACATTGAGCTCCACATATCTGCGCCTCATCTTATCCAGATCTACTGGTACGGTCTTGATGTCGGCTGGAGAGGCGGGGATAATGATATTTGTGCCCGGAATCTCTTCTTCATGTGCTCCGATTCTTACCTCTACACCATGGTCTTCGGCAAATGTAAGCTGTGCCGTATGTGCTTTACCGGCACCTGTATATTCGGATTCTTCGACGACGATAATCTGGTCTGCGTCCATCTCCCGGGCGAGGCTGATTGCGGCCGCAAGGCCGGTATTTCCCGCAGGTCCTCTCTGGAGTCCTTCCAGCTGGTTGAGAAGCTCGGTGGCGTAGTACACTTCTCCCTGGGTGACGGTGTAGAATTCGTCCATATATCTGAGCGGCCTTGCGGCGTTCAGTGGAACATCTACGCTTTCCGGATTATAAAGAGACGGAAAGCCGTAGCCGGTATGTCCGGTAGAAAATGACTTCCGTGCAAAGACGGCGTCGTCATGAGAATCAAGGTCCGCCAGATTGACAGATACCCCTACGGTCTTGCCGGTATATCCCGCCTTACGCAGACCTCTTGCAGCACCGGTAAAGTTGCCGCCGCCAGCGTGGGTGACAAGCACCACATCGGGCTGGCGCCCCGCCATTGCTTCAGCCTGCTCCATTATCTCCACACCAATCGTCTCGATTCCCGCGATGCTGAATGGAAGATAAAGCGACGCGCTGAAGTATCCGAGGTCATCGAGCAGCTTGAGAATGACGTATGTAAATACTTCCGGCCCGACGGTATATTGCTGGACTTCGGCTCCATACGCCTCGCACGCCCGTCCCTTTTCGAGGGATTCCGGCTGTCCGTTTCCGGCATCGTCATAGACTTCCTGGCAGATGATGGCCTTCAGGCCTCTGCGGGCGGCCTGGGAAGCGACGGCCGCTCCGTAGTTGCCGCTTGTGGATGCAATCACTCCCGGATATCCTGCTCTTTTTGCCTCATAGACGGGCAGCAGGGCTCTCCGGTCTTTGAAGCTGCCGGTCGGATTATTGGCTTCGTCTTTTAAGAATATCCTGGCGCCTTTTCCCGGTTCCGAGATGGAACGTACGAGCCGGTTGATATTATGAAGCTCTACAAGCGGCGTGTTACCGACATAGACGTCAGCCGCGATGCTTCGGATTTCGTCCATGGAAAGCCCTACAATATTCATGAACGCTTCGTAATCCCATGCCAGACGCCCGGTCTTAAACTCGTCGTAATTGATGTTGACAGAATGGAACAGAATATCTTTGTTTTTACCTGTAATTTCAGAAACTGCCTGGTTACTCATCCTTACCCGCCTCCTTCATTATCCTTCGCACTTCATTTCCGGCATGTATCAGGGCCGGCTGCTGCCGCCCGAAGCCATGGTTATACTGCGGCCATGCCTCATACAGTGTGCCGGTGACTTTTCTTCCAATCAGTGTCTCGATGGACACCGTGTCTCCTGGTTCTGCCGTATCATCCAGAAGAAAGCCGTTCATCCAGCATTTTAATGCGACTTTCCTTGTACTATCAGGCAGTGACTCCAGCCTCTCCTCAGGGGTCAGTATGATCTGCATGATTCTGACCCAGTCATTTTTTTTCGCTGTTTGTTTCATGGGGTTAATCTCCTTTCTTTCCGGGTTCCGATAGATCTGCTATATCTTTGCGTTTTACGACTGTCTTATAAAAGCCTACCGCCATGATGACAAGCCCGAGATAGCCGAGCAGCGGATAGACAGTGCCGACCAGCTTGCTGAAAGGTACGAGGCCTGCAGCAAAGGCGATACATCCGGCCGCGAGGGTCAGTATCTTGAACTTGGCAGTGCCGTCTTCTGCAAAACGGACAGAGAAGCCATACAAGATAGGCACGGAAGTCGTATAGACGGCAAACAGGAGGATGAAAGCAAAGATGCCTCCGATGACCGGGCTCATCTGGCGCGCCACCTCCAGGAAGGGAACTTCCATGGCGGATACATCCACAATACGGGACAGTGTCGCAAGGACCATGAACAGGATTGCGATGCCGAGCAGCGATCCGCCGAGTATGCCGGATCTGCGTATCACTTTTGCGTCTTTCTCGCTGTTGCCGATGGATGCAAGGGCAGGTACGGCGGGCAGTACGCAGTAGGAGATGTAGATAAATACAGATGACCACCAGAACGGTGTTGCTTTGGCAATCTCCAGATTACGAATCTGTGCGCCGGCGTCTGCGATTCCTCCAAAGTTGGCGCCGATGGTGCCGATAGATATGGCAAGCGTGGCGATGACGATGACCGGGGACAGAAAGCCAAGTGCGTTGAGTGATGAATTGAAGCCGAGTATAACGGTTCCTACTGTCAGTACGGCGATGATTACCCGCCCGACCATCAGGTTGACTCCAAAATACTGGTTCAGCGATGCCCCGCCTCCGGCTATCATAATGGACAGTACGCCAAACAGGAAGAATACGAGTATCCAGTCAAAGACGGCTCCTATTTTAGGGCCGCACAGGTAAGTAAATACTTCTTTGTGCGAATTCGTGTGCAGCTTATGGCCAAGCTCCATAAACATGGTCCCATACCAGGCAAATAAGACGATAGCGATCAGTGTGCCGATAATTCCTGCATATCCGTAGCTTACGAAGAACTGCAGCGTCTCCTGGCCGCTGGCGTAGCCCGCGCCGATGATGGCACCCACATACATGCCGGCATAGCGGATGCAGTTAATTATCCATTTGTTTGAATTGTGCTGATTGTTTCCCATAGCTTCCCTCCTCTGTAAGACATTTGCATAGTCGCGGTCAAAACGTTTTGAATGATATAAGCGTATATGATGTAGAGGGAAGGTGTCAAAATTTAGCCTGGATTTGGCCGGATACCAGATTTTTGCACAGCGGCAGACGCTGAAATGTCTTTCCTGTGATTCATTTGGACTTATAAAAAAGCGATTTTGCCAGATAACTCGTCGGAAAAAGGCGCAGAATAATGTTAATTTATTAATTAATGAAGAATATTGTGACTGAATGCCCGCAATGTGGTACTATTATGACATTATAAGACAATCCAGGAAGGGAGGAAGCAAGTCCAATGAATAAGAGCGAACTAGATAAAATGATGGCTGAAAATCCATTTCTAGTATTAAGTGATGTGATATACCAGTCGCTGTATAACGATATAATTCAGCTAAGGATGTCCCCGGATTCCCGATTGAACGAGAGCAAGATAGCGGAAGAGCTTGGAATCAGCCGGAGCCCTGTTAAGAGTGCGCTGTCAAGGCTGGAAAAAGACGGCCTCGTATATAAGAAGAGCGGCAAGATGCTGGCAGTGTCATGGATGACCAAGGAGGATGGCTATAATCTATACGAGGCCCGAAGCGCGCTGGAAGGATTCGCCGCCTCGCTCGCCGTTATCAGGATTACCTCAAAGCAGATGGAAGAGCTGGAGTGCCTGACAAAGCAGTACATAGCGGTATGCAATGGCAATACAAAGGACCTGAACGCGAACGATTATGCGGAGATTGACCACAAGTTCCACTCACTTATCGTCACAGCATCCTGCAACCCATATATCCTGCGTATGTATAAGAGCCTGGAAGGGTATCTTCTGCACTACAGGTACTGCCTGTATTATTCGCTCGGCCCGGAGAAGCTCCAGCGGATCTTGTACCATGCAGGCAAGCGGCATCAGGCTATCTTCAATGCATTTAAAATGGGGTTTACCGATATCGTCAGACATGAAGTAGAAGAAGATGTCCACAGCATGCTCAATGCCTTCAACCAGTGGGAATGAAAGACGGTGCGTTTGTTGACAGGAAGTTGTGCGTGAAATATAATAAATATGAAAGAATTTTGAAAGGGGTCAGACCCCTATATGCGGGAGGGGTCTGACCCCTTTGCAAATTTCTTGAATTATCTGACAAAAGACAGAGTATTTTACGGAAATTTCTTCTCCATTTTTATAGCACTTGTATTACAGAATATTATTACCTTAAGCGTGAACCTGGCGGACAATATCGTGCTGGGGGCCTACTTCCCCCGCGGTGGTCATGTGCTGCCTCAATGCGGATCGGATATTCAAATGTGTTCCTGCCTGCCTGAAGTCTCATTACGGGAACTGGGTGAAGAAGCTGACAAGAGACTGACGAGGTGAGAAGATGAACTATCGGATAAATGATATTCCTGTGGCAATAGAATACCGCAATGTGAAAAACATCAACCTCTATATAAAGCCGCCTGACGGCCGGATTCTTGTCACGGCTCCAAGACGGGTGCCGAAGAAAAGGATTATGGAATTTGTCGAATCAAAAGCCGGGTGGATAGAGCAGACACGCCGCCGGATGTTGAATGCACGGGAAAGGCAGATGGGCGATAGGCTGACCGTGGTGACGAAGGGGCAGCTTGAGGCGATGCGAAGCAATGTGGAAAAATATGTGGATAGATGGGAACCGGTGATGGGCGTACATGCGTCTGCCTGGACGCTGAGAGATATGAAGACAAGATGGGGAAGCTGCAGCGTGGACAGTGGACGTATCCGCCTGAACAAGCGCCTTGCGCTCTATCCCGAAGACTGCCTGGAATACGTGATAGTACATGAACTGTGCCATCTGCTCGAGCCAAGCCATAACCAACGGTTCAAAATGCTTATGGGCCGTTTCATGCCAGATTGGAAAGAACGGAAAAAACGTCTGGGGACAGGTTAAAACGCGGATGGGGACGGGGGAAATCTAGATTTCCCCCGTCCCCATCCGCGTTTTAACCTGTCCCCCTAGATTTTGCGCTTCAGGATGAATATTCCGGTAAGAACCAGAAGCAGTCCGCTTCCAATCATTATCCAACGGATATCCACCCAGTCTGCCATCGGGCCGAATATCAGCATACCTACCGGCATTACCGCGGCAGAAATGATCTGGAAGACAGAGAAGACTCTGCCGAGCCTCTGCTCTTCGACCTGCTCCTGCAGCATGACGGTGGAGGCGGTAGCAAGTGGCGGCATGAACGTCCCGGATAGGAATATGACGGCCAGATACATCCAGAAATACGGGCTGACGCCCAGCAGGGCGAAGGTAATTCCGAAACCGATATAGGATACGGCGATTACGAGCCATTTGTTTTTGAAGCTGCCTTTCCATGATACATAGACGCCTCCGGCGAGGGAACCCGCTGTCCATATAATTTCGTTGGCGGAAAGCCGCCATACTTCGCTGCCGAAGATTCGTTCAACCATCAGCGGCGACAAGAAAGCCGCAGGCGTGATAAGAAAGAAGGCAATTCCGTAATATACGAGTATGCGGGAGACGACAGGATGGCCTGTCGTGTAGGCAATGCCTTCTCTCAAGTCGTGCCACATGGACAGGACACCTTCTGCCTGGGGCTTTTGGACTTTTAGAAATGCCATGACGCAGATGGCCATGGCGGCGGTAATAACATCCGCCATCATTGCCCACACGATTCCGGCAGCCCCGAGCAGCGCGCCGCCTACAGCGGGTGAGACCATCAGGAGCAGGGAGCTGCACGTCTGATTTATCCCATTGATTCTTGTCAGCTTCTCCGTTGGTACTATCTGGGGCAGAAGAGCACCCACGGCAGGCGTCTGGACACCGGCACCGACAGAGCGGATGGCAGAGACGACCATCAGCATGGAGAGAGAATCATTTCCCTTAAAGAACATGATGACAAGTCCGAGGGTAGCTAAGGCGATAAAGCCGTCTGCACACATAATGAGATATTTACGGTTATAGCGGTCCGCCCAGACACCGGCGAACAGTGAAATTAGCAGCTGCGGCAGCAGGCTGCACAGGATAGACGCTGTCATCCAGGCACCAGAGGAGGTCTCCAGCGTAATATACCAGGTTATTGCATAGCTGACGATAGAGGAGCCGAATAAACTGATATTCTGGCTCACAAGAAACAGTGTACTTTTTTTCTTCCAGTCTTTCATAGTAACCTCATTTCCTAAAATAAAAACAGACAAATGCCCTGGAAAGGACTTTTGTCTGCTGCCTGTTCAATATAAATGGGTACGTAAAAACAGACTTCCCGTAACATCGTCGGGGACTCTGTTCCATCTCCATTCATACAAAATAAGCATCAGAAAAAATCCCTTCCGGGAGCAGTATTTTTTCAATAGCTTATCTCAACTGAATGGAAAACATGAACGTACCTCCTAGTATTATGAATTGTATATAAAAATAGCACAAAAGCAAGTGGTTTGTCAATACAATATTAAAGATTAAAAGGACCATGAAATGATTCAAGGTCCTTTTGCTTATATAATCTAGAGATTGGATTAGGAATTACAAAATCGGGGTCATTTAAATATTTTGTATCCTAAGTACAATATATCATGGAATATATACTTTGAATATAGTTTTGACATACATAAAAACTACAAATGATTGTGCTTGAAGCACAAAAGAAGTATAATTGTATCAGCATAAGAAAAGAGGGGTCAGATATGGCAGTAGAATTGGAGGACTTGTATGCGCAAATCAAGCCGCAGTATGATATAAAGCTTCATACGAATGGATGTTTCCGGAGGATGATAGACTGGATACATATGGTAGAAGAGGTCAGCTTCGTATCCCTGCTTCACGGAGATGAGCTTGTGTTTAACTCGGGACTTCACTATACATCTGAAGAATGGCTCGTACAATTTATAAAAGAACTGGATAACGTGCATGCTGGCGGTCTGATTATCGCGCTGGAAGAAGGGCACATGTTTGCAAGTGAGACGGTAGATTACTGCAACAGTATACGGTTTCCGTTATTTTCCGCAACCATGACGTCACCATTTATTGATATCATGCGCATGTTTTCGGCCATCTTGCTGCGGAATGAGCAGAGAGACACCAATCTGATCGCAGCGCTTAAAAATGCAGTTTTTTACCCGGAGAATACAGAATTATACGCAAGCCATCTGGAGCGGAACGGGTTTTTCAGAAATATGAGCTACCTCGTTGTGATGCTCAGCTGCCACGCCTACGATACAGAGAATGGAAACGAGAAGCTAGAAGAACTTCACAAGTCATTAAACCATGAGATAAAAAGCGGAATTGTCTACGAAGAAAAAGGGCTGCTGGTAATATTGCTGGCCGGATATGAGCAGAAACGGGTTAAGGAAAAGATGCAGGCGCTCAGCCGGAAAGATCATCATATTTACATTGGAATCGGTTCCCAGGAAGAGGATATGCAGCATATATATAAATCTTACCAGAATGCATATACGGCATATCAGCTGACAAAGACGGCAATCAACAAAAACTTCTTGGTATATGAGGAACTGGGCGTATACAAGTTACTGGCAGATGTAAAGGAAAAAGAAATATATCCGGCGTTCGTACAAGAGACGCTCGGGGCTTTGATTTCATATGACCGGGATAACAAGACAGAGTACACGGAGGTATTGAGGGCATTTTTCGAAAATGAATGCAGCATCCTGAATACTTCCAGAGCATTATACTGCCATAAGAATACACTGGCTTATAAGATAAATAAAGTAAAAAATCTGCTTGGCTATGATATACTCAGCAATGAAAACAGAACGAGGATAATGCTGGCATTCTACATTATGAAAATGCAGGAAAACTGAGGGGGGACAGGGGAAAGCGCGGATGGGGACGGGGGAAATCTAGATTTCCCCCGTCCCC
>NZ_JABFCH010000272.1:0-210 GCF_017566055.1 Extibacter sp. GGCC_0201 | reverse complement strand
AGACGCATACGCTCTTTTTTTATCTTCAGCAGAAACAGTAAAAAAAGGGATGAGAATATCACCCTCCCCAGTACAATAATAACCGCGGGCAGTTCCACCCACTTCGCAAACAGACCGGACAGTCCGAACAACAGCACTGAAACATGTATCGATGCCAGACCCTTCTTTTGGTTTTCCATCCTCACTTCCGCCTTTCCATTAATCTTAATC
>NZ_JABFCH010000271.1:0-210 GCF_017566055.1 Extibacter sp. GGCC_0201 | reverse complement strand
AAATCCAGATAATTCTAAGCCAAATCCTGCGGTTTCTGGATGGAAAATATCATTGCGGCGGACTGGAACAGCCCCATACTTATGCCGCAGTGAAACAAAGACCTGTTCATACTCCCTTGGGAACGGATATCCGGAAATTAGAAGAGTACCTGCAGAACGAAGCTGCAAAGGGGGATGTGACCTGCCTGGGAATTCTGTTAACCGGCTGCA
>NZ_JABFCH010000270.1:0-210 GCF_017566055.1 Extibacter sp. GGCC_0201 | reverse complement strand
GACAGAAGAAAACGCCCGGAAGATGGGAGCCGGACAAAATGTGATCCGAATCCATTGTGGACTGGAGGGGACAAAGGCTTTAATGGATGATTTGGAACAGGCATTCCAAAAGGTATTCAGATAGAACATCTATAGAAAACAAAGAGAAGGGCGCCGGCATGATCAGGATTTTCGGGAAACGAAAATGTAGCAAGCCGGAAAAGGGCATCC
>NZ_JABFCH010000269.1:0-210 GCF_017566055.1 Extibacter sp. GGCC_0201 | reverse complement strand
AGTTAACGTGTATTATCTTGTCATTATGATGCGTTACTTTGAGGATGTGCCGGTGTCGCTCTGCGAGGCGGCGAAGATCGACGGGGCCGGTCATCTGAGAGTCCTGTTTTCGGTGGTGCTGCCGCTTGCAAAACCGGGAATTGCAACACTGACAATGTTTTACGGAGTGACAAGATGGAATGAGTATTTCCGTTCCGGAATTTACATCTC
>NZ_JABFCH010000268.1:0-210 GCF_017566055.1 Extibacter sp. GGCC_0201 | reverse complement strand
CACCTGGGACAGAGAAGGCGGCGGCGTACTCATAGACCAGGCCATACACAGTATGGACCGGGTGCGCTATATGCTGGGAAGTGACATTGAATGGATTGAAGGCAGCGTACATAACCACTGCCACGATACCGTGCGTGTGGAGGATGCCGCGGAAGCTGCCATACAGTTTAAAAACGGCTGCATCTACAACCTCTATGCCTGCAATTCCTA
>NZ_JABFCH010000267.1:0-210 GCF_017566055.1 Extibacter sp. GGCC_0201 | reverse complement strand
CATTATAAAAACCTGCATCAATGACCGCTATCTGCATCCCCTTCCCACGAAAACCTGCAGCGTGAAGACTGTCCCCATGATGAACAGCAATCTGCCGCCACGCATCCCCATAATAGTTATTACTCTTTGTCACCCTATTGGTCACCTCTTTTTTACGGTTGGCATTGCGGGCAGGAATACTGTCGGGAGCTGTCCACACTTTCCGGACAG
>NZ_JABFCH010000266.1:0-210 GCF_017566055.1 Extibacter sp. GGCC_0201 | reverse complement strand
CTTGATTGCCAGATACGTCTCCACAAAATCCGGCTGCATCATTGTGTGCCTCGACACATTTACCGCAATACATACGGATGTGAGCCCGCATGCTTTAAACCGGTTAATCAAAATGCATATTCTTTCATAAATATAAAGATCCAGCTCTGCAATCATGCCGTTTTTTTCAAACAGGCCGATAAAATCATCCGGCATGGCATAGATTCTTCC
>NZ_JABFCH010000265.1:0-211 GCF_017566055.1 Extibacter sp. GGCC_0201 | reverse complement strand
AGAAGCAGTGGAGGAGCCGGTAAGAGAATATACGATCGGCTCACAGCCAACGGTTCCGGATGGGGAAGCTGCCCAGTCTGAACAGACAGTTTATGAGCCGGCTCAGCCACAGCAGACGGAAGCAGGATCATTCCAGGCTGAACAGGCAGCATATGAACCGGCTCAGCCACAGCAGGCGGAAGCGGGATCATTCCAGTCTGAACAGACAGCA
>NZ_JABFCH010000264.1:0-211 GCF_017566055.1 Extibacter sp. GGCC_0201 | reverse complement strand
CAAGCATGGCGTTATGTCGTGATTTAAGGGGGGGAGTTAAGATCAAATCAGTCATTATTCGCCGGACTAATTCGTCCTGGTTAGCGTCATCGCTCTTGGATTCAGCTCCGACGCTCGACGCCCGAATTGCACGAAGTTCGTCGATCGATGATTGCATCCAGATAAGTGAAAATTTGCTACACCTTAAGTAGTCAATGGCATTTAGGTAGGG
>NZ_JABFCH010000263.1:0-211 GCF_017566055.1 Extibacter sp. GGCC_0201 | reverse complement strand
GACCTGACCCCGCAGCATGGGGCGACGGCCGAGCAGGCGGCGTGCGGAGTCGACGTCGCCGCGAGCGATGAGCGAGTGAATGCGCGTCGCCGTGATGGGTGCGTCACCGTCCAAGATCAGGTCATGCCCCGTCACCGCGATACCCTTCTGCGTTCCCCAATCCGCGATGATGGGAACGGTCGAGGCCCCGCGGGCGCCAAGCCTAAAGTCA
>NZ_JABFCH010000026.1:0-58304 GCF_017566055.1 Extibacter sp. GGCC_0201 | reverse complement strand
GGAATCTGTGTGATAGTCGCAGTTCCCGGACGCATCGGAGCATCTGCCCCCTACCTCCCCATCGGCGTCTCAGTTTACTAAACCCACATTTACGATCTTGCAGTACTGGACATGGGACGTAAAGAACGGTATCATTAGGATAGTCAAACACCTCGCAACGAGGTGCCGGGTATTTGGCCTTCGCGGCAGTCGCCAAGGCTAAGGGTGCTTAGCTTTGGCCCATTGCCCGCAGGAATAAAGTGACAGGAGGATTTTGCGATGGTAAGGGATTTTGGAATTACAGAAAAAGGAGAAAAAACGAACTTATACGAACTCAAAAATGCTAACGGCATGACGGTCTGCGTGACCGACTACGGCGCGGCTGTCGTATCAGTATATGTGCCGGGACAAGACGGCAGGGTGAGAGACGTCGTGCTCGGTTATGACTGTGCCCGTGATTATGAAGCAGGAGGACAGTCACTCGGGGCGACAGTAGGAAGAGTGGCCAACCGTATCGGAGGGGCACAGTTTACGCTGAATAGCCAGACATATACGCTTGTTCAAAATGACAATGGCAATAACCTGCACAGTGGTCCTGATGTATATAACCATCGACTATGGGACGTAAAAGAGGCAGATGAGAGGCATATCGTACTTCATCTGTTCAGTCCGGATGGGGACCAGGGGTACCCGGGCAGCCTGGATATAACGGTGACATACAGCCTGGATGAGGGGAACGGGCTAAGGATTCATTATGAGGCGGAAGCGGAAGCGGATACGATAGTGAATATGACAAACCACAGCTATTTCAATCTGAACGGACATGATTCGGGAGATGTGCTGGAGCAGGAGCTGTGGCTGGGAGCGGATGCCTATACACGTGCGGACGAGGAGTCGATTCCGACCGGTGAGATTGTGGATGTGGCGGGAACACCTATGGATTTTCGCGCCCGTAAGCCGGTTGGGCGGGATATACAGGCAGATTATGAAGCCCTGAATTATGCCGGAGGCTATGATCACAACTGGGTGCTGAACGAAGGCGGATTCCGGAAAGTGGGCGGCTTTTCATGCGAGGAGAGCGGCATCGGCATGGACATATATACGGATATGCCGGGGATACAGGTGTACAGCGGCAATTTTCTGGACCGGGAACGTGGGAAAGAAGGGGCGCTGTATGGAAAGCACCAGGGCATATGCTTTGAGACGCAGTATTTTCCCGATGCGGTTAATAAGGACAATTTTGTAAGCCCGATAGTAAGGGGCAAAGAGAAGGCTGTGTCTGACACGTCGTACGTCTTTTCATTTTAAGATTCAGAAAATTATAAGTATTTTTTCATAAAATATTTCTCCTTCCTGTGATAGAATGGTGTAGGGTGAATGGAGAGATGATATGGACAGAAGAATAGCGGAAGCAAGGCGCAGGAGGATGATTCGGCGTAACGTACGGCTCGGAATACTCGTGCTTGCGGTGCTCATCGTGCTGGTGGGGATAGTCAGGATTGTAAAGCCGGCCTGGTTTACAGATGATTACATTGAGCTCAAGGGCAGCGATATCGACGCTTCCCGGCCGGACCTGGACGTGGAGCTGCTCACGGAGAACCCCTACTCAAGGCCAGGGACGAAGACGGACAAGATTAAGGGAATCGTCGTGCATTATACGGCCAATCCTGGTGCAACCGCCATGGATAACCGGAATTATTTTGAAGGGCTCAAGGACAGTCATGAGACGAAGGCAAGCAGCAACTTCATCGTTGGCCTGGAAGGTGAGATTGTCCAGTGCGTCCCGACCTGGGAAGTTGCGTATGCGTCCAACAGCAGGAATAATGATACGGTGTCTATCGAGTGCTGCCATCCGGATGAGACGGGAAAGTTCAATGATGAGACATATAAGTCTATGGTACGGCTCTGTGCGTGGCTTTGCATGAAGTTTGATCTGGACAGCGAAGATGTCATCCGGCATTACGATGTGACGGAGAAGAACTGTCCGAAATACTTCGTAGAAAATGAAGATGCATGGAAGCAGTTCCGGGCAGATGTACAGGCAGCTATCGAAAGATAAAGAATCAAAAAATAATCTGAAAATGCGTTGACTTTTTATCATGTGTTGCTATAATGGGAAGTAGCTGGTATACAGCGATTAACATGAGAAAAGCAGAGACGGAAAAGAGTAATCTATCGGACCCATACAGAGAGAAAAACATTTGGTGGAAGTTTTTTATGGCAGAAGGCAGACGAAAACCATTCCTGAGCTGTGGTGCTGAACCGACAGTAAGCATCGTCGTACTCCTGCGTTAAGGGATAGGACTTGTGAGAGTCTGAAGTGAAAAGTTAAGGTGGAACCGTGCAGCAATCAGATGCACCCTTAAACGGACAGCGTAAGCAGTCTGTTTTGGGTGCTTTTCTTATGTTAGAGGAAATGTTACTGCCCTAGGCAAAATATGTTTCCTAAAGCAAAATAAAAAGAGAATCGAAAGGAGCGTAACAAGATGAAAGTAAGCATGAGAGACGGATCCGTGCAGGATCTGACATTTGCAGATGAAGTGGGACAGGAGGCATTCCGCCACACGACATCCCATATCCTGGCCCAGGCCGTAAAGCGTCTGTACCCGGATACGAAGCTGGCAATCGGGCCGGCAATCAAAGACGGCTATTATTATGATTTTGAATTCAGCTTTCCATTTACGACAGAACATCTGACTGAGGTAGAGAAGGAGATGCGCAGAATCGTCAAGGAGTCGCTGCCGCTTGAGAGAAGCGTCGTGAGCCGTGAAGAAGCTTTGAAGATGATGGAAGAAAGAGGAGAGACTTATAAGACAGAGATGATCCAGGATCTCCCGGACGAGGAGGAGATCAGCCTTTACCGGCAGGGAGAGTTTGTAGACTTCTGCGCAGGCCCTCATGTGTCCAACACGAGCGTCATCAAGGCGTTCAAGCTTCAGAGCGTGGCAGGGGCTTACTGGCACGGAGATGAGAACAACCAGATGCTCACGAGAATCTATGGGACATCCTTCCCGAAAGCGGACGAGCTGGAGGCTTATCTTAAGAGGATGGAAGAAGCTCGTCTGCGTGACCACAGAAAGCTTGGAAAAGAATTGGGGTTGTTCGCGATTATGGATGAAGGCCCCGGCTTTCCATTTTTCCTGCCTAAAGGGATGGTGCTCAAGAACCTGCTTATCGATTACTGGAGGCAGCTGCATCTGAGAGAAGGATACGTTGAGATTTCCACGCCTATCATCTTGTCCAGGCACCTGTGGGAGAATTCCGGACACTGGGACCACTATAAAGATAATATGTACACGACAGTCATCGACGAAGAAGACTATGCAGTCAAGCCGATGAACTGTCCGGGCGGGATGCTCGTGTACAAAGTAGAGCCACGTTCTTATAAAGACCTTCCGATGCGGGTCGGCGAGCTCGGGCTTGTACACCGGCACGAGAAGTCCGGACAGCTGCACGGGCTCATGCGCGTGCGCTGCTTTACTCAGGACGATGCCCATATCTTCATGACAGAGGATCAGATAAGGGATGAGATCAAAGGGGTGGCAAGGCTGATTGACGAAGTGTACTCCAAGTTCGGATTCAAATATCACGTGGAACTGTCTACGAGGCCGGAGAACAGCATGGGAAGCGATGCAGACTGGGAGATGGCCACAGAAGGATTAAGAGGCGCACTGGAAGAGCTTGGAGTGGATTATGTGGTTAACGAAGGCGATGGCGCGTTCTATGGCCCTAAGATCGACTTCCATCTGGAAGATTCCATCGGCCGGACATGGCAGTGCGGCACTATCCAGCTCGATTTCCAGATGCCGCAGAGGTTCGAGCTTGAGTATACCGGTGCAGACGGCGAAAAGCACAGGCCGATCATGATACACCGGGTTGCTTTCGGTTCCATCGAGCGGTTTATCGGTATCCTTATCGAGCATTACGCAGGCAAGTTCCCGACATGGCTTGCACCGGTACAGGTCAAGATCCTGCCCGTATCAGACAAGTTTGCCGATTATGCACAGAAGGTGACGGACGAGCTGAAAGAAGCTGGAATCCGTGTAGAACTGGACGGCAGAAGCGAGAAGCTCGGCTACAAGATTCGCGAGGCGCAGATGCAGAAAGTACCTTACATGGTAATCGTGGGAGAAAAAGAAGTTGCCGAGAATGTTGTATCCGTCAGAAAACGCGATGAAGGCGATATTGGAAGCATGGAGCTCAAGGTATTTGCAGACAAAGTGCTGGAAGATAAATAAGAAAAAATAAGATTCATGCTTATGGGGACAGGTTAAAATGAAATGGGGACGGGGTTTTTCTCAAAAAACCCCGTCCCCATTTCATTTTAACCTGTCCCCGGTTTGTTTTATAAATATCCAAGCTGTTTTAACGTGTTGAGAACCATATGTCTGCCCGCATCGGTTCCATCGATGATTCTTCTGGCACGGACGGAGTCTCCGATGTTGAGAAGTGCGATGTCCTCGTTCTCAAAGGCTTTGGTGAGCGCATCCCAAATGGGGGCATGGGCTTTCATGCCGAGGCAGACGAAGCCGTAGTCGAATGGCAGTTCTACTTCTTTTCCGCCTTGTTCCACGAGGAAGGAGTGGGGATTGACTTTCTTAAGCGCGGTGTTTACGAGCTGCTTCACCTTATGCTTCTCCATGCACTCTTTCATGGAAGCGGTGGAGGAGGCGTCCAGGCCGTTGCCGATGGAGGGCATCATCTCTATGATGGTCGTGTCTGCGCCGCGGGGGGCGAAGAATTCTACAACGTCAAGTCCGACGGCTCCGCCTCCGATTACGATGACGCTCTTGCCGGACATGTCCTCTGGATAGCGGTCGATATTGTGGATGAGATCCAGAATGGAGTACACATTCGATTGCCTGTCCGCAAGATTCTCGTGCAGGCCGTCGATTGGCGGGAGAAGCGGGACGGAGCCGGTGGCGTTTACTACGAGGTCAGGCTGGAAGGATCTGATGATATCGGCAGTGGCGTCCACCCCGGTTTGGATGGTCAGGTTGTCAAGCTCCTCCGCGCGGTGCCTGAGATAAGCAGGGAAGTCGGCAAGCCGCTTTTTGGCAGGAATCTTAGAGATTTCCACAGAAAGTCCGCCTATGTGGTCCTGCTTTTCGAGAAGCGTAACGCTGCAGCCGGCCTCGGCCGCAGTACAGGCAGCCTCCAGCCCGGCCGTCCCTGCACCGGCAACGACTACATTGCACGGCCTTGCCACTTTCTGCCTCTTATACGCATCGCCTCCTGTCACGTCTGGGTTTATCGTACAGCGCAGCGGACGGTTGCCGCCGATGCGGTTGCCGACGCAGCCCACATTGCAGGAAATGCATTTGCGGATGCCGGATACGTCGCCCCGCCTTGCTTTGCAGCACCAGTCGGGATCTGCGATAAGGCCGCGCCCGATACCGATAAGGTCTGCATCACCCTTGGCCAGTATATCTTCCGCCGCCTGCGGGCTTCGGATGTTGCCGATAGCGATGGTCGGTTTGTGGAACTTCTCCCGGACTGCCCTGGCCATGTAGGAGCGCCAGCCGTCTGCCAGATAATTCGCGTCAATCTGGTACTGAATGGACGGATTCAACGCAGCCGAAGTGTCATAGATATCTACGCCGTCATCCAGGAATTCCAGATATTCGAGGCAGTCGTCTATCGTATTGCCCCCATCCACGAGTTCATCGACGCTGAGCCGCAGGGAGACAGGAACACGGGGCCCGACAGCGGAGCGGACCTCATCGATGACCATCCGGCAGAAGCGGGCCCGGTTCTTGGCGCAGCCCCCGAACTCGTCTGTCCGGTCGTTCATGGTCGGCGAGAGGAACTGGCTGATCAGGTAGGAGTGTCCTGCGTGGATTTCTACAAGGTCAAACCCTGCGTTGACCGCCCGCCTTGCGGCGGCGCCGTAGTCTGCGGCGATGCTTTCCAGTTCTTCTCTCGACAGCGGCCTGGGACATTCGCCGCCTGGTTTGGATGGCAGAACGGAAGAGGAGACAGGCTGCATGCCCGTGCGGGCGGACATGGCGGAAGCGCCCGCATGGTTGAGCTGAATCCCCATACATGCGCCGTGCCTGTGGCAGGCTTCCGTCAGCTTGTAAAGCCGGGGTATATAGCAGTCTTTGTCAATACGCAGCTGTGTCGTGCCGTTTGCGCCTTCCGGATATTTTACACAGATATTCTCCACGAGGATAAGCCCGGTCCCGCCTTTGGCCCGAAGCTCATAATAAGCGATGTGCTCATCGCTCATGCTGCCGTCGTGTTCCGCCAAGTTGCTGCCCATAGGCATCATGACAACACGGTTTTTCATCGTCATCCCTCTGACGGAGAGTGGGGAAAACAAGTGCTTAAAATTATTCTTCATCTTAACATCCTCCATTACTTAACATATCGTCCAACACGGTTCTATAGTCGGATTATAAGATATTGTTAAAGATAAAACAAATTCATGTTTTTGCATTGTTTGATAGATATATTCTATGGATTGTGGTATGATTGTAAAAAATAGACAAAGGAGGCAGATTATGAATTTGAATCAATTGCACTACTTTGTGACACTTGCACATATGGAGCACTATACTAATGCAGCCCAAAAGCTGTCGATTACACAGCCAAGCCTGAGCCATGCCATATCATCGCTGGAAGAGGAACTCGGTACAAGCCTGTTCGAACGGCAGGGAAGAAACGTGGCCCTCACCAAATACGGCAGGCTGTTTATGGAATACGCCGAGGAGGCGCTCGATATACTGGATGCGGGAATCAAGAAGACGAAGGCCATGACGAGCGAGAAGAGCGGCAAGGTCGACATCGGTTACATATACACGCAGGGGAGCGAATTTATCCCTGAGCTGGTATCCGGCTTTCTGGAGACAAACAAGGACAAGCAGGTAGACTTTGGCTTCAGCAATGGTATCACGAAGGAAATCGTACAAGGCGTAAAAGAAGAGAAGTATGACATCGGCTTCTGCTCCATGGTATCGGGGGAAAAAGAGCTGGAATTTATCCCTGTGTCGCAGGAGAAGCTTGTTGCGGCCGTGCCGCCGGGACATCCGCTGGCCGGCAGGAGGAAGGCGAGCTTTGAGGAGATTGCCTCATATCCTCAGATATTCTTCAATAAAGGGAGCGGTCTGCGCGGCGTCATCAGCCAGATATTCAAAGATTACGGAATGAAGCCGGATATCGTCTATACCGTGGACGAGGACAGCGCCATGGTCGGGCTGGTGACGAGAGGATTCGGCGTCTGCATCGTGCCGGATGCGGCTACGGTGCGGAGTATGAAGGCATCCTTCCTGGAGATAGAGAATCTGGACTACCGGCGGTTTATCTATATGGTGACGCTGAAAAACAAGTACCAGGCCCCTATCGCCAGGATGTTCGCAGATTACGTAAAAGACTATTACAGCCTGAAAAAATAAAGTATAATTGTTGCGCAGTATCGGGAAAGTTGATATAATATACCGGTGTGAAAACGGATCAGTATAAAACAGGAGAGAAAGAAAAATATGAATGATTTAGAGATGTACAGAGAGCAGCTGGCATTGTGTGATGATAAGCTTATTGACGCCCTGGTGGAGCGGAACGCGGTCATAGAGAAGATTATGGCATACAAAGAAAAGTATGGAATGCCTATCCTGCAGCCTCAGCAGGAAGCGAAGCAGAAGCAGCGTCTGGAAGAAAAGCTGGCTGGCAGCAAGTATAAAGACGAGATATATGATGTATTCCGCTGCATACTCAAGAACAGCAAGAGAATCCAGGCGAGGAAGCTGTTTGATTACAATATCGTGCTCATCGGATTCATGGGAGCCGGCAAGACGACGGTTTCCGATTATCTGAGTACGATGTTTGCGATGGAAATCATAGAGATGGATCAGGTGATTGCAGACAGGGAGGAGATGAGCATTCCGGACATATTCGCTACATACGGGGAAGAATACTTCCGAAATCTGGAGACCAATCTGCTGATAGAGATGCAGTCGAGAAAGAATACCGTAATCTCCTGCGGTGGCGGAGCCGCTCTCAGAGAGCGCAATGTAGACGAGATGAAGAAAAACGGCAGGGTCGTACTATTGACGGCCAGCCCCGAGACGATATACGAGCGTGTGAAAGACAGCGACGACAGGCCGGTGCTGAACGGGCGCAAGAACGTGGAAGGGATATCAGAGCTGATGGAGCAGCGCCGTGAAAAATATGAGGCGGCTGCGGACATCGTAATCAATACAGACAATAAGAACGTGCTTCAGATATGTGAAGAGCTTGTGCAGCGCGTTACAGAAATGGAAGATAAATAATGTTTGATAGATTTTTTCCGGACAGATACGTGGCATCTACCTATGTCATAGATTTTGAAAAACTGTACAGCGAAGGTGTCAGGGGACTTATCTTTGACATCGATAATACGCTGGTGCCCCATGGCGCGCCGGCGGATAGGCGGGCGGAAGAACTGTTCGCGAGGCTTAAGCGGATAGGCTTCGGCTGCTGCCTCATCTCGAACAACCAGGAACCTAGGGTCAGGATGTTCAATAAGAATATCCAGGTGGACTATGTGTATAATGCCCATAAGCCATCCACGAAGAACTATGTGAAAGCCATGGAGATTATGGGGACTGGGACGGATAATACGGTCTTTATCGGCGACCAGCTTTTCACCGATGTATGGGGAGCTAAGAGGGCGGGTATTCCGAATATACTCGTGAAGCCGATACACCCGAAAGAGGAGATTCAGATTGTACTGAAGCGTTATCTGGAGAAAATAGTGCTGCACTTTTACAAGAAGAGCCTCGACAGGTAAAAAAAGGTTGAAAAAAGGCAGAATATATTATAGAATTAGAAAAGTGAGAAAGAACGTCAGGTGCCGTTGTCGCACCTTTTAAGGAGGATTATTCATGGTATCAGCAGGTGATTTTAAGAACGGCTTGACCGTAGAGATCGAGGGGAATATCTACCAGATTCTGGAGTTTCAGCATGTAAAGCCAGGAAAAGGAGCTGCCTTCGTCCGTACAAAGATGAAAAATATCATCAACGGCGGTGTTGTCGAGAAGACATTCCGTCCGACAGAAAAGTTTGAACAGGCGCACATCGACAGGAAAGAGATGCAGTACCTTTATTCAGACAGCGATTTATTCTATTTCATGGATGTGGAGTCATACGACCAGATTGCAGTCAATGCAGATACGGTCGGAGACTCTCTGAAGTTCGTAAAAGAGAATGAGAACGTAAAAGTTATCTCTTATCAGGGGAACGTGTTTTCCATAGAGCCGCCGATAACGGTTGAACTTGACATTATTGAGACAGAGCCCGGATTCAAAGGCGACACTGCCCAGGGGGCTACGAAACCGGCTATCGTCGAGACCGGGGCTCAGGTTATGGTACCTCTGTTCGTGGAACAGGGAGACAAGCTGAAAATCGATACACGTACAGGAGAATACCTGTCACGGGTATAGTCATGTTCCGACTGCGGCACTGCCGGACGGCATGACAAGTTTATAATAATAATGACAAGAAAAGCCTTGCAATTTCTGCAGGGCTTTTTTATAATTGTTATACCATAATATTTCAGGGCTGTATCATACAGCCTGTCCAGATGACATCGATATGCATAACGGCCAGATTGACAGATATGGCCGTGTCCTGGCAGCTTCTGCCGGATATTCAGAAAAAGAGCCAATAAGATACTGCTGCACGAAGAAAGGAGTAATATGACTTACGATCAGTTTGTGCAGGCCGTAGAAAGAAAAGTGAACGAGGGAACCGATGACGACATTGCCGTATGTATCCACACGGCGATCAAGAATAATGGAAGGGAGAGGAAAGGGATAAGGCTGACGAAGCAAGGGGTCAATATATCGCCTGCCATATATCTGGAAGAATACTATGAGCAGTTTCTGTCAGGAGGCACGGTTGAGGATGCCGCCGGGGATATATTGAGGCTGTACGAGGAGATAAGCTTCAGCCGTTCGTGGGATAAGGATAATATATCAGCTTATACGAAGGTAAAAGAGAGAATCGTATATCACCTCGTCAACAAGGAAAAGAATGAAAATATGCTGACGGATACCCCATATGTGCCGTACCTGGACATGGCCGCCGTGTTTTATGTCCTGTTTGAGGTAAATGCCTATGGCACGGCTGCGATGATGGTCAAGAATGAGCATCTGAAGCTGTGGAACGTAACCGAAGAGGAGATATACCGCCAGGCATGCCGCAATACAGAACGGCTCCTTCCCTACGAGTTCAGGACGATGAAAGAAGTGATAGCAGAGCTGACGGGAAACAAAGAGGAGCCGGGAAGGGATGTCATGTATGTTCTGAGCAATTCCATAAGGAGCTTCGGAGCGGCCGCGGTCTTGTATGACGGCTTGCTTGCGTACATCGGATGCTGTCTCAAAGAGAACTATTACGTGCTCCCGAGCAGCGTCCATGAAGTGATAATCATACCGGAGAGCGAAGCGCCTGGCAAGAAGGAGCTGGCAGCGATGGTGGCGGATATTAACGCGACCCAGGTAGAAGAAGAGGATGTGCTGTCGGATAATGCATATTATTACGACCGGAAGCTGAAAAAACTACAGGAGTAATAAAGATGTCCCTTTCCATCACGAGCGCCGGGTGTTAGAATGATACTAAGGAGGGTGGTGGAATGGGACAGGATACAGTCAGGTTGTATACGAGACAGAATGATAAGACGCTGCTGCCGTTAAAGAAGCAGGGCCGCATCATCAATCAGAGAATATATGTGGAGATGCACTTCGGAGATATCGCACCGCTGTTTTTGGAAAGCTACGACTGGTTTACGGAAACAGCGGCAAAGAGGGTGCCAAAGCCAGAGGACGTAAAAGCTCCAATCTGGTGTTCGATCAGTGCACAGAACTGCCTGAAGCCGATTGACGGGACGGTCGTATATGTGCTGGAAGTGCCGAAGGATAAGGTGATATATTTTGACGAGGCAAAGTGGGACTATGTGCTGAACCGGATCTATCTGCCGAAAGACGCCCGTGACAGGGCGGCCTATAAGGAACATCTGAAGGGGATTGGCATCTCCAGCGGGTTTGAATTCTTCGAGGGACGGTATAAAGGCATGTATCCCGAGGAAGAGCGGCGCATCAAAGACAGCTGGCAGCGCGTCTTTGAGATCGACAGCTGGACAATCTTCAATGTATGCGGCAACATATGGGAAATCAGAGAGGAATATGTACAGAAAATCGTATATCCCGGGGAGGACCTGGAGGGGCTTAAGTATTAGGCAGATAAAAAAGGATACCTTTTTTGCCGGCAAAGTGCTATAATAGAACTGTTCACAATCTGCACTGCTAAGGAGGAATCGGTATGAAACTGGTAATTACTATGAGCCGGCGTTACGGTACAGGGGCAAGCATCATCGCGCAGGAACTGTCAAAGAGGCTTGAGATACCTGTATATGACAAGGTCAACGTGGAACAGGAGCTGTATAAGAATATCTATGAATCTGAAGTGGAAGTGATAAAGGAGCTGGCACAGAAGCCATGCATCATCCTTGGACGCTGTGCCTCGGAGATATTGAAGGACAGGAAGAATGTATTCAATATCTATGTATGCGCGGACAAAGAGGACCGGGTACGGAGGATTATGGAGAAGGACGGCATCTCCTATGAGGAAGCCGATGAGAAGGTGGAGAGGACAGACGAAGAGCGTGCCCTTTACTATCATGAACATACAGGCAAGGCATGGGGGGACGTCAACAATTACCATATGATACTGAACACATCCGATCTGGGTTTAGAGAACTGCACGGATATACTGATGCGGTACTTTGAGAAGATGGAGTACATATAAACTTTTATTTTGTCGAAGATATCTTCTTTACATTACTTAAGAAATGTGATAATATTACAAAGGCAATTTCATATAGGACAAATTATGCACCCGTAGCTCAGGGGATAGAGCACCGCCCTCCGGAGGCGGGAGCGGCGGTTCGAATCCGCCCGGGTGTGTACTTAAAAAAGTGCTTACAATGGAGGGAGTCTTATGAAAGCAAGATGGAAAGACTGCTCCGGCCGGCTGAAGAAGTATAGAAGGGCTAATATAATCATAGCCGTCATGCTGCTCGTACTGGCGCTGGGCGTAGTCGGATTCAATCTTACGGAAGAGAAGGTCCAGAAAGCACAAAAGACAAATTCCCAGGACGTCAAGGCGGAAAACAAAGGATATGACAGCATGGAGACGAATCCGCTGATGCTGGAAGAGTACCCGGAGGTGACAGACGTGGTAAAGTCTTACTACGCGCGTCTGGCAGAGAATTCGGATTTTGTCGAGTCCTATGACAACGTACAGGTCTATACGAAATTGGGAAAATACAAAGATTCATATGTGGCTTTTGTCAAATATGATATGAAGATAAAAGATATCTACACAGGGGTTCCTGGATTGGGTACGCTGTATGTAGAAAAGAACAAAGAGAGCGGCAAATATCATGTGAGCCAGACCGTGGAGGACGAAGAACTGAAAAGTTCCGTGGAAGAAGTGGCCGGCCAGGATGATGTGGACAAGCTGCTGGCGGACACTACGTCACAGTATCACAGTGCCGTCGAATCTGACGCGTTGCTCAGGGAAGCTTTGGCAGATTTGAAGAATGCATACGAAGATTCCACTGGGACAAGCAGTAATGAATAAAGTATATTAAGTCAGACCTCTGCATCTTAAGAGGTCTGACTTTTTAAAAATACAAAGGATGGGTTGGGAGAAGATGTCGGGATATAAAGAGGCATTTAAAAAGGCATTTCCATACACGATTCCGGTAATGACGGGCTATATCTTTATCGGCATCGCATTCGGAGTCATGTATGCGGAGAAAGGCTATTCTTTTTTATGGGCGGTGCTGATGAGCCTGCTCGTATATGCGGGGTCGGGACAATACCTGGCAGTAAACTTTTTTGTGCCTGGAATCTCGTTCCTCCAGGTTATATTTATGACGCTGATGGTGAACATACGCCATATCTTCTATGGCATCTCTCTTCTGGAGAAGTTCAATAATATGGGCAGAAAACGCTGGTATATGATTTTCGGTCTGACCGATGAGACGTATTCCCTTTTATGTACGACAAAAGTGCCGGATGGGGTAGAAGAGGAGAAGTTCCTCTTTGCCATATCCCTGATGGACCAGTCGTACTGGATTATCGGCTCTGCTATCGGCGGACTGGCCGGCAGCCTGCTCCCTTTCAATTCGGATGGGATTGACTTTGCCATGACCGCTTTGTTTGTCGTCATATTCGTAGAACAGTGGATGGACAGGAAGAACAGGACGCCTGCGGTAATCGGAATCGCTGCTGCATTCCTCTGCCTTCAGATATTCGGCACGGATAAGTTCGTGCTTCCTTCCATGCTGCTCATCGTCCTCGTACTGTTTATGCTGCGTACGAGGCTGGAGAGAAGGGAGGAGATACAATGCCTATAAGTGCAGCCATGTCATTTCTCATAATACTTGCAGTGGCCGGTACGACCTTCGCGACCCGTGTCGTCCCTTTTCTCGTGTTTCCGAAAGGAAAGGAGATTCCCCGTGTCGTACAGTATCTCGGGAAGGTGCTTACGCCTGCCGTAATCGGGATGCTTGTCGTGTACTGCCTGAAAGCGACGCCTGTGCTGGAGAGCCCCCATGGCGTGCCGGAAGCGCTGGCGGTCATCGTGACGGCAGGGCTTCACGTGTGGAAACGCAACAATCTGCTCAGTATCGGGGCGGGAACCATACTGTATATGTTCCTGATTCAGGTGGTGTTCTAGTCTATATCAGATAAAAATTCAGCCGGTTCCTGCTGTTACATATGGCAGGGCCCGGCTGTTTTGCAAGCAATGCTTTGGCTCTTACTGAAGATTTGTCTTCTTCCTCAGAATATAGTACGTAAAGAGGTAGAGGATGACAGACGTAACGATGGAGAGTGCGGCCGTAATCTTACAGAGATATATCATATATTCTGCAAAGTTGAAGTCTAAGGTTCCATTCTGCGAGGCAATCGGCATATAATCGGAGAAGAAGCCGGTAACCGTCATGACGAGCAGGCTGAAGATGGATACGACTGTCGTGATGATGAAGTAGGAGACTACGGCCCCGAGGATGCGGTGATTAGAAAACAGCTGCCCCATGGCGATGGAGGCATATATCATGATGACACTGCTGACCGCACCGATGATTACAAGCAGGATGATTACGGCTATGAGCAGCGCGGGAGTCGTATCGCCTGTGATTCCGAGCTGGTTGAGGACTTCTGCCTTGTTTGAGCTGTACGCACCCGCAACGGACGGTGTCATGATGACTATCCACATGGACAGTATGATGAGCAGGATGTCGATAATGCACCAGACAGTTGCAGCTATCGTCTTTGAGAGCAGTTGCTGGCCCGGTGTCACCGGAAGCGTCCGGGTCAGATAGCCTTCACTTGAGAACAGGTTCTTATAGAACTTTACCGCTACTATCATCTGCGTTCCAAACACGACACCGGACACTATGAGAAAATAAAGCATAAAGGTGAGTGAAAGCATGAGCGTGGTCGTGTCGTTGACTTCTGTAAACTGTATCCGGCTTGTAAGAAAGAATCTTCCGGCCAGGGCAGACAGTATGAGAAAACCGTGTATGATAACTAAGAACCGGTTCAATGCTTTCATGTCATATTTAATCAGTTTGCCTAACATCTGAACACCTCCCTGAACAGTGCGTCTACGGATTTGCCGTGGTCTGAGCGTATCTCATCTACAGCAGCATTGAGAGCGAGCTGGCCCTGGCGGATGAATATGACACGGTCGAGTATATTTTCAATATCATGGATCAGGTGGGTGGATATGATAACAGTGGCGTTTTCGTTATAGTTGCCAAGTATCGTCTGCAATATATAATCCCTTGCGGCCGGATCCACGCCGCCGATCGGCTCATCCAGGACATAGAGCTGCGCGTCCCGGCTCATGGTGAGCACAAGCTGGACTTTTTCCTTCGTACCCTTTGAAAATGTCTTCAGACGTTTGTTCACGTCTATCTCCAGGTCCGTAAGCATCTTATAAGCCCTGTCCGTCACAAAATTACTGTAAAAATCAGAAAAATATACAATCATGTCTTTTATCTTCATGGAGTCATCGAGATGGATGCGGTCCGGAAGATAAGACACGATTTTTTTAGTCTCTACGCCGGGTTCCTTGCCGTCAATCAATATCTTGCCGGAAGTAGGTACGAGAATATCATTTATCAGTTTGATGAACGTAGTCTTTCCGCTTCCGTTAGGTCCAAGCAGCCCCACAATCTGTCCCCTCCCGATAGAAAGGCTCAGGTTGTTCAGGGCATAGAAGCTGCTGCCATACCTTTTGGAAAGACCCTGGCATTCCAAAATTGGATTCATATTAGTGTTCCTCCTTTATCGCTTCCTGGATTAACAGAAGGGTTTCCTCCTCCTGAAAGCCGAGCTGTTTCATTTTTTCAAAAAAGTCTTTGATGTGTTCTGAAGCAAGTTCCGTCTTCATCTGTTTCAACATCTTTTCATCCTCCGTTATAAAGCGTCCGCTTGTCCGCTGAGAGTATACCAGGCCGCTGCGCTCGAGCTCGGACAGCGCCTTCTGCATCGTGTTAGGGTTCACGGCAGCGTCCAGCGCAAGGTCACGCACAGATGGAAGCTTGTCGCCGGGCTTATATATACCTGCTATGATATCCTGCTGTATCTTCTCCATAAGCTGCAGATAGATGGGCCGTTCATTATCTAAATCCCATGGCATGTAATCACCTCGTTTCTGAAAGGATAATTATTATTGTATTATCTATGTAATACAATAATACAAAAGGGAGAAGTTGTCAAGTGATTGAGCAAGATTGGCGCGAAAATCGTGCAAAAAGTCCCGGCAGAGATATCATGCTTCTGCCGGGATCGTAGGATAGCCAGTATAAAAAGTTATCGGATGCTGTCCGCTTCGTATTCTTCCAGTACAGTATCCGCAAGACGGGGGTTGAACAGACCACTTCTGAGCATCGTTATCTCGTGCTTGTAAGGTGGATAGGCCTTCTTGGGATGATCGACCGATGGGATATAGGGTGTCTCGAGTATTTTCGGGATTTCCCGGAAATCAGGATGGTGTACGATGTAGGAGAGAGCATCGAAACCTATCTCGCCGCTGCCGATGTTGGTATGCCTGTCTTTGCCGGCCCCCCTCGGATTGCGGCTGTCATTGATGTGGAATACCGCAATCTGGTCTTTGCCGATTACCTTGTCAAAATGCTCCATGACACCGTCAAAATCGTGGACGATATCATAACCGCTGTCATGCGTATGGCATGTATCAAAACATACTCTCAGCTTGTCATTAAAGACGACACCGTCGTAGATACGTGCGAGCTCTTCGAACGTACGGCCGATTTCAGAACCTTTTCCGGCCATCGTCTCCAGCGCGATATGGACGGACGTGTCTCTTGTCAGAATCTCGTTAAGCCCCTTTATGATCTGGGCGATACCTTTGTCTGCCCCTTCGCCAACGTGTGCGCCGGGATGGAGGACGAGCGTCTGGCTCTGGCAGGCGGCGCTGCGCTGCAGATCCATCCGGAGAAATTCTACGGCCAGTTCATATGTCTTTTGATTTACCGAATTCCCCAGATTGATAATATAAGGCGCATGGATGATGATTTCGCTTATATCATGGCTGTCCATATATTCCCACGCGGAGTCTATATTCAGTTCGCTTATGTCTTTTCTTTTCGTATTCTGGGGTGCCCCGGTAAATACCATGAAGGTATCGGCACCGTAGGACGCCGCCTCTTTTGCCGAGCCAAGCAGCATATCCTTACCGCTCATGCTGACGTGGGAACCTAGCTTTATCACAGTTGTATACCTCTCTTTTCAATCATTTGTCACTGCCTGCGGAACTTATCCTTTCCCTGGCCGCAGACAGGACATTTATAGGAATCGGGAAGGTCTTCAAACGGCGTCTCCTGGTCGTACACATAACCACATACGCTGCATACCCATTTTGCGGCAGAGCTGTCTGCTCCTTCTGTCTCATCCGGCAGATAAGTAGGAGCGTTCTTCGGACTCTTTCCTTTGACGACATTGTGATAGTATGCATATGTCATAGCCGGGGAGTCTTCCAGGATATCTCCATCCACAACTTCACCGAGGAATACGGTGTGAGTGGAAGTCTCCATCGTGTCTATGACGTTACAGACGATATAACCGCAGGAATCGTCGATGACAGGGAGCCCTTCCTTCATGGTATGGCTGACGCCTTCAAATTTGTCCACGTCTTTGCCGGTTTGGAAGCCGAATTGTCCGATGAGGGAAGAGGCAGATGACTCCGACAATATGGATATTGCAAACCTGCCGCTTTTTGCGATGCAGGAGTTGGTAAAGTTGTCATGGTTCATGCTGAGAGCGATGGTAGCAGGCTCCGATGTAATCTGCATGATGCTGTTGGCGACACAGCCAGTGCTGCGGCTGCCGTCCAGTGTAGAGATGATATAGACGCCGTAGGATAAGTTGCGGAATACATTTTTGTTCATATGATGACCTCCTCTGATATAATAATAGTAATTGTTATTAATATAATACCATGCCGTGGAAGGTTTTGCAACAGCAGATTTAAAATATAGTTGTTGCCAAACTTACCTTGTGATAGAATAACTAGGTAAAATACGTTATATTCAAGTTTTTCTTATATAGAAGCCATATATGCAAGGAGGAGGCAAAATGGAAAAAATTATCAGTCTCATAGAGAAAGAGATGGAAGCGGCGTTCGAGAAAGCAGGGTATGACAAGTCCTATGCCAAGGTGACGCTGTCCAACCGTCCCGACCTGTGTGAATACCAGTGCAACGGCGCGATGGCAGGAGCAAAGGCATACCGGAAGGCGCCGATAGCGATCGCACAAGCCGTGGCTGCAAATCTTTCTGCGGATTCATGTATCAAGGAGGCAGAAGCTGTGAAGCCGGGATTCATCAACATCCGGCTGAAGGAGTCGTTTGCCGCTGATTACCTGAACGAGATGAACGACGACGAGGCGCTCGGCCTTACAAAGGCCGCGGAGCCGAAGATGATTATCGTCGATTATGGCGGGCCGAACGTGGCCAAGCCGCTTCATGTAGGGCACTTGCGCTCTGCAATCATCGGAGAGAGCCTGAAGCGCGTCGCAAGAGCGATGGGACACAAAGTGCTCGGAGATATCCACCTCGGTGACTGGGGATACCAGATGGGTCTGATCATTACCGAGCTTCGATGCCGACAGCCGGAACTTCCCTACTTTGACGACAGCTATGAAGGCGAATATCCGGAGGAGGCGCCGTTTACCATCTCAGAGCTTGAAGAGATATATCCTGCAGCGAGCAGCAGGGCAAAAGAGGAGGAGGACTACCGCGAACAGGCGCTCAATGCCACGTTCCTCCTTCAGAACGGACACAGAGGGTATACGGCCGTATGGAACCATATCATGGCTGTATCGGTAGCGGATCTTAAGAAAAATTACGAGAACCTGGGTGTCAGCTTTGACCTCTGGAAGGGGGAGGCGGACGCGCAGAGATATATCCCTGATATGCTGAAGCGGCTGAAAGAAGAAGGGCATGCCCGTGTCGATGACGGCGCTCTCGTGATTGACGTGCAGGAAGAGACGGACACGAAGGAAGTGCCTCCGTGCATGATACAGAAGTCGGACGGGGCGTCGCTTTACGGCACGACCGACCTTGCAACGCTCGTACAGAGGGAACAGGACTATCATCCGGATGAGATCATATATGTGGTGGACAAGCGGCAGGAGCTGCATTTTGAACAGGTGTTCCGGGCCGCCAAGAAAGCAGGCATCGTCAGAGAAGAGACGAAGCTTTATTTCCTTGGATTTGGCACGATGAACGGGAAGGACGGGAAGCCTTTCAAGACGCGGGAGGGCGGAGTGATGCGGCTGGAAAGCCTGATTGCTGAAATCGAGGAGGAGATGTACAAGAAGATAACAGATAACCGTACGGTGTCTGAGGAGAATGCGGCCCGTACAGCACAGATTGTCGGCATGTCCGCAATCAAATATGGAGACTTGTCCAACCAGGCGTCCAAAGATTATGTGTTCGACGTGGACAGGTTCACATCCTTTGAAGGCAACACCGGACCGTATATTCTGTACACGATCGTGCGTATCAAGTCGATACTGAACAAGTACAGGGAAAACGGCGGTTCCTTTGAAGGAATCAAGATGGAAGGGGCTCATTCAGAGAGCGAGAAGGCGCTTATGCTGGAGGCTGCCAAGTATAATGAGGTGGTGCAGACTGCATTCGAGGATCTTGCGCCTCACAAGATTTGTGCCTATATCTATGACCTGGCTAATGTCTTCAACCGTTTTTACCATGAGACGAAGATACTGGCACAAGAAGATGTGGACAGGAAAAGGAGCTATATCGGGCTGCTCATGCTGACCAGGAAGGTGCTGGAGGCGTGCATCGGCCTGCTCGGATTCGAGGCTCCGGAGAGGATGTAAGAGAAGGTGGATGTGATGACAAGGAAGTTGTTCTATGAGGACAGCCATATGCAGGAATTTGAAGCAGAAGTGCTGTCATGTGAGCCGTCCGGGGACGGATACGAGATTATTCTGAATGAGACAGCCTTCTTTCCGGAAGGAGGCGGACAGTATGCCGATACCGGATGGCTCGGCACCGTCCGTGTAACAGATGCACACGAAAAGGGCGGCATTGTAAGACATATGGCTGATGGGCCGCTGGAACCGGGGACGAGAGTGGAGGGACGGATTGACTGGGCGGAACGGTTCGAGAAGATGCAGCAGCATTCGGGCGAACATATCATCTCAGGACTTGTCCACAGGAAGTTCGGCTATGACAACGTAGGATTCCACCTTGGGAGCGGCTATTGTACAATCGACTTCAATGGGCCGATAACGAAGGAGGAGCTCAAAGAGATTGAAGAGCTTGCCAATGAAGCCGTGTTCAGAGACCTGGATCTTGAGGTGGCATATCCGTCAAAAGAAGAGCTGAAGAACATGGACTACCGGAGCAAGATAGAGATAGAAGGGCAGGTGCGTATCGTAACCGTGCCCGGTTATGACGTGTGTGCATGCTGTGCCCCCCATGTGGACAGGACAGGGGAGATTGGCCTCATCAAGCTGACAGATATGGTCAATTACAAAGGCGGGGAACGGATCAACATGTTATGTGGCATACGCGCCCTGAAGGACTACCAGCAGAAGGAGAGCAATGTCAAGGCGGTCTCGGCGCTTCTGTGCGCGAAGGAGGACGAGGCCGCGGTGGCGGTCTGCCATCTGAAAGAGGAACATATCCAGCAGAAAGGGAAGCTCGCTTCTCTCCAGCAGAAGCTGATTGCATATAAGGCAGCGGAGATTGGCGCGGACGGCGGTAGAGTGGTCGTGTTCGACTCGGAGCTTGCCGGGAGCGGTCCGAGGGAACTTATGAATCTGCTTCTGGACAAAGGGGCCCATGTATGCGCCGTGCTGGCGGGAACGGGCGGCGATGGATACCGTTATGTCATCGGCAGCAGGACGGAAGATGTCCGTCCCCTGTGCAAGGAGCTGAATGGCAGATTCTTCGGAAGAGGCGGCGGCAAGAAGGAGATGGTGCAAGGGTCGCTTTCGGGAGAGGAAGAAGAAATCAGAAGCTTAATAGAGAGCTGGCAGGCAGTTCTTTGATTGAAAACAGAGAAGGGCGTATAGGATTGCTGCAGAGTGTTCCGTTCGACGGAAAGCGATGCAGCGGATATGTACGCCCTTCTCTTTCTTTTTTGACATTTAACGATTTTCTCATGGTTTTATCACAGATTGAACACAATTACACGGTACACTACATACATAGACAGTTAGAAACAACTGTTCATCTGACTTATAAAACGAAAGGAGTCTTATATATGGACAATCAATATAATTATTATAATCCGGAACAGGAGCATGCAGGAGGAACGCCAGGCGGTTATGACAATAAGCCGGAACGGGTGAAGAAGACAACGCCGAAGTGGGTGAAGCTTATATGTTCTGCACTTGTCTTTGGCCTCGTGGCAAGCGTGGTATTCCAGACGGGCAATGTCGTCGGAAATAAAATCTTCGGAACAGGCGGCAGCGGCAAGACTGCAAAGCAGGCATCTACCGTGGGCAGCACGAAGCTGAACACATCCACAAACAGTACGGTAAACTCGGACATTGCGGATATAGCGGAAAAGGCCATGCCGTCAGTCGTCTCCATCACGAATATGAGCGTACAGCAGGTGCAGAATTTCTTCGGCGGCGTGCAGGAGCAGGAAAGCAAGAGCGTAGGGTCCGGCATCATCGTAGGACAGAATGACGACGAACTTCTTATCGTGACAAATAACCATGTGGTGGAAGGCAGCAATACGCTTACCGTATCCTTTATCGATGAAGAGAGCGTAGAAGCGAATGTAAAAGGTACGGATGCGGCAAAAGACCTGGCAGTGATTGCGGTGCCGCTGGATTCTGTGAAGAGTTCCACGATGGACGCTATCGCGGTTGCCACGCTCGGTGATTCTACCAAGCTGAAGGTCGGGGAACCGGCTATCGCGATTGGCAATGCCCTCGGTTACGGCCAGTCTGTCACGACGGGTATCATCTCTGCCACGAACAGAGAGCTTGACACGTACGACGGTGAACTGATTCAGACGGACGCTGCCATCAACCCAGGCAACAGCGGCGGCGCGCTTCTTAATGCCAATGGCGAGGTTGTCGGAATCAACTCGATCAAAGTGGCTACCGACACGGTAGAAGGCATGGGCTACGCGATACCGATATCTGACGCAGGCAGCATCATACAGAATCTGATGAACAAAGAGACACGAACAAAGGTTGCGGAAGGCGAGCAGGGGTATCTCGGAATCCAGGGCGTGGATGTCAATTCTGAGAGCGCACAGATGTACAATATGCCGACCGGCGTCTATATATCAGAAGTTATCGACGGCGGCGGGGCCAAAAAGGCAGGGCTTGCCAAGGGCAGCATCATCACGGAGCTTGACGGTACGTCAATCAACAGCATGGATACATTGAAAGAACAGCTCCAGTATTATAAAGCGGGAGAAAAGGTTACGTTGACCGTACAGACTCCGGACAAGGGCGGCGAGTATAAAGAGAGCAGTGTAGAAGTAACCCTTGGAACAAATACGCAATAATGATATAATGTACCTGATAGGTAACGTAAATATGCAAGAATTGCCTGGGAGGTACAAACATGTATGCATTTGACGAGATTAAAAAAACAGACAGTGAAATAGCTGAGGCGATCAATTCAGAGATGGAGCGGCAGAATTCTCACATCGAATTGATTGCCTCTGAAAACTGGGTGAGCAAGGCTGTGATGGCAGCTATGGGCAGCCCCCTCACCAACAAGTATGCGGAAGGCTATCCGGGGAAACGTTATTACGGCGGGTGCCAATGCGTGGATGTCGTGGAAAACCTGGCGCGGGAGCGGGCGAAGAAGCTGTTCGGCTGCGACTATGCTAATGTTCAGCCTCATTCCGGAGCACAGGCTAACCTTGCCGCATATTTTGCAATGGTAGATCCGGGTGATAAAGTGCTTGGCATGAACCTGGATCACGGGGGACATCTGACCCACGGGTCACCGGTGAACTTTTCCGGGAAGTATTTTGATATCGTCTCTTACGGAGTCAACGCGGACGGAGTCATCGATTATGACGATGTAAGGGAGATTGCGCTAAAGGAGAGGCCAAAACTTATCATCGCAGGCGCCAGCGCATATGCGAGGACGATTGACTTTAAAAGGTTCCGGGAGATTGCAGATGAAGCAGGCGCATATCTTATGGTGGACATGGCCCATATAGCCGGGCTGGTAGCTGCGGGACTTCATCCGAGCCCGGTACCGTACGCCGATGTAGTGACGACGACGACCCATAAGACGCTGCGCGGGCCAAGAGGCGGCATGATACTGTGCAACAGGGAAGCGGCGGACAAGTTCAACTTTGACAAGGCGATATTCCCGGGAACCCAGGGCGGACCGCTGGAACATGTCATCGCAGGTAAGGCAGTCTGCTTCAAGGAGGCGCTGGAGCCGGAATTCAAAGCATACCAGCAGCAGATTATCGATAATGCGCAGGCACTCTGCAAGGGACTTATGGACAGAGGGGTAAGGATCGTGTCCGGAGGCACGGACAACCATCTCATGCTCGTGGACTTAAGCCAAGAAGAAGTTACGGGCAAGGATTTGGAGAGACGCCTGGATGAGGCCCACATCACATGCAACAAGAACACGATTCCGAATGACCCGCGTTCCCCGTTTGTGACGAGCGGCGTAAGGCTTGGCACTCCGGCCGTGACAACGAGAGGGATGAAGGAAGGGGACATGGATACGATTGCAGAAGCAATCGTGCTTGTGATAAAGAGTGAAGATAATATAGAGAAAGCAAAAGAAATTGTGGCAGGGCTTACGAGCAAGTATCCGCTCTGCCAGTAGTGAGAGAAAGGGGCTGGAACTGCCGTGTATGAGAGCGGGGGTCCGGCCCTCATCTTTTGATTTAATATTTTTTGTCATTTTGCATGTCCCCCCCGTTGACAAATATACCGGATGGAGGTATAATCTAAATACCCAATAGGGGTATGAATGGAGGCGTTGACATGATTACAAAACAGTTTAATATAGGCGGTATGAGCTGCGCGGCCTGCTCCAGCGCGGTCGAGAGGGTTACGAGGAAGCTTGGAAGTGTTACGGAGAGCAGCGTGAACCTGACGACCGGCATAATGACGATAACCTTTGACGAACAGGCACTGTCTGACGAAGAGATTATCAGAAAAGTGGAGAGGGCGGGGTTCCGTGCGGAGCTCCACATCGATAAGAGCAAGGAAGAGAAGAAGGAAGAAGAAGCGGTGATGGAAGACGAGGTTCACAAGACGAGGACGCATCTCATCATCAATATTATACTTGCCATTCCGCTTCTCTATATTTCCATGGGGCATATGGTACCGTTTCCGATGCCGCTCCCGGCTGTACTGGATATGCACCACAGCCCATTCAATTTTGCGCTGGCACAGCTCATTCTTACGACCGTCATCTTGTTTAACGGAAGAAAATTCTATCTTGTAGGTTTTAAAAGCCTGTTCAGGGGGCATCCGAATATGGACTCGCTTGTGGCGATAGGTACAGGAAGTGCATATGTGTACAGTCTCGTGATGACATTTCTCATACGTACAGACGGCACGGCGGTCCACAACCTGTATTATGAGTCCGCCGCCATCGTCGTGACGCTTGTCATGGTCGGAAAGTACATGGAGGGCCGGAGCAAGAACAAGACAAAGGATGCCATACGTAAGCTGATGGAGCTGGCCCCGGACACGGCCTGTGTGCTGAGGGATGGGGAACAGACAGAGGTACCGGTGGATCAGGTAAGGGAAGGTGAGCTGATTCTCATCAGGCCGGGGGATAAAGTGCCTCTTGACGGAACCATTACCGAAGGGCGAACGACGATAGATGAATCCATGCTTACGGGCGAAAGCATCCCGGTTGAGAAGGAGGCGGGTTCGGAGGTCATCGGAGGCAGTGTCAATTACCAGGGTGCCGTCACCGTTGAGGTTACCCGTGTCGGTGCGGATACGACGCTTGCGAAGATTGTAAAGATGATGGAGGACGCCCAGGGAAGGAAAGCGCCGATCTCAAAGCTCGCGGATACGGTAGCGGGGTACTTTGTCCCTGCCGTCATGTGTATCGCGTTTGTGGCGGCGGTCGTGTGGGCGCTGCTTGGGCACGACGTTGCCTTCGTGCTTACCATATTCGTATCGGTGCTTGTCATTGCGTGCCCGTGTGCGCTCGGGCTTGCAACCCCCACTGCCATTATGGTCGGGACCGGGCTTGGCGCGGGCAACGGCATCCTGATCAAGAGCGGCGAGGCGCTTGAGATTGCACACAAGGCCGACGCAGTCGTGCTTGACAAGACAGGAACGATTACAGAAGGAAAGCCGGCGGTCATGAACATCATAAGCCATGACAACGATGAGGAGCTGGTGCTGCAGATTGCGGCGTCCTGCGAACAGGCTTCGGAGCATCCGCTCGGGCGTGCTATCGTGGAAGAGGCTAAAAAGAGAGGACTGCCGCTTCTGAAAGCGGAAGAGTTCCAGAGCGTCACCGGTCAGGGCATCGAAGCGGTCATCGGGAGTGACACATATTATATTGGCAACAGGAAGCTGTGCGAGTCTCTTGGGATAGGGCTTGGCGCATACGGTAAGGAGGCGGAGGCAATTGCCGCGAAAGGGCAGACCCCTATGTTTGTCGTGCAGAAGCCAGGCAGACCGGAAGATGGTGCAGAAGAGGCATCTGCCCCGGCCGGAATCATCAGCGTGGCGGATCCGGTGAAGGAGACAAGCCGGGAAGCTGTGGCACGTATGAAGGAACTGGGCATACAGGTCTATATGCTGACTGGCGATAACCGGTTGACGGCAGAGTATATTGGGGGTAAAGTAGGAGTAGACCATGTGGTTGCAGAGGTGCTGCCGCAGGATAAGGCAAATGTGGTGGAGAAGCTTCAGAAGGAAGGGCGCCGCGTGATGATGGTGGGAGATGGCATCAATGATGCTCCTGCCCTTGTGCAGGCGGATGTTGGAGTGGCTATCGGAAGCGGTAGTGATATCGCCATCGACTCGGGGGATATGGTCCTTATGAAGTCTGATTTGAATGACGTATATAAGGCCATCCGGCTGAGCAACGCCACCATAAGAAATATCAAGCAGAACCTGTTCTGGGCGTTCTTCTATAACAGCTGCGGCATTCCGCTGGCGGCCGGTGCGCTGTACGCGATAAACGGGACGCTGCTGAACCCTGTCTTTGCGGGTCTTGCCATGTCCTTGAGCTCCGTGACCGTTGTGGGAAATGCACTCAGGCTTCGCAGGCTGAAATTATAGGAAGAATACACGAAGAGGAGAGGGACTATGGAAGAGAAGAGCTGCTGTATGGAACGTACGAAGCACCGGGATGCCGGCGAATATAAAGAGCTGGTGACGAGGCTGAACCGCGTCGAGGGACAGGTAAGGGGAATCAAGAAGATGCTGGAGGAGGACCGGTACTGTGTGGATATACTGACGCAGGTATCCGCCATTCAGGCGGCGTTGAATGCATTCAGCAAAAAGCTGCTCGTGAACCACATCCATACGTGTGTGGTTGATGATATACAGGAGGGCAAAGTGGAAGTGGTGGACGAACTTTGCGATACGATTCAAAAATTGATGAAATAGGAGGACGGGCCAGATGACAGTGATTAAAGTGGCAGATATGCACTGTGAGAAATGTGTGGAGAGGATTACCAGGCTTTTGACAGAGGAAGGGCTTGATTTTAAGGTGAGCCTGGAGGATAAGACGGTGACGGTGGACGGATGCGAACACTGTGTAAAAACCGCCATGGAAGCTTTGGATGACCTTGGATTTTCTGCAGAAGTGTAGAGAAGCAGGACAACTATGTAAATTGTTTTGATATTTGCACTGTGATATAGTATAATACGCAGTGGAAGTACAGATAGAAACGAACGAGGAGGGACAGATTTCCATGAAATGTCCAAAATGCGGCCAGCCGTTAAAACCGAGCCAGAAAGACCCGGATTACATGTTATGCTTTAACTGCAGAAAGAAGTTCAAGTTACCAGGAACGAAGCAGCGCGGGGAAGAGGAATTACAGAAGTATGCCAATATTCCGCCGAAGAAGGTGCGGGATAAGCGGGAAAAAGAAATGCGAAAGGCATATGATGAACTGCTTTCCGTGGAGGAAGAGAGACCGAGAAAGAGGCCGAAGAGAAGGCCGGAGCCGGAAGTCGAGGATGACTATTATGACTTGGAGGATGATAAGGTCTCCAAAGTACCGGTGATTATACTGGGAATTGCAATTGTAGCCGTGGCAGCATTGATTATTTATATGCTCTTAAAATAGGCAGCCGATAGCAAGGCCGCTGATTGCAGATGCACAGTCATCTGTAGTCAGCGGCTTTTTTGTGCACAACTTTCCGGTCAGTCCCATACTATAATATTGCAAATGATTATGGAAGGAGTATGACACATGCCGAATTACCGTTATAATGCGCCGGAGTACGGAAGGCGTAATAATTGTGGAAGAACAGCACCTGTCATGAGAGAGGAAGGCTGCCGTACGAAAGTACAGCCGAAGATGCAGCCGGCCTGCTGTGATGACAGGGCAGCTTATGACGAGCTGAGCGGTATGCCCATAGCGATGGCCTATGTACCGTGGCAGCAGTGGCGTGCCTTGTACGAAGTCGAAAAAGGATTACATTGCGGTACGATTTTTGAAGAACTGAACAAACCATTCCGGGGGATAGGAGGGTGTTCAAGATGACAGACAACAAACCTTGCAGACATGAACTATTGGATTGGATCAACGCGGTGAGTTTTGCGGTGGATGATGTAAAGTTGTTTCTCGATACGCATCCTTGTAATGAAGAAGCACTTGAATTCTTCAATGAATTTCAAAGGCAGAGAGTCCAGGCATTGAAAGAATATGCCAGATACTACGGCCCATTGACACTTGACACTGCTGATACGGAAGCAGACAGGTGGAAATGGATCAACGAGCCATGGCCGTGGCAGGAAGGAGGATGTTAGTATATGTGGAATTATGAGAAAAGACTGCAGCATCCGGTAAAAATAACACAGACGAATCCGAGGATTGCACAGGTAATCATGTCACAGTTTGGTGGCCCTGACGGAGAGCTTTCGGCATCAATGAGGTACCTTTCACAGAGGTATACAATGCCATATAAGGAAGTGACAGGCATCCTGACAGATATCGGAACAGAAGAGCTGGCTCACATGGAGATGATTTGCTCTATCGTCTACCAGCTTACAAAGGACCTGACACCGGAGGAGATAGAAAAATCCGGCTTTGACAAATATTACGTAGACCATACTCTTGCTCTGTGGCCCCAGGCTGCTGCAGGAATACCGTTCAATGCGTGCGAGTTCCAGTCTAAAGGCGATCCTATAACGGACCTTCACGAAGACATGGCGGCAGAACAAAAAGCTCGAACTACTTACGATAATATACTAAGGCTCGTAAAGGACCCAGAAGTATGTGAGCCAATCCGCTTCCTGAGAGAGCGCGAAATCGTACACTACCAGCGATTCGGCGAATCCCTGCGCATCGTACAGGATAACCTGGACAGCAAGAACTTCTATGCATTCAATCCAGAGTTTGATGTCAGAAAATAGCGTGAATTGTCGAAGGGGTCAGACCCCTGCATATGCAGGGGGTCTGACCCCTATGAAAATACGCTTGACTTTTGCGGCAGGTTAATGTTATACTCACCCCGTAAAGTAAACAAAAAGGATTTCATTACTGACGGATAATGTGGGTTACCACAGGGGAATGAAGTCTTGGAATAAGCCGACCGTCTGGGCAGCATCATTTTTCTGGTGCTGCTCTTTTTTTAGCGGTTGGGGTCAGGCCCCTTTCGAAAGGGGTCAGGCCCCAATGAAAAGAGCGCAGGGAATGGTGTCATACACACAGAGAACAGGAGGAATGGAATATGTTTACACAGTGGGAAGGTTTTAATCCGGGGATATGGCAGGAAGAGATGAATGTACGTGATTTCATCCAGAAGAACTATACCCCTTATACAGGTAATGGGGATTTCCTGAAGCCGGCGACGGAACGTACCGATAAGCTGCTGCATAAGTTTGAGAATCTGCTTGGGCTTGAGCGTGAGTTCGGAGGCGTGCTTGACATCGATACCCAGACGGTCACTTCTCTTTTGAATTACAAGCCGGGTTATCTGGATAAGGAACAGGAGATTATCGTAGGGCTCCAGACGGACCGTCCACTAAAAAGGGGCGTCAATCCCTTCGGCGGCCTGCGCATGACAAGGGACGCATGCCGGGCGTATGGCTATGAGCTGTCACAGAAGGTGGAAGACGAATTCCAGTATAGGACGACCCACAACGACGGAGTATTCCGTGTCTACAACAAGGAGACGAAAGCAGCCAGACATTGCGGCCTTATCACGGGTCTGCCTGATGCTTACGGACGCGGACGTATCATCGGCGATTACCGCCGTGTCGCCCTCTACGGTCTTGACTATCTGATTGGACAGAAGCAGGCGGACAAAGACAGGCTGAGCCTGGAGGTCATGGATGTAGACCATATACGCCAGCAGGAAGAGCTGTACCAGCAGATTAACTTCCTCGGCAAGCTGCGCGACATGGCCGCCATGTACGGATATGATATTACAAAGCCCGCGGCGGACGCCAGGGAAGCGGTACAGTGGCTGTACTTTGCCTATCTCGGCGCCATCAAAGAGCAGAACGGAGCAGCCATGAGCCTTGGCCGCACCTCGACATTCCTTGACATCTATTTTGAACGGGATATTGCAAAAGGCATCCTGAGCGAAGAAGGAGCCCAGGAGATTATCGATGACTTTGTGATGAAGCTGCGTATGGCACGCCATCTGCGCACGCCGGACTATAACGAACTGTTTGCCGGCGACCCGATGTGGATTACGGAATCCGTAGGCGGCATGGGTGAGGACGGCAGGACGCTCGTGACGAAAAATTCCTTCCGCATGCTCCATACGCTCTACAACCTGAAGCCATCGGCAGAGCCGAACCTTACGGTATTGTGGTCGAAGGACCTTCCGGATAATTTTAAGAAGTACTGCGCAAAGGTTTCCTGTGATACGGATGCCATCCAATATGAAAATGATGACCTGATGCGTCCGCAGTTTGGCGACGATTACGGAATTGCCTGCTGTGTGTCTGCCATGAGAATCGGGAAGGAGATGCAGTTCTTCGGAGCCCGTGCCAATCTTGCCAAGCTGCTGCTCATGTCGCTGAACGGCGGCAGGGATGAAAAGCAGAACATACAGGTAGGGCCGGCGCATGAACCATACGACGGAGAATATCTGGATTACGGCAAGGTTATGGAACTTCTGGACGTATACCGTCCATGGCTCGTTAAGATGTATGCCAACACGATGAATGTCATCCATTATATGCATGACAAATATGCCTACGAAAAGACGCAGATGGCACTGCACGACACAGAAGTGCACCGATTCATGGCATTTGGCATCGCAGGGATGAGCGTGCTTGCAGATTCTCTTTCCGCCATCAAGTATGCTAAGGTGAGATGCATCCGCGACGAGGAGACGGGTCTTATCATAGATTTTGAGATAAAAGGAGAGTATCCGGCGTTCGGTAATGATGACGACCGTGTGGATGACATTGCCTGTGAACAGGTAAAACTGTTCTGTGAAGAACTGAAAAAACAGAAGCTGTACCGTGACGCTGAACCAACCCTTTCCATACTCACGATAACCTCCAATGTCGTGTACGGCAAGAAGACTGGTTCCACACCGGACGGCCGGAAAGCGGGAGAGCCCTTCGCACCGGGTGCCAATCCGATGCACGGAAGGGAGAAGAACGGGGCGCTTGCTTCTCTTAACTCTGTCGCAAAGCTTTCTTATCAATACTGTAAGGATGGAATCTCCAATACATTTTCTGTTGTCCCGCAGGCGCTTGGAAAGACAGAGGAAGAAAGGCTTGATAACCTGACATCCATACTGGACGGATATTTTGGCCAGATGGCACATCATTTGAATGTAAATGTGCTGAACAGGGATACGCTTATGGATGCATACGATAATCCTGACAAATATCCTAACCTTACTATCCGCGTATCCGGCTATGCGGTGAACTTCAACAAGCTGACACGTGAACAGCAGAAGGAAGTGATTTCACGTACTTTCCATGAGACGATGTAGCGGCCGTATCCACTCCTTCCAGTCCATGGGGGCGGTGGACGGGCCGGGGCTCAGATTCGTGGTGTTCATGCAGGGCTGCCCTCTGCGGTGCGCCTACTGCCATAACCCGGATACGTGGGAGCCGGATGCCGGAATAGAGTACGCGGCGGAACAGGTGGCGGAGAAGATCCGCCGCTATCTGCCATATCTGAAAAATGGAGGTGTCACGGTGACAGGCGGGGAGCCGCTCATGCAGCCGGAATTTGTCACAGAGCTGTTTTGCATTCTCAAGGAAGAAGGGATACACACGGCTCTGGATACGAGCGGGGTCGGAGATCTGCAGAAGGCCGAACGCGTATTAGAGTACACGGATTTGGTACTGGCTGATGTAAAGTTCCTAACTGCGGAAGACTACATATATTACTGCAAGGCAGATATCCAGAAGGTGATTGCGTTCTTGGATCTGGTAAAAAAGAAGAACATACCGCTTTGGATCCGCAGGGTCGTCGTCCCTGGCATCAATGACACGAAAGAACATATGATAAAGCTGGTGGATTTCCTGGAAGCGTATCCGAATGTTGAGAAGATCGAGCTGCTGCCGTTTAGGAAGCTCTGTCTGGAAAAATATGAAACGATGGGCATACCGTTTCCGCTTGCCCAAGTGCCTGAGATGACGGAGATGGAAACGGAAAAGCTGAGAGAGATGCTTCCGGATCGTTACCGTTAGACAATAATAGAATGACTGATACAAAGACGTAACCGGCTGCCTGGGTGGGCAGCCGGTTTTGCGGCTATTCGCCGCCTGGTCCGTCTTTTCTCGGACGTTCAGACTCCGGAAGTGGTTCAACTGATTTTTCGGAGTTGGAAGCGTTGATCTTACCGTCATAAGCGTCTTTGCTCTCCATATAGTCGATTGGACGTTCCGTTGTAAATGAAGATTTATTTTCTTTCATACGTGCACACTCCTTTCAAAAGTATGATGCTCACACGTATGAGGAAATATGTATCTGAATTCATCTTCCTCATTGCAGACATCAGAACCATACTTGTCAGAAGCCCTGATTTAATCCCTTGGGCAACGAGCCAAAGCCAGGCCCGCTAGCCTTGGCGGCTGACACGAGGGTCATATGCCCTGTAGCTCGCAGCGAGGTATTTGACTTCGCTGTACAGGATATAAGGAGTATAGTATAATTATACGATGACAGAAACATTACCACAGAAGACAGGAGTGATGATTATGATATATGAAGGGCAGATTTGCCGTGCACCTATGGAGCGGGCATCGTTCATGCTTCCGGTAATGGTAGGATGCTCTTATGGCAGGTGCAAGTTCTGCAACCTTTTCCGGCATCTGGCCTACAGAGAGATTCCGCTTTCGCAGGTTGAAGCCGAGCTGAGACGCGTCCGAGATATGAACGGGCGGCCGAGGAGAATATTTCTCGGGGATGGCAACGCATTTGGACTTAAGGCCGGACATCTGGAAAAAGTGCTCGACATGATTCGGGGCTATTTCCCTCAATGCGAGGCTGTCAACATGGACGCGACGGTAACGAGCATTCTCATGAAATCGGATGAAGAGCTGGCGATGCTCCATCGAAAGGGAGTCCGTCATCTGTATATCGGTATCGAAAGCGGCCTGGATGATGTACTGGCTTACATGGAGAAAGACCATGATATGAGTCAGGCCTATGAGGCTGTCAAGAGAATAAGCATGGCAGGAATGATATTTGATGCACATATTATGACAGGGGTGGCGGGCGCAGGCAGAGGAGCAGAAAATGCAGAGGCTCTTGCCGCCTTTTTGAACAGCACATCTCCTCGGCATGTGGTCAACTTCTCCATGTTCCATCATAAGGAAGTGCCGCTGTACCAGCATATCCTGGACAATACTTTCCGGCCTGCGGATGAGCTTGAGAACCTCCGGGAAGAAAGAAGGCTGTTGGAGCTCATCAAGGCAGCAGGGGAACAGCCGGTCATATACGATGGATTCCATGATTATATACAGTTCCGTGTCCGGGGACGTCTGCCCGTGGACCGGACACAGATGCTTGATAAGCTCAAGGAGGCCATCAGACAGTATGAACACAGAAGCCCGGTAATCTCTTATGTACAGGGGGAGTGTCCCCATCTGGAGAAATGCGATGGACTTCAAAAAGTGTGGGATATGCAGACATGAATACCGGAACCTTAGGCAGCCTGTGCACTCCATATAGCGAGGGAATACCCGGCCAGGCAGAAAATGCAGTTGTTTTTATTCTTTCATATCGTTATAATAAGAACGGTAGATTGGAGTGTAGATATTATGGCGAGAAGTCGGAAGACAAGAAAAAGGAAAATGACGAAGGCACGGTATTTTGATTACAGTATGCTTGCGGTCCTTATATTTCTCATCTGTTTTGGACTTGTAATGCTGTACAGCACGAGTTCATACAGCGCGCTTGTAACTTATGGCGACAGTATGCATTATTTCAAACGACAGCTTATATTCTGCGTGATGGGGCTCATAGTCATATACGTGGTGGCTAAGATTGATTATCATATTTATATAAAATGGGCCAAGCCGTTGTATTTAGTCTCTGTATTTTTGATGATGCTTGTAAAGACGCCTCTGGGAAAAGAGGTAAATGGCGCCAAGCGCTGGATACAGCTGCCATTCGACCAGCAGTTCCAGCCGGCAGAGGTGGCGAAGATAGCAATCATCTTATTTATTCCTGTGCTTATCTGCAAGATGGGCAAGGAGATTAAGACGCTTGGGGGAATCGCGAAAATACTTGCGTGGGGTGCTTTTTCCGCCGCCTGCGTTTTATTCCTGACGGACAACTTGAGCACGGCTATCATCGTAATGGGAATCACCTGCATCATGGTATTTGTCGTACATCCGAAGACGGCGCCGTTTATCGTGCTATTTACGGCAGGTATGGGCGTGATACTTGTGGCGGTGCAGATTCTGGGCAGGGTACTTGTGACGAGTGAAAACTTCCGTATGAGAAGAATACTCGTATGGCTTGCGCCGGAGGATCATGCTGCAGAAGGCGGCTATCAGATCATGCAGGCGCTGTATGCAATCGGTTCGGGAGGCTTTTTCGGGAAAGGCCTGGGGAACAGTGCGCAGAAGATGATCATCCCGGAAGTCCAGAATGATATGATTCTTTCTATTATATGTGAGGAACTTGGAGTGTTCGGGGCAATCCTGGTACTCGTCCTGTTCGGGATGCTTCTGTACCGCCTGCTCTTCATCGCCCAGAATGCGCCAGACATATACGGTTCTCTCATCGTGACAGGTATATTCGCACATATCGCCCTTCAGGTCATTCTGAATGTGGCAGTTGTGATCAACCTGATTCCGACGACCGGAATCACGCTGCCGTTTATCAGCTATGGAGGGACTTCAATCCTGTTTCTGACAATCGAGATGGGAATTGCACTCGGAGTGTCGAGGAAAATTAAGTTTGAAGACTAAGGCACCTGGGAAAACTTTAATAAAAATACTTTTATTTCCAATACAAATGTGCTATGATTACAAATGTAGTATTGAAAACTACATATTATAGCAACAGATGACATGCCAAACAAACACAGATATGGTATGCCGGGAGGAAAGATATGAGTTATAAAGTGATTGTAGACAGCTGTGGAGAACTTACAGATAAGATGAAGAAGTCCGGGTGCTTTGAGACGGCGTCTCTTAAAATAGAAGTGGCGGGACAGCAGATTGTTGATGACGAGACTTTTGACCAGGAAAGATTTCTGAAACTGGTGGCAGTTTCGCCGGAATGTCCAAAGTCTTCCTGTCCGTCACCGGAGAGATATATGGAGGGATTTCACTGTGAAGCGAATCATGTATATGCGGTGACGCTATCCTCGGAGCTGAGCGGTTCCTACAACAGCGCCCTGCTCGGCAAGAACCTGTACCGTGAAGAATATGGGGAGAAAGATATCTACGTGTTCAACTCCCGCTCAGCCTCTGTCGGTGAGACATTAATAGCACTGAAGATTGCAGAGTGTGAGGAGGCAGGGATGGCATTTCAGGACGTAGTGGATACGGTAGAAGAATATATAGCGGAACAAGATACGTATTTTGTGCTAGAGACACTTGAGACATTGCGGAAGAACGGACGGCTTACGGGCCTAAAGGCTATCGTCGCCACGGCGCTTAACATAAAGCCGGTGATGGGCGCCACGGCGGAAGGAACCATCTGCCAGCTTGGACAAGCAAGAGGGATTAAGAAGGCTCTCGTGAAAATGGTAGATGAGATTGCGAAGAGACTGAAAGAGCCGGGGAAGAAGATACTTGCCATATCACACTGCAACTGTCCCGAACGTGCCCGTCAGGTAAAAGACATGCTGCTTGAAAAGGCAGATTTCCGGGATGTCATCATTTTGGATACGGCTGGAATCAGCAGTATGTACGCTTCAGACGGAGGCGTAATTGTAGTTGTATAATGCCGGAAACTATGGTAGAATAACTTTTAGTTATTGAGCTATAGAAGGAGCGAAAAATATGAGCCAGGAAAAAGTAGACAGGTATAAACAAGAAAAAGCTAACCGCAAAAAGAATGTGAAAAAGGAGAAAGCCGCAAACGTAGCCCGCAAATGTGTCGTAGGGCTGGCCGCGCTTCTTCTTGTAGGCTGGGTTGGATATTCTGCCTACGGAACATATAAGTCTAACAAACCAAAAGAGTCAGTAGAAATCGATTATACCGCGCTGACGGAATTTTCCACAAACCTCACCGAGGCGGCAGGAAATACAGAAGAATAGCCGGTAAGATTCAAGATTACAAAGGCGCTGCAGAATAGATGGCTGGTCCATCTGCACTGCAGCGCCTTGTTTTTGTGTTTGAAAACAAAAGAAAAAGAAGTCTGACAATGGCCTGAATTTTGAAAGGGGTCAGACCCCTGTGGCCACAGGGGTCTGACCCCTTTCAAAATTTTCTTAAAAAAGGGTTGAAATCGCCCAAAAAGTGGTTTACAATGTATTCAAGTGGTAGAAAGTGGTGAAAAGTGGTATAAAGTGGTGCAAAAGTGGCAGACCACTTGAAAGAGGGTGAGTTCTTATGTTGAAAGGAGAATACAGTCATAATATCGACCCTAAGGGAAGATTAATCATTCCGGCCAAGTTTCGTGACGATCTAGGGGAGAATTTCGTCATAACAAAAGGTATGGAAAACTGCTTATATGTATATCCTGAAGATGAATGGAACGCCTTCGAAGATAAACTTAACGCTTTACCTACGACCACAGACAAAAAAGCAAGAGCTTTTGCCTACTTCTTTCAGGGGAGTGCAACTGATGGCGACCTTGACAAGCAAGGAAGAACTTTAATTCCTTCTGTACTGAGGACCTACGCGCATCTTGAAAAAGAGGTCGTGTTTATCGGCATGGGGAAGCGTGCCGAGATATGGGACAAGGCAAGATGGGATGAAAAGAATGCTGAAGTGGAGCTCAACATTGAGGATATTGCTTCTGATATGGAAGAGAGTGGATTCAGTATCTAGAGGGAGAAGATATGGGATTCGAACACAAGTCAGTATTACTTGAAGAAACTATTAATGGGTTGAATATCAGGCCGGACGGCACATATGTGGACGGAACGCTTGGTGGAGGTGGACATGCATACGAGATATGCAGACGCTTAGGAAACAAGGGGAGTATTGTAGGAATAGACCAGGACGCGGCGGCTATCACTGCCGCAGGCGGCCGCTTAAAAGACTTCGGGGAGAAGGTCACGATAGTCAGGAGCAACTATTGTGATATGAAGTCGCAGCTCCATCAGTTAGGCATTGACAAAGTCGACGGGATCGTACTTGATCTGGGCGTATCATCTTATCAGCTGGATACGGCAGAGCGGGGATTCTCCTATCGCGAAGATGCGCCGCTGGACATGAGGATGGATACGCGTCAGAAGATGACAGCCAGGGACATCGTCAATGACTACGGTGAGATGGACCTCTACCGCGTGATACGGGACTACGGGGAAGATAAGTTTGCAAAGAACATCGCCAAACATATTGTAGCCGCACGCGCGGAGAGGCCCATCGAAACTACCGGTCAGCTGACCGGTATTATAAGACAAGCCATTCCGATGAAATACCAGAAAAAGTCTGGGCATCCTTCCAAGAGGACGTTCCAGGCTATCCGTATTGAACTGAACAGGGAGCTGGAAGTTCTACGGGATTCTCTGGATGATATGATTGACTTGTTAAAGCCAGGCGGGAGGCTGTGTATCATAACCTTCCATTCACTGGAGGACAGGATAGTAAAAAGTGCATTTAAGAAGAATGAAAATCCATGCACCTGTCCAAGCGATTTTCCCATATGTGTATGCGGAAAAGAATCAAAGGGGAGTATTTTAACTAGAAAACCGATTCTTCCGGATGAGGATGAGTTGGAATATAACAGCCGTGCGAAGAGTGCCAAGCTCCGCATATTTGAACGACGATAATTTTAGAAAGGGGAAAAACATGGCAGCAAGATATACATCATCCAGAAGCAGGACAGCCTATGGAACATCAAACAGAACACGCGGTCAGATGTATGTCTACGGCAATGTGGTGACAAAACCGGCTTACGAGCCGGAACGGCGTACAAAAGAACCTGAAAGACCGAGGAAGACAAGCAGGCAGGTGCGCAATAACCGCAGGAAAGCGCTGCATATGAGCCCCGGATATGTTATATTTCTGGCAGCAGCGGCCATACTTGCACTCGTAGTATGTGTAAATTATGTCCAGCTGCAGTCCAGGCTTACAAGCCGCTCAAAAGCAATCTCTGCGATGCAGGAAGAGCTGGCGGATATGAAAGAAGAGAATAATACAAAGTATAATGCTGTAATGGATTCCGTCAATCTGGACGAGATTCGGGACAAGGCGCAAAATGAACTGGGAATGGTATATGCCACTTCAGATCAGATTGTAGAGTATGACAATCCCTCGTCAGATTATGTGAAACAATATGAGGATATACCGGAAGACGGTATACTTGCCCAATCAGACAAAAAATAATAAACAGGTGGAATTATGGGAAAACAGACAAGAAATGTATTTAAAAGGAAGTTTTCCAAACTAATGCAGAAAAAGCTAGTAATGCTCTTCGTAGCAATTGTACTAGCTTTTGGCGTATTAGTAGGGAGAATTACATACATCAATGCGGCCAGCGGGGACAGGTATACGAAGGTGGTGCTGGACCAGCAGCAGTACGACAGCCGTACGATTCCGTTCAAGCGGGGCGATATCGTGGACCGGAACGGGACAAAGATAGCCACCAGCGAACGGGTTTACAATGTCATCCTGGATGCAAAGGTGATGACAAGCGACAAGGACTATATCGAACCGACGATAGAAGTGCTGAAAGACTGCTTCGATATAAAGGAAGAGGATGTCAGGAAACTGATAAAAGACAACCCGGGGAGCAGATACAACATACTGAAAAAAGGAATTGATTATGAAAAGGCCAAAGAATTTGAAAAGATAGATGCAGATGACAAGAAATATCCGGATGTAAAAGGCATATGGCTGGAAGAGGACTATGTCAGAAAGTATCCATACAATACGCTTGCCAGCGATGTCGTCGGATTTACCGTAGACGGCAATGTGGGAAGCAACGGGATAGAGGCATCTTACAATTCTGTCCTGAATGGGACCGACGGCAGGGAATATGGATATTTTGACAAGGAATCCAGTGTGGAGCGCACGGTAAAAGAGGCGGTGGACGGGAGCACCATCATGTCTACCATAGACCTCCAGGTGCAGAGCATCGTTGAAAAGCATATACTGGAATTCAACGAAAAGCATAAGAACGAAGCATCTGAGGGAGAGGGCAGCAAGAACACGGCAGTTATCGTCATGAACCCACAGAACGGCGAGATAATCGCGGAAGCATCTTATCCGAACTTCGACCTCAACAACCCAAGAGATCTGACAAAATACTATTCCGAGGAAGCTATAGAGGGTATGGAGGATGAAGAGAAGCTTGAGAAGCTGAATGCACTTTGGAACAACTTCTGCGTAAGCGACACGTATGAACCGGGGTCCACCTATAAGCCGTTCACCATATCGGCCGGCCTGGAGACCGGCGTACTGACCGGAAACGAAAGCTATACCTGCGGCGGGATGCTTCATGTAGGAGACCACGATATACACTGCAGCAACCGTGACGGGCACGGGACGCAGTCGCTGAAGCAGTCGCTTGAAAATTCATGTAATGTGGCATTGATGCAGATAGGCGCCGCGCTTGGTAATGACGAGTTCTGCAAATACCAGGAGCTGTTCGGTTTTGGCTCGTCCACAGGCATAGATCTGCCGGGAGAAGAGACAGGGCTGCTGTATGAGCCTGATAATATGGACCCTGCCAGCCTTGCAACTAATGCATTCGGCCAGAACTTCAACGTAACCATGACCCAGATGGCATCCGCATTCTGTTCGCTCATCAACGGAGGTGATTATTATAAGCCCCATGTGGTGAAGCAGATTCAGGATGAAAACGGGAATGTCACGGAAAACAAGGATCCGGTGCTCGTAAAACGGACTGTTTCAAAAGAGACGAGCGAGATAATCAAAGACTATATGCTTGGCGTCGTGCAGGAAGGTACCGGCAGTTCGGCGGCGGTAGAAGGCTATGACATAGGAGGCAAGACAGGAACCGCAGAGAAGCAGCCCCGTGGCAACGGAAAATATCTCGTATCCTTTATCGGATATGCGCCCCAGGACAATCCAGAAGTAGTCGTATATGTCGTGATTGACGAACCAAATGTGGCAGCACAGGCAAGCAGCTCATATGCGACCGAGATGGCATCCAAGATAATGGCAGAGATATTCCCTTATCTTGGCGTGACAAAGGCCGCACCGGAAGCAGAATAGAATAAATTAGGTAGAATAACCTCACAGAAGTGTTAATAAGTTATAAAAACGGCTTCTGTGAGGTTTTTTTGTGAAGAATAAGACCTATAATAAAAAGAAGATCTTTGTAGTATTTATCTGTGCCGCAGCCATCATACTGGGGCTCGTGGGAAGGCTTGTGTATCTCATGGTATTTGATGCCGAATATTACCAGAAGAAGGCTGAATCGCTCCACGAGCGGGAAAGAGATATAAAAGCGGCCAGGGGAGAGATTGTGGATGCAGGCGGGACAGTGCTTGCGACGAACAAGACCGTGTGCACCATATCGGTCATACACAGCCAGATGAAGGATCCGGAAGGCGTGATCAAGGCACTTTGCGCTGAGCTTGAAATGGACGAGGATACCGTGCGTAAAAAGGTAGAAAAGGTCTCCTCCATGGAGCGTATCAAGACGAACGTAGATAAGGCGACAGGAGACCGGATACGGGAGCTGGAGCTGGAAGGCGTCAAAGTAGATGAAGACTTTAAGCGCTATTATCCATATGATGAACTGGCATCCAAAGTGCTCGGGTTCACAGGAGGGGATAACCAGGGAATCATCGGTCTGGAAGTAAAATATGAAGAATATCTGAAAGGGATCAACGGAAAGATACTCACGACGACAGATGCCAGAGGTGTCGAACTGGAAGGTGTGGCGGAGGACCGGATGGAACCGGTCGCCGGTAACACGCTCCAGGTGAGCTTGGACTATAATATTCAGATGTATGCACAGCAGATGGCGGAGAAGGTCATGGAAGAAAAACAGGCAGACAAAGTGTCGATTCTCCTGATGAACCCGCAGAACGGTGAGATTATCGCCATGGTGAACGTGCCGGAATTCAACCTGAACGATCCGTTTACGCTCAATACGGAGGAAGATACAGGCGCGATGTCACCGGAAGAAAAGCAGGACGCGCTGAACCAGATGTGGCGTAACGGCTGTATCAATGACACATACGAACCAGGCTCCACATTCAAGATTATAACAGCTTCTGCCTGCCTGGAGGAAGGCGTCGTATCCCTGGACGACAATTTCAGCTGTCCCGGCTACCGGGTGGTGGAAGACAGGAAGATACGGTGTCATAAAGTCGGGGGACACGGCTCGGAGACTTTTGTGCAGGGAATACAGAATTCCTGTAACCCTGTGTTTATCGATATCGGGCTGAGGCTCGGCGTTGATAAGTTCTATGAATATTTCAACCAGTTCGGACTCATGGGCATGACCGGGGTAGATCTGCCGGGGGAAGCCGGAACGATTATGCACAAGAAAAGCAACGTAGGTATGGTGGAGCTAGCTACGATGGCGTTCGGACAGTCGTTCCAGATAACACCGATGCAGATGGCTACGACCGTCAGCTCCCTTGTCAACGGAGGGACGAGAGTTACGCCGCACTTCGGGGTCAAAGTAATGGACTCGAAGGGCGAGGAAGTAGAGACGTTCAAGTACAAGAAAGAAAAGAATATCGTATCAAAAGAGACTTCCGAGACGATGCAGATGCTGCTGGAGAGCGTTGTCTCCGAAGGTTCGGGTAAGAATGCCTACGTGGAGGGGTACCACATCGGTGGAAAGACAGCCACCTCCCAGACGCTGCCAAGAAGCGCCAACAAGTATATCTCATCCTTTATCGGTTTTGCGCCGGCAGATGACCCGCAGGTTCTCGGGATGTGTGTCATATACAACCCTCAGGGCGTATATTATGGTGGTACGATAGCAGCTCCTGTCATCCGGGACATTTTTGAGAATATATTGCCCTATCTTGGCATTGAAAAAGAGTAAAAAATGAAGTATACTATGTAAGGTTAGTGATTAACAAAAGAAGCGAAGAGGTGGATTATGGATTATAGAGTTTTTCTTCCGGTATTGATTGCATTCGCGCTTAGCGTAGTGATGGGGCCGGTGATTATTCCTATTTTAAGAAGGCTTAAGATGGGGCAGACGGAACGGGAAGACGGGGTGAAGTCTCACCTGAAAAAAGCAGGCACGCCAACGATGGGCGGAGTCATCATACTGGTGAGCGTTGTAGTTACTTCGGTGTTCTATCTGAAGAACTACCCGAAGATAATACCTATATTGTTCGTAACCCTGGGATTTGGACTCATCGGTTTTCTGGATGATTATCTGAAGGTCGTGATGAAGCGTTCCGACGGCCTGTATCCAAAGCAGAAATTTGCGCTGCAGATACTGGTGACGGCTGTCCTCGCGTTTTACCTCGTGCGTTTTACAAATATTCCGCTCACGATGCTCATACCATTTTCAGGCGGACATTACCTTGACATCGGCTGGCTTGCGATACCACTCATGTTCGTGGCCGTGCTCGGAACGGTCAACGGTGCCAACTTCACAGATGGGCTGGACGGCCTGGCGTCCAGCGTAACCGTCCTGATAGCCACGTTCTTTACCGTGGTGGCAATCGGCACGAAGAGCGGCATAGAGCCGATAACGTGTGCTGTCGTAGGCGCGCTTCTCGGCTTCCTGCTCTTTAATGTCTATCCGGCCAGCGTGTTCATGGGTGATACGGGGTCGCTTGCCCTCGGCGGGTTTGTGGCGTCAACGGCGTATATGCTCCAGATGCCGATCTTTCTTATCATCGTCGCATTTATATACATGGTGGAGATATTATCCGTCATGATACAGGTAACTTATTTCAAAAAGACAGGGGGCAGACGTATCTTTAAGATGGCCCCGATACATCACCATTTCGAACTGTGCGGGTGGTCGGAGACGAAGGTCGTTGCAGTATTTTCTATTATTACAGCGCTTCTCTGTCTCGTTGCGCTGATGGCTATGTAGGAGGAAATTATGAAAGTTACAAATAAGAAGGTGCTCGTATTCGGTTCCGGACTCAGTGGAACAGGCGCCGTGGGGCTTCTTACAGAACACGGTGCGGATGTAGTGCTGTACGATGGGAACGAGAAGCTTGACAAGGCAGAGCTTGCGGGCCGCGTCGGAAGAGATGTGCAGATTATACTCGGTCCTTTTCCGGAAGAGCTGCTCCAGACGCTCGACATTGTCGTTTTAAGCCCGGGGGTGCCGACGGACCTGCCTGTTGTACGACAGATGTTTGAACGCGGGATAGAAGTCATCGGAGAGGTCGAGCTGGCGTATGCATTCGGAAAAGGTGACGTACTTGCCATCACGGGCACGAACGGCAAGACGACGACGACGTCGCTGCTCGGCGAGATTATGAAGAATGATAAAGAAGAAGTGTATGTCGTAGGCAATATCGGCAATCCATATACCGTCGCGGCGGGAGAGATGTCGGACAATGCGGTGGCTGTGGCAGAGATGAGCAGCTTCCAGCTGGAGAGCATCGTCAGCTTCCGGCCAGCTGTGAGCGCTCTGCTCAATATATCGCCGGATCATCTGAACCGTCATCATACGATGGAAGCATACATTGAGGCGAAGAAGAATATAGCCAGGAACCAGACGGAAGATGACTGGTGCATTCTAAACTATGAGGACGAAGTGACACGGGAATTCGGAAAGAATGTCAGGGCGCAGGTTCTATATTTCAGCAGCCGGCGTAAACTAGAAAGAGGCATCTATCTTGATGACGGTATGATAGTCTATAAGAATCCGGAAGAGATTCGTATCTGCCATGTGGAGGAGCTGCAGCTTCTCGGCACCCACAACTATGAAAATGTTATGGCCGCCGTAGCTATGGCTGCCGTATACGGTGTCCCGATGGACCGAATCCGGGAGAGCATCAAGGCATTCAAAGGAGTGGAACACAGGATCGAGTTCGTCACGGAGAAGGATGGAGTCGCTTACTACAATGATTCCAAAGGGACGAATCCGGACGCGGCAATCAAGGGAATACAAGCCATGAACCGCCCTACCATACTTATCGGCGGAGGATATGACAAAGATTCTTCGTATACGGAATGGATAGAAAGCTTTGGCGGGAAGGTCAGGAGGCTGATTCTTCTGGGCGCCACGAAGGAAAAGATTGCAGAAGACGCAGAAAGCTGCGGCTTTCATGATTATACGTTCGCAGATACATTTGAAGAGGCGGTGCTTATGTCAGCAGAAATCGCGGGGCCCGGAGAAGCAGTGCTTCTGTCACCGGCCTGCGCCAGCTGGGATATGTTCCCAAATTATGAGACACGTGGAGATAAGTTTAAAGAAATTGTAAATTCCTTATAAGGAGTGCATATCGCTTGACACGGTCCAAAAAGAAAAAGTATGATTATACGATGCTGGCAGCCCTGCTGCTGCTCGTTCTTATCGGCCTGGTGATACTATACAGCACCAGTGCATATAACGGAGAAGTGAAATTTCATGATTCGTTTTATTATCTGAAGAAACAGGCATTTGCGACAGTGCTTGGGGTTGCCGGAATGTTTTTTGTTGCCAATATGGATTATCATGTGTGGAAACATGTGGCTGTGCTCGGATATTTCACGGCGATTCTGCTGTCCGTTGCGGTAATATTTGTCGGTGATGAGTATAACGGGTCCAAAAGATGGTTATCTTTGGGGCCTTTTTCTTTTCAGCCGTCGGAATTTGCCAAGGTGGCCGTCATACTGTTCCTGGCACATATCATAACGAAAAATGTCAAGAGCATGGGAAAGATGAGGACGATGGTAAAGGTGATGATCCTCATACTCCCGATTGTCGGTCTCGTAGGCGCCAGCAACTTAAGCACGGCTATTATCATTCTCGGGATAGGTGTTATTCTCGTATTTGTGGCAAGCCCTAAATACAGCCAATTTATATTGATGGGTGCGCTCGGAGCCGGCTTTATGACCATCTTTCTGGCCCTTGAAAGCTACCGTCTGGAGAGGCTCGCAATCTGGCGCAACCCCGAGGAGTTTGAAAAAGGATACCAGACGCTGCAGGGACTGTATGCAATCGGTTCAGGCGGACTGTTCGGCAGAGGGCTGGGGGAGAGCGTGCAGAAGCTTGGGTTTGTGCCCGAGGCCCAGAATGACATGATATTCTCTATCGTCTGTGAAGAGCTTGGGCTATTTGGGGCAGGATTCATACTTATCTTGTTCCTCATACTTATTTGGCGCTTTTTCGTCATTGCCACACATGCGAAGGACCTGTTCGGGGCGCTGATAGCGGCCGGGGCCATGGGACATATGATGATACAGGTTATCCTGAATATCGCGGTCGTGACGAACACGATTCCGAACACGGGAATCACCCTTCCGTTCATCAGCTACGGGGGCACCTCGGTCGTATTTCTGCTGCTGGAAATGGGGCTTGTGCTCAGCGTGTCATCTCTGATAGAATGAGAGAGGGTAAGGAGAAAGCTTAGGAGGAGTATACGATGGGAAAAAATGAGTATCAGGAGGATGAGGCGGCAAGGCCGAAGAAAAAGAAGAAAAAAAGCCATAAAGTCTATGCGCTTATGGTTCTGGTCATGGGCATTGCCATAATCGTGCTTGCAGTCCTGATTCTTTTCTATGTACAAAAGATAGAAGTCGAGGGGAACGAATACTGTAAGGATAAGGAGATTATCAATACGGTCCAGAATGACGGGTTTTCAATCAATACGTTGTACATACTCGGAAAATACGCGCTTGGCCGCGGAGAGCAGCTTCCGTGTCTGGATGATATGAAAGTCAGCATGAAAGCGCCATGGATTGTGAAGGTGACAGTGAAGGAAAAGCCGATCGTAGGTTACATATACGCGGGAAATGAGTACGCATATTTTGACAAAGAAGGAATGATCGTATATAAAGGCCCGGATTTTATCGAGGGGCTTCCATGCATAGAAGGGATAGATACCGGTGATATCAGCCTGTACGGCATGATTGAGAGCAAGGATAAAAGTATCTTCGAAGAGATGCTCGTAACTTCGCAGCAAGTGAAAAAATATAAGCTGTCCCCGGACAAGATCGTATGTCAGGACAACAAGATATATCTATATAAAGGAAAGATACGGATTTCACTAGGTAGCAGTGTCTCTTCGGAACAGATCGCACAGATTCCGCCGATTATGGAGAAGCTGGAGGGGAAAGAAGGAACACTCCATCTGGAAAACTATTCGGAAGGAAATACTACAATCACATTCAATGCAGAAGAAATACAGGAAGAAAATTAAGAAAAATGCGTAAAAATCAATAAATTAAGATAAAATTCTATTGATATTTTATACAAAAGCTTATATTATATACTATATATAGCAAAATGCGTTTTTGCGTTTTGCTCTGTGGGATGTATAATATATAATAAGGATAGGATAAAGGAGGAAAAACCCTTGCTAGAAATTAAGACGAATGAATCAGAAGCAGCGGCAAAGATTATTGTTGTTGGAGTCGGCGGAGGCGGTAATAACGCGGTAAACCGAATGATTGACGAACAGATTGCCGGTGTTGAATTTATTGCTATTAATACAGATAAACAGGCACTCCAGTTATGTAAGGCACCTACGCTTATGCAGATAGGGGACAAGATTACGAAAGGGCTCGGTGCGGGAGCGAAGCCGGAAGTAGGTGAAAAAGCGGCAGAGGAAAGTTCAGAAGAGATATCGGCAGCGCTTAAAGGCGCCGACATGGTATTTGTTACGTGTGGCATGGGAGGCGGTACCGGTACGGGTGCCACGCCGGTGGTCGCGCGTATAGCGAAGGAGCAGGGAGCTCTGACTGTCGGTGTTGTTACTAAGCCGTTCCGTTTCGAGTCAAAGACACGGATGAACAATGCACTTTCCGGAATCGAGAAGTTAAAGGAAAGCGTAGATACGCTGATCGTCATCCCGAATGACAAGCTGCTGGAGGTTGTGGACAGACGCACGACCATGCCTGAGGCGCTCAAAAAAGCAGATGAAGTATTACAGCAGGGTATTCAAGGTATTACCGACCTTATCAATGTACCTTCACTTATCAACCTTGACTTTGCCGATGTACAGACAGTCATGACGGACAAGGGTATCGCCCATATCGGTATCGGACAGGGCCGCGGCGACGACAAAGCGCTTGAGGCAGTTAAGCAGGCTGTTGCAAGCCCGCTGCTTGAGACGACGATTGCAGGCGCGTCCCATGTCATCATCAACGTGTCCGGTGATATTACGCTTATGGATGCTTCTGACGCGGCTGAGTATGTGCAGGATCTGGCAGGTGAAGATGCAAATATTATCTTCGGTGCCATGTATGACGATTCCAGGGCAGACGAAGCTACCATTACAGTCATAGCTACAGGTCTACATAACGTAGGCGGCAGCGCTTCAAAGCTGAAGGCAAGACTGGAGACTCAAAGAGGAGCAGTACCGCAGCAGGGTGCACAGGCATATGAGAGGCCTGCGGCTGCCACAGCGGCGAAGCCGTCATCCCAGAAGCTGGATCTTGGCATGGCTCCGACCAGAGGCGGCGGCACGACGGCCGCGCCCAGAAAGCCCGCAGGAGGGACGACACCTTCTCTGGATACGCCTAGAACGCCGACGAGCAAGGTAAAAGAGCAATCCATCAAGATACCTGATTTCTTTAAACGATAGAGAGCAGATCAATAGTAGGAATACAAGGAGGACTTCACATACGAAGTTCTCCTTTTTCGTTATAAAAGCAACATTGTTCTTTCTTTTATTCGACAATATATCACAATTCTTATCCCTATTCGCTCTTAATCCCCATATTTCTCCCATAAAATTCTCGCTTTTACCCAAAAAACAGACACAAAGTATTGTGCTTTGTCAAAACACAAATCCGAAAAAAACAGTCCCCAAAAATCTATATGTTGTGGTTTGGAACAGCTGTCGAAAGAAAATAAGAATGGATTCCATCATCTGACAAAATCTTTTGGACCTTCCTCGTATAATAAATCTTGCTTGAGTACCAAATCGATTTAGTATCAAAAGAGAAAGAGGTGGAATGTGTATTATGAGTTATACATAGACGTATTTTTTCTGGTGAACTTCATGATGGACTTCATGCTCCTGCAGATTACCCGCAGAATCCTGAAATGTTCTGCCACGCATGGAAGAATCTGCCTAGGTGCGGCTGCCGGAGCATTGCTCACCTGTGCTGTCGTGATAGTTCCCATACCATATGCGTTTATAAAATTCATACTGTTCCACGGTCTTGTCAATATTGTAATGCTTAAGGCAGGATTGAAAATCAGCTGGGACAGGACATTCGTGAAAGCTTATGTCGTGCTCTATATCAGCGGAATCCTCGTCGGAGGCGTATTTGAATATCTCCGGCAGTATATGAAGATTGGAAGCCTGTTCTTTGCCCTTGCGGTCGTGAGCTATTATGCAGTGCTTGGTATCTGGAACTTTCTGTCTTACCTTTCAAGGCTGAAAGAATACAGATGTGAAGCGGTCCTGTACAAGGATGAAAAGATGTGCAGGGTGGAAGCAGTGATAGATACCGGCAACAGCCTGAAAGATGCCGTGACAGGCAAACCGGTCAGCATCGTGGATGAAAGCGTTGTGAAGGCACTGACAGAAGCTGCCCTGCCGGACGGCATCCGGTACATACCGTACCATTCCGTCGGGAAAGAGTCAGGAGTCATGCCAGTCATTACGCTGGATAAGATGTGCGTGTGCCAGAAGAACGAGAAGTGGATCGAACGTCCGCTCATCGGCATCTGCGACGGTCATGTGGCATCAGATGGAGCATACAGGATGATATTAAATCCTGATATATTATAGGAGGAACAGATTATGGTTATCAAAGTAGCAGTACCGCATCAATTCAAACTAAAAGTAATTCCAGACTTTCGGACACTGCTTTTTCCGGATAAAAAGGATATACACTATATTGGGGGCTCTGAGATACTTCCCGCACCACTTGAGGCGGAGGAAGAAAGTGCCGTGATAGGTGACCTCGGTTCCGAATATGACGAACAGGCAAAAAAAGTGCTCATTGAACACAACCTCCGCCTGGTAGTGTACATAGCCAAGAAGTTCGACAACACAGGAGTCGGTGTGGAAGATCTGATTTCTATCGGCACGATTGGACTGATAAAAGCGATCAATACATTTAACCCCGAGAAAAATATAAAGCTGGCAACTTACGCGTCACGTTGCATTGAGAATGAGATACTGATGTATCTGAGAAGGAATAACAAGACGAAGATGGAAGTGTCCATAGATGAACCGTTGAATGTAGATTGGGATGGAAACGAACTTCTTCTCTCAGACATCCTGGGAACAGAAGAAGATACGATATATAAGGACCTGGAAAACGAGGTGGAACAGAAGCTTCTGCTGAAAGCAATCAGCAGGCTCTCCGGGAGAGAGCGGACGATAATACAGATGCGCTTCGGACTTGGGACTCCTGACGGGGAAGAGAAGACGCAGAAAGAGGTGGCGGATATGCTCGGCATATCACAGTCCTACATATCAAGGCTGGAGAAAAAAATCATGCAGAGGCTCCGGAGGGAAATGGTAAAGTATTCATAGCCACGTCCATAGAAAGGTGATACAATAAAAGAAAAAAGGGGTTGTGCATATGAAGCTTACTTTTATTGGGGCCGACCATGAAGTTACGGGAAGCTGTCACCTGATTGAAGCCTGTGGAAAAAATATTCTCGTCGACTGTGGCATGGAGCAGGGACCGGACCTGTATGAAAACCAGGATATACCGGTAACTTCCGGGGACATCGATTATGTCCTGCTCACCCATGCACATATCGACCATTCCGGAAAGATTCCGATGCTCTGTAAGCAGGGGTTCAAGGGGGACATAATTTCAACCTTTGCAACTGCCGACCTGTGCAACATCATGCTGCGCGATTCCGCGCACATCCAGGTGTTTGAGGCGGAATGGCGCAACAGGAAAGCGAAGCGCAGCGGAGCCGAACCGTATGAGCCGCTCTATACGATGGAACATGCAGAGGCGGCTGTCAAGCTTCTATCCCCCTGTGACTATAACCAGAGGATTACGCTTTGCGAAGGAATCGACGTGCGCTTTACGGATGTCGGACATCTGCTCGGATCTGCGGCTGTCGAAGTGTGGATTACGGAAGGCGGCGTGCAGAAGAAGATTGTGTTCTCCGGCGATATCGGCAATCTGAACCAGCCGATAATCAAGGACCCGCAGAAGGTAAAAGAGGCGGATTATATCGTGATAGAGTCTACATACGGCAATCGGACGCACGGTGCTGAGGCGCCAGATTATGTAGGTGATTTTACGAGGATACTGCGTGAGACGTTTGAAAGGGGCGGCAATCTCGTAGTGCCTTCGTTCGCCGTAGGACGGACTCAGGAGCTGCTTTATTTTATCCGGGAGATCAAGGAGCAGAAGCTGCTGCCGGAATTCCCTGATTTTGAAGTATACGTTGACAGCCCTCTTGCTATCGAGGCTACGAATGTGTTCAATAAGAACGTATGGTCCTGCTTCGATGAAGAGGCGCTGGCACTTGTGAATAAGGGAGTGAACCCGCTCTTGTTCAGAGGGCTAAAGACGACAATCACAAGCGATGAGTCGAAGATGATCAACTTTGACGACAGGCCGAAAGTCATCTTATCCGCTTCCGGGATGTGCGAGGCCGGCAGGATCCGGCATCATCTGAAGCACAACCTCTGGAGGAAAGAGTGCACCATATGCTTCGTCGGCTACCAGGCGGTGGGAACGCTCGGCAGAAAGCTCATAGAAGGTGCAGAGAGCGTGAAGCTGTTTGGCGAGCCGGTGGAAGTCAATGCAAGGATCGAGGTGCTCAAAGGAATCAGCGGCCATGCGGACATGAATGGCCTGCTGGCATGGCTGAAAGGGTTTGAGACTGTGCCGTCCCATGTATTTGTGGTACACGGCGAAGACCAGGTCACGGATGAATTCGCACGGACGATTACCGATACATTCGGATGTCCTGCGCTGGCACCGTATTCAGGAGGCAGCGTGGACCTGGCGACGGGAGAAGTGCTTACCATCGGTGTAAGGGAACCGAAAATAGCGGTGGAGAAGCCGGCCAGGACAAGGGCGGAGGCAGCGTTCAACAGGCTCGTCGCGGCCGCAAAACGTCTGCTTGAGGTCGTATATAAGAATGAAGGCCTGGCGAATAAGGAACTGGCCAAGTTCGAGACGCAGATACAGAATCTGGCGGAGAAGTGGGACAGAGATTAGAAAAGTGATGTCAAGCCCCAATAATTTTTATATTTTCGAAACGTTCGTATAATCCAAATCCATAATGAGAAAAATCTTATTGTACTTAATTTATTTGACAAAATGTTATGTTCAGTAAGGAGGATTCTTATTATGGCTCAGGGAAAAGTTGAAATATGTGGTGTAAATACGGCGAAGCTTCCCATCCTGAAAGAAGAGGAGAAGGAAGCTTTGTTTGCGCGTATAAAAGCAGGCGACCAGGAAGCGAAGGAAGAATATATCAAGGGAAATCTGAGGCTGGTCCTAAGCGTCATCAAGCGTTTCGGCGGCAGTAATGAGAATCCTGACGACCTCTTTCAGATTGGCTGCATCGGCCTGATCAAAGCAATCAATAACTTCAATACTGAGCTTGATGTCAAATTCTCGACTTATGCGGTGCCGATGATTATCGGTGAGATCAGGCGCTATATGAGGGACAACAATTCCATACGCGTCAGCCGGTCGCTTCGCGATACTGCTTACAAAGCGATATATGCGAAAGAAAATTATGTAAAAAGACACTTGAAAGAACCTACGGTGCAGGAGATAGCTGAGGAGATAGGGATTTCCAAAGAAGATATCGTATTTGCACTCGATGCGATACAGGTGCCGATGAGCCTGCAGGAACCAGTGTACAATGACGGCGGAGACGCCCTGTATGTGATGGACCAGATAAGCGACACGAAGAACAAGGAAGAGAAATGGGTGGAGGACTTGTCGCTGGAGGCGGCGATGGAACATCTTGGGGAGCGTGAGCGCTATATTATAAAGCTCCGTTTCTTTGAGGGCAAGACACAGATGGAAGTGGCGGAGGAGATTAATATCTCCCAGGCACAGGTGAGCAGGCTGGAGAAGAATGCCCTTCGCGTCATGAAGCAGTATCTGGAAAATTAAACGGAAGTTTTTGGGGTGGACAGAAGGTATATATAGCGGCGCGGCTGAAAGGGGCGAAAACAATCCTAATCTGCCGCGCTTTGCTCTGCCCGGCCGTCATTTCATCAAATTCCAGCTTGAAATTTATACACGTTCATACTATCATTAGGTACATAGGAGGATGTATGTATGAAAGCTTGCGTATTTGATTTGGACGGGACATTGACGGATACATTGGAATCCTTGGCATATTCGGTAAAAGCGACCTTGCGCGAGATGGGACTTGAGGAGATAACGACAGACGAGTGCAGACGATTTGTCGGAAACGGGGCGAGACGGCTGATGGAATGTGCGCTTGAGGCTGCCGGGGACAAGACGGGCAGCAGAATTGATGAAGGTATGGAGATATACGGACGTATATTTGATGCAAACTGTACATATCATGTAACACCATACGATGGAATACCTCAGATGATAACCAGACTCAGGGCAGTGGGCCTGAAGCTGGCGGTCCTTTCCAATAAGCCGCATGTACAGACCGTGAAAGTAGTGCAGGAGATATTCGGGGACGATATCTTCGACTGTGTGCAGGGGCAGATGGAAGGCTTAAAGAGGAAGCCGGATCCGGAGGGAGTGTACAAGGTGCTCGAAAGGCTGCATACGGAGAAAGAAGACTGCCTGTATATAGGCGATTCTGAAGTGGATGTGAAGACTGCATGCAATGCGGGGATAACATGTATCGGAGCAGCATGGGGGTTCCGTTCAAGAGAAATCCTGGCAGATGCAGGGGCGGAGCATATCATAGATATGCCGGAAGAATTACTGCAGTATGTATAAGAAGATCGTAACGTCACTTTAAGGGAGGATATCAAGGATGTATGAGTATGATGAAGATTGTCTGAGAACGTTTTTGGAGAAACAGTCGCAGCTGTTCGACGAGCCGGTCGCCATAACACTAGAAGAGGCAGAAGCATTCCTGGAAGACTGCATGGCCGTCGTTGTGGATGGAATCGGTGAAGTGAGGGAGTTCTTTGAGGAAGAAGGCCTGGACATAGAAGGAATGTCGGAGGAAGAGCTGGAAGAGGCTTCCGAAGTGTTCCCTCTGCCTAACGGCAGATTCCTGATCGTGGAAGGGTAGCCCGGGCAGCGCAGTACATTAGAAAAGCCGCAGCTATTTGGTAACTGCGGCTTTTTTCAATGCTTCGTCGATGGCATTGACGATAAGTTGAGAGGTATATGGATTGTCTTCGGAATACTTGATGTCGTCAAGCGACTGTTTGTCATATACCTGTTCTGCAATGTCTTCGATTGCAGGCTGGATAAGCGGGAACATGGTAGTTACTGTTTCGTCCAGGTTAGAGAACCGCACGGAATTGATGTGGGATTCATCTACCGATACTTCCACTTCCAGCGCTGTGTTGTTCAGCGTCACGGTGGATGTATAGACTCCCGGGACATATTTTTCTTCATCCGCACCGGCGCCTTTGCTCTTGGGAAGGAACATAAATACCAGTAAAAGGATCAATACTATTGCCAACACGGCAAATACCGCCGTGTATATAATCTCTTTCATATGCAATACAACTATTTTTGTTTTAGAACTCATAAAGCCCTCCTGTGTCGTGTATCGTATTTTCACTTTCTATAATGTATGAGATTTATCCTAAAATTATTCGTGGCTTTTGCGTGACAAAATGATTGCCCTCTTGTAGAATGTAATAGGGAGAAAATGAGGTGAGAGAAAATGTTTATTATCGCAGGACTTGGCAATCCTACATTACAGTACGAAGGTACAAGGCATAACGTGGGATTTGATGTCATAGATACGATTGCAGACAAATATAATATTTCCGTAGATTACCGGAAGAACAGGGCGTATGTCGGAAAAGGCGTCATTGCCGGACAGAAAGTGCTGCTCGTAAAGCCGCAGACGTATATGAATTTAAGCGGCGAGAGCATCAGGGCGCTCGTGGACTATTATAAAGTAGATGAGGAGACGGAGCTTCTCGTCATCTACGACGATGTAAGCCTCGGCGTCGGGCAGCTGCGCATACGCAAGAAAGGCAGCGCAGGGGGGCACAACGGGATAAAGAGCATCATCTCGTGCCTTGGGACGGACATATTTCCTCGTATAAAAGTAGGAGTCGGCGAGAAGCCGAAACGGTATGACCTGGCCGATTATGTGCTTGGCCATTTTTCTAAAGCAGAGCGGGAGATGATGGAGGAAGGGTATGGACATGCAGCTGAGGCCGTGGAGATGATAGCGGCGGGTGATATAGATGCGGCTATGAATGAGTATAACCGAAAAGTAAAGCCTAAGGAGGGCTAAATATGCAAGCCTTAATAAGGCCGTTAGAAGAATTTGCGGAATTTGAAGAGCTTCAGAAGAGAAAGAAGAGCAGTTCCGGTATGATACAGATATCCGGCTGCGTCAATTCACAGAAAACCCATATGATGTATGCGCTGAGCGATGGCTGTCACTATAAAGTCATCGCCTGTTCCAGTGAGTCAAAAGCGAAACAAATCTATGAAGAATACCGTTTCCTAGATCCGAATACATATCTGTACCCGGCAAAGGACCTTCTGTTCTATCAGGCAGATCTAAGGAGCAGAGAACTGGTACGGCAGAGGATGGAAGTCATCCAGTCCGTCATCACGGGTCAGGACATTACCGTTGTCACAAGCTTCGACGGGTTCATGGATGCTCTGCTGCCGAAGGCTGAAATCGAGAGACGTACGATAACGGTGAAAAGCGACAGCGCGGTCGACCTTGCCAAGATGCAAAGAGAGCTTGCCAGACTGGGCTATGACAGGGAGATACAGATAGAAGGCCCGGGGCAGTTCGCCGTCCGTGGAGGGATTCTGGATGTATATCCGCTGACAGAGGAACTTCCTATCAGAATAGAACTCTGGGGAGATGAGGTAGATTCGATTCGTACCTTCGATGTCGACACGCAGCGGTCTATAGAGAATCTCGAGGAAGTCGTCATATATCCGGCCAGCGAATTCCCGGAAGAGGGGGAGAAGAGGGTTTCCTTTCTGGATTATTTTGAACCGGAGCATACGATTCTATTTCTCGACGAGCCGGTGCGGCTTCTGGAAAAAGGCAAAGGCGTCGAGGATGAATTTATTGAAGCCCAGAAACGCCGTCTCGAAAGCGGCTACGATATGACCGATGCAGAAGCGCAGCTCTTTCATACGGATGAGATAGTCAAGCGGATGAACGGCTACAGCAGCATCGGCTTCTTTGCGTTGGAGATGCGCTGCAGAGGATTTGAAGTCCGTGCTTCCCTCAGTCTTATGACAAAGAGCGTTAATCCCTATAACAGCAGCTTCGACATGCTGACGCAGGACTTGAAACGCCTGAAGAGAAACGGCTACCGTGTCGTGCTACTTTCCGGTTCCAGAACGAGGGCAAAGCGGCTGGCCGAAGATCTGCGCGATTATAACCTGAGCAGCTATTACAGCGATGAGATGGACCGGGAGGTAAATCCCGGCGAGATTATGACCGCATACGGACACGTGGCAGAGGGGTACGAATACCCCATGCTTAAATTTACCGTGATTGCAGAGACGGATATCTTCGGCAAGGTCAAGAAGAAAAAGAAGAGGAAATCTTACGAAGGCCGTAAGATATTGAGCTTTTCTGAGCTGAAGCCGGGAGATTATGTCGTCCACGAAAACCATGGCCTTGGAATCTACCAGGGGATAGAGAAGATAGAAGTGGACAAAGTGGCAAAGGATTACATGAAGATATCCTATGCAAAAGGGGGAAATCTCTACATTCCGGCCACTCAGCTGGACCTGATACAGAAGTATGCAAGCTCGGATGCCAAGAAGCCGAAGCTGAACCGGCTCGGGACGCAGGAGTGGACGAAGACGAAGAAAAAAGTCCGGGGAGCGGTAAAAGAAATCGCTAGAGACCTTGTCGCGCTCTACGCGGCCCGGCAGGAGCAGGAAGGCTATGTGTACGGAGAAGACACGGTCTGGCAGCGGGAGTTCGAAGAGATGTTTCCCTTTGAGGAGACGGAGGACCAGCTTCTGGCCATCGAGGCGGTAAAGAGGGATATGCAGAGCCGCAGAATCATGGACCGCCTCATCTGCGGGGATGTCGGTTACGGCAAGACGGAGATAGCGATCAGGGCAGCGTTCAAGGCCGTGCAGGAGGATAAGCAGGTCGTATATCTCGTGCCGACGACGATACTTGCGCAGCAGCATTACAACACATTTGTTCAGCGGATGCGTGACTTTCCAGTGCGGATAGACCTCATGTGCCGGTTCCGTACGCCGTCACAGCAGAAGAAGACAGCCGAAGATACGAAGCGGGGTCTCGTCGATATCGTGATAGGGACGCATCGCGTGCTGAGCAATGATATGGAATTCAAGAACCTTGGTCTCCTCATCATCGATGAGGAGCAGAGGTTCGGTGTCCAGCACAAGGAGAAGATCAAAAAGCTGAAAGAAAACGTGGATGTGCTGACGCTTACCGCCACCCCTATACCGCGGACGCTTCATATGAGCCTGATCGGCATACGTGACATGAGCGTACTGGAAGAAGCGCCCAATGACAGGATGCCGATACAGACGTATGTGATGGAGTATAACGATGAGATGGTGCGCGAAGCGATAGAGAGGGAGTGCGCCCGCCAGGGACAGGTCTACTATGTCTATAACCGTGTGGAAGATATCGCGGAGGTTACGGCCGGCATACAGAAGCTCGTGCCGGAAGTCAGCGTCGCTTTTGCCCATGGGCAGATGAAAGAACACCAGCTGGAGAAGATCATGTATGATTTCATCAACGGTGAGATAGATGTCCTCGTATCCACCACCATTATCGAGACCGGGCTTGACATATCGAATGTCAATACGATGATCATCCACGATGCAGACCGGCTTGGACTGTCGCAGCTCTATCAGCTGAGGGGCCGCGTGGGCCGTTCCAACAGGATGGCATACGCGTTCCTTCTGTACCGGAGAGACAAGATGCTCAAAGAGGTAGCGGAAAAGCGTCTGGCTGCTATCCGCGAGTTCACCGAACTTGGCTCCGGGTTCAAGATTGCTATGCGCGATCTGGAAATCAGAGGTGCCGGCAACCTGCTCGGCGCACAGCAGCATGGGCATATGGAGGCGGTCGGTTACGACCTATACTGCAAGATGCTCAATGAGGCGGTAAAACATCTCAAAGGTGAGATGGAAGAGGAGACTTACACGACGACGATGGATCTGAACGTGGATGCGTACATCCCTGATTCTTATATTCTGAACGAATATCAGAAGCTGGATATATATAAGCGGATTGCCGCTGTGGAGACGGAGGATGAGATGGAGGATATGGTAGAGGAGCTCATCGACCGTTTTGGAGATATACCAAAGAAGGTGGAGACCCTGCTGAACGTCGCCCGTCTGAAAGCGCTGGCCCACAGCGTGTACGTGACGGCTGTGGAACAGAAAGGCGAGACATATACCTTTGTGATGTATGAGAAGGCGAAGGTCCATCCGGAACGGATTCAAGACCTTCTGGATGCATTCAAAGGGGCGCTCATATTTAAGACCGAAACGCCGCCATATTTCATATATGAAAAGAAGAACCGGAATAAAAAGGAAAAGAATGAAGATATTCTGCAGGTTGTGAAAAATGTGCTAATTGGAATAAAAGGATTGATTGACACTTAAAAACGGGCTATAATGGTGAAGTTAGCAGTACTAAGGAGGGTATATAAAAACATGAAAAAGAGAGTGTTACTATTTGCAATAACGGGTCTGCTCGCGGCGGGCGTCCTCACGGGATGTGGTTCCATCGACGAGGATGACGTGGTGGCGACTGTGGGAGAGAAAGAGATTACAGCCGATGTTGCAAATTTCTTTGCAAGATATACACAAGCCCAGTATGAGACGTATTATTCCGGTTACCTTGGGGAGGATATGTGGAATACTGACGCTGCAGAGGGACAGACATATGAAGAATTCGTCAAAGACTCTGTGCTGGAAGAGCTGGAAAAGATGCTCGTGCTGGAAGAGCACATGGGCGATTATGACGTATCTCTTACTGAGGAAGAGAAAGCTGTCATTGATAAATCCGCCAAAACCTTTGATGAAGACAATACGCTGGAATCCAAAGAGAAGATATCAGGTTCCAAGAAGACGGTAAAACGTGTACTGACGCTGATGGCAATACAGAAAAAGATGTCAGAAGCGATAGAAGCGGATGCGGATACGGAAGTATCGGATGACGAGGCGGCCCAGAAGAGTATGCAGTACGTGCTGTTCCCTTATACGAAAACCGATGATTCCGGCAAATCTGCCGACCTGTCGGATGAGGAAAAGGCTGAGGCCAAGGAGAAGGCAGAGAGCTTTGCACAAAGCGCTGAGACGGCAGAAGATTTCAATGCACTTGCCACAGAGCAGGGACTGGAAGCACAGACCGCCACGTTCGACAGCGAGTCCACAAGCCCGGATGAAGACCTCGTAAAGGCGGCGGACGCACTCGGAGAAGGAGAAGCGACCGGCGTCATAGAGACAGACAGCGGCTGCTATGTGGCCAAAGTGACAAGCCTTCTGGACAGGGAGGCGACGGATTCCAAAAAGGAAAGCATCGTTCAGGAGAGAAAGACAAAGCTCTACAACGATACGTGTGACAAATGGATCAAAAAGGCAGGCGTGAAGGTGAACAAAGGAGTCTGGAAGAAAGTGGACTTCAACGACCTGAGCGTCACCATCAAGCAGAGCAGCGAAGAACCATATTCCGACGGGGCCAAAACAGACGACCAGGCGGAGTAAATGTAGGTTTAAGTAAAGTGGCTGCGGGCTGGGAGCCGGGTGGCATCTGCTCCGATGCGTACGAGACTCCGACTATTTCACGTATCCCTAACCCTGCGGAATGCGCGCCGATAGCGGCTTA
>NZ_JABFCH010000262.1:0-211 GCF_017566055.1 Extibacter sp. GGCC_0201 | reverse complement strand
AGTGCCCTCTGTGTGATCTCCCTGGCAGAATCTGTGGGAACCAAAAATAAAAACGGAACGCCTGATTCCACGATCTCCAGGGGACCGTGACGGAATTCACCGGCCTGGATCACCGCCCCGTGAGACCAGAGAAATTCCATGCCGGTGATAACGCCCTCCTTATAAGCAAGAGGGACCATGGAGCTGGCTGACACTGTGTAAAATCCCTTCA
>NZ_JABFCH010000261.1:0-211 GCF_017566055.1 Extibacter sp. GGCC_0201 | reverse complement strand
CAGGCCGAACAGCGCGGCCAGCGCGGCGGTGTCCAGGTGTTGTTCGACCGCATCGGCGAGGCGGTCGATGGACTGCTCGCGCAAGCCGTGCAAGTCCAGCGGTTCGGCGTCGACCAGCCCGGCCCAGCGCAGCAGCGCCGCCAGCGCCTGCGGCCGGTCGAACACGCCGTGCAGGTAGGTGCCCAGCACTTGCCCGTCGGCCGACAGCGCG
>NZ_JABFCH010000260.1:0-211 GCF_017566055.1 Extibacter sp. GGCC_0201 | reverse complement strand
GGAAACCGGCCTCGTCATCGTGGAGCGGATTTAAAACATAGGGGCGTTTCTCATAGGAGAGGTACACCTCATCCATACAGCGGTGCCTTGCAAGGGCAGGGAAAATCCAGTCCAGATAACAGCGGGCTTTTGCCAGCCTGCCGTAGGATATCCTGCGCTCCTCCTGTTTTTTCAGGGGTTCTAAGGCAGTCAGCCGCTTTTCCAGCCTGGA
>NZ_JABFCH010000259.1:0-211 GCF_017566055.1 Extibacter sp. GGCC_0201 | reverse complement strand
AGCGCCGAACGCGGCGATTCGAGGGCGCGTTGCTCACGGCGCCTCCTTGCCGAGCGTGGCGAGCAGCTCGCGCGCGCTCGCGTTGATGTCGCCGGCGCCGAGCGCGATCACGATGTCGTTCGGTCGGACGATCTCCGCGAGCTTGCTCCCGACCTGCTTCTTGTCACCGACGTATTCTACCGAGTGGTGCCCGTGCTCGCGGATCGCGTTC
>NZ_JABFCH010000258.1:0-211 GCF_017566055.1 Extibacter sp. GGCC_0201 | reverse complement strand
CTTTATGCATCTTTCCTAAAAGGTGGTAGAATTCGAATAGTGCATACGCAACGATGGCGGAAAAGATCAGGAGAAAGCTGGTTTCTCCGAAAAATATAGCACTTATGATAACGGCCACAAAAAGAGCCCCTGTAATTGAACGCAACAGTAAACTTTTCACAATAAAATAGTTAGATAATAACTCATTCGTATGCTGCAAAGATATAAAATA
>NZ_JABFCH010000257.1:0-211 GCF_017566055.1 Extibacter sp. GGCC_0201 | reverse complement strand
CCCGCAGTTCCTTCAGATAGCGGTTGACGGTGCGCACCGTGCTGCCCAGAATGGCGGCCAGGGCCTCCTTGTCGACGGACAGGGGTTGCCCCCGGTTCTGGGCCAGCGTCCAGAGGTATTCGGCCACCCGCTCCTTGGCGGGGCGGTAGAGGTCGAACACCACCTGGCGGGTGTAGTTGAGAATCCCCTGGGCGCAATACTGTGCCTCCCA
>NZ_JABFCH010000256.1:0-211 GCF_017566055.1 Extibacter sp. GGCC_0201 | reverse complement strand
ATGCGAACCAGACTGTGCTCGAAGGTGGGCTGCGCCCGCGAAGCGGTGACGACCCTCACCTATGACTACGGCGACCAGATGGCCGCCGTCGGGCCGCTCGGCGCCGCGGGGGACCCCCACGCCCACGACCTCTGCCGCGTGCACACCGAGCGACTGTCGGTGCCCAAGGGGTGGCTGGTCGTCCGCCACGAGACGCTGCGCGTCTGAGGCC
>NZ_JABFCH010000255.1:0-211 GCF_017566055.1 Extibacter sp. GGCC_0201 | reverse complement strand
GGAATTCCCGGCTTAAGAGGTGAGGAACCTGTGGCGATGATAAGATTGTCATAGTTCTCCTCATAGGTTTCTCCTGTCTTCAGATTACGTACCGTAACTATATTTTCCTCCGGACGGACGGCTGCAGCCTCCTGGCAGATACGTACATCTATATTGAATTTTTTCTTCATCCCCTCCGGCGTCTGCAGCAGCAGGGACTCCCGGCTGTGAA
>NZ_JABFCH010000254.1:0-212 GCF_017566055.1 Extibacter sp. GGCC_0201 | reverse complement strand
GGATAGGCGGCTCCTGTTGCTTCCAGGATGGTCGGCATAATGTCCGGCAGATAACCGGGAACACGGCACCATTCACCTTTCTTATTCTTCAGATTGCTTTTCCACGACACGATGAGACGGGTAGAAATACCTCCTTCATAAGAACGGCATTTGTATTTACGGAACGGAGTATTGGAAACCTGTGCCCATGCTCTTCCGTAAGAAGGGAACAC
>NZ_JABFCH010000253.1:0-212 GCF_017566055.1 Extibacter sp. GGCC_0201 | reverse complement strand
CGCCTGAATTTCCGGGTTCATAAGGGACATCAGCTTTGATGATTTCTGCTGCTTAATCGTCAGCGGAAACAAGAGTAATTTCGTAATAATTGTAAAAAGGATAATACAAAGACCAAGATTGAGAATCCCAAAAGAACTGGTGATTCGAAACAGAAAGTCCATGATATACCCAAACAGGCTGATAATCGGTCCCATAATTGAACCGGCCTTAG
>NZ_JABFCH010000025.1:0-65070 GCF_017566055.1 Extibacter sp. GGCC_0201 | reverse complement strand
ATCCCAACCGGAGAGGTCGCCGAGCGTGGTGATGGAGGAGCAGCCGCTGAACATAGAGGATGCATCGGTCACCTTGGAGACATCCCAACCGGAGAGGTCGCCGAGCGTGGTGATGGATGAGCAGAAGTCGAACATATAGGATGCATCGGTCACCTTGGAAATATCCAGTTTACTTAAATCACAAGACGTCATGTTCTTGCAGCAGTAGAACCAATATGCAGTGCTTTTAGGTCGAATGCCGTCATCGACGACAGTAGCCGTTGTGATGTTGTCTCTGCTGGCTCTCCACGGTTGAGTATTCCAATTGTAAGTTTTCGTCTCGAGCCCCGTGTAAACAGCCGTAACCGTCTTGCCTTCGAACTGCTCGCCAGCAGAGGGCACACTTGTACGTTTGTAGAAATTAAGACTGTTATCGTCAGCAGAGTAGACAGCAAATGCGGTTTTTTGTGGTGTGACGTTATCTGTAGGAGTAGTTTTTACATTCTTTGTTGCAGAGCCGTTTTTATAGAATGCTTTACAAAGGATTTTCTTACCAACCTCATTGGCAGTAACGGTATAAGTATGAGCGGTTGCATTAGCAATGGCCGTTTCGTTACTTGAATCATCTACCGTATACCATTGATAGCCAGTAATCTCCTCTTCAGAGAGATTATTTACGGTAGCCGTTAAAGTCTCACCGACTTCTGCGTTGCCTGAAATAGTAATCCCTGGCACTAAATCCTTACTTGCGTAATACGTCATGGCTTTGTTGGACGGGATGTCGGCAGGCGCATAGCCGTTGCCGTCGGTGTCGTACCACTTGCCGTCGGCCCCTGCCACGTGGCCCGTCTGGTCGGGCAGGAACGGACTTGTCCCGACGAATTTGAATTTGCTTCCCAGCGAGACCTCGTTCAACGAGTCCATCATGAAGAATACGTCCTTCATGGAAGTTACGGCCGAGTTGTCCCAGGTCGACAGGTCGAGTGAGGAGAGCGCCTTGTCCTCGGAGAAGACGAGGTCCATGTTCGTTACCTTAGAGACGTCCCACCCGGAGACGTTCAGCTTTGTGAGCGACGTGCAGTTTTGGAAAGCCTGGTTCATGTCCGTAAGGCTACGCGTGTCCCAAGCCGAGAGGTCGAGCGTGGTAAGGGAGGTGCAGTTGGTGAACATGCAGCCTATCGTCTTGCATTTCGACATGTCGAGCTTCGAGACGTCCGCCGTCTTCATGTTGCGAAGCTCCGCGAACCAAAATCCCGTGTCGGTCGGCGAGATGCCCTCGTCGTAGACTATCGCGGTCTTGATGTCTTTACTGTAGTTGAGCATCCATCCGGGTGCCGAGGTCATGTTCTCAAGGCCGGTGTAAACGGCGGTCGCCCTCTTTCCGAGGTACATCGTGCCCTGCTTCGGCACTTCCGCCCGCTTATAGAAGCTCAGCGAGCCGTCGTCGGCAGAGTACACAGCGAAAGCCAGGATCTTCTTCACAGCCCCGGTAGCCCCGCAGATCGTGCCCTGGCAGATGTCGTCGGTGGAGCTCACCTTGCAGACGAGCTCGTACCCGGCATCGTTGTCGGTTGCGGTGTAGGTGGAACCCGTAGCTCCGTCGATGGAGGTCTCGACGCCGTCCTTCACCTTGACCCACTGGTAAGTGAGCTTGTCATCGGGCACATTGGCACCGGTTACGGTTGCCGTGATCGTGTCCCCGACGGTGGGATCGGTGTTGTCGAGCGAGACGGTGCCCTTCAAATCGCCGTCCGTATAGGTATACGTCAAGTTGCCCGCATAGTAGGGCTCCTCACCCAGCTGCGCCGCGATCTCATCTGACACCGGTCCCGCAGACCTCCAGGTGGCAGTGATGCTCTGACCCACCTCGATGCGCTTTCCCACGGCATCGCAGGTCCAGCCCAGCCCATCGGGGGAAGAGCACCCCATGATGTAGGCAGCGCATGTGCCGTCGTTGGTCACGGTGGCATTGGGGATGGTGACGTTTCCCTCACTGTCCACCAGCACATGCACCTCGGAAGCCACCGTGAGATGGCTGTCCGTGGTATCCGCATAAGCCTTGGAAGGCTCGATTGCCCAGCAAGCGAAGGCAGCCACAGCGAGGAAAACCGTCGCAACCGCGATGGACAGGTTCTTCTTGAGTGTCTTGGATGCGCTTATCATCGTGCGTCCTCCTTGCCCTCACGGCGCTTCTTGGCTGCAACTCCGGCAGCCCCCGCAGCAACGACTGCGATGCCTGCAATCCCGGCAATCGGAAGCGAGTCCCCGGTCTTCACCGCATTGGAGACCGCCTCAGCCACGGAATCCGCAATCCCGTTGCCCTTCACAGTCACATAGAAGTCCTGATGGGCGGTGTTGCTGTACATATCGGATGCAACGAGCCGGTAGATGTACTCGCCGACCTTCATGTTCTTCAGGTCGAGCGAGGTTCCATGAGCTTCCTCAACGAGGTCCCAATGCTTCCCGCCGTCCGAGGAGACGTACCAACGGTACGTGACGTCCCCGAACCCGCCGGTGATGTCCCCGCTGAGCGTGAGTTCCTCACCCTCGTTGATGGTGAACCTTTGGTCTGCGCCTGCATTGAAAGGATTGTCCACAGCCCTCAGGCTGAGTACGGTCGAGCCTTGCGTGTCAGCCATGGCAGTGCCGGGAACGAGCGCTAAAGAGCCCCCGGACACAGCGATAGCCGCTGCAAGTGCAAACGGCATGGTCTTCTTGAAAGCTATGTTCATAGCCAATCCCTTCAATGCAGGCAATGGGAGCGCAGTGCTCCCATTGCTGGAAATCGGTTGTTGTCGATCCTACTTCGTGTTGCCGGCTGCGAAAGTCCAGTCGATCTGGGCGAACTGCTGGTTTGCGGCGAGGTCTTTGGTGATGTTGGACAGCTTGCCGACGGTTGCCAGGTTGATGTCAGCGCCAGTTGCGCCTACCTTTGCCATGTTCCAGTCGGTGCCGGAGGTGATTGCCATGCCGGAGAGGGTGTCGGCGAGGTTGACGGCGGTGCCTGCGCCGGGAGTGATGGTGACGCTTGCGGAGTCGTTCGCCTTGGCGGTGGACTCAAGCGCGAAGCTGTTCTTGGCAGTGGTCTGGATCTTGGAAACGTGGATGCCGAAGGCAGATCCGTTCTTGATCTGGGTTGCAGCAGCGGAAGGGCCGGTCATCGTGCCGTCTGCCTGCACGATCATGTTGATCTGGGTGGGGGCGGCGACAATCAGCTTGTCAGTGTCAGCCTGCAGCCAAACGGCAGTGGAAGCGGTGTTGCCGGAACCGTCGGACATCTGACCAGCGACGGTGGAAGGGCTCAGTGCGAAAGCATCGGCAGGGTTTGCTGCCACTGCGGCTGCACCGCCGGCGATGAGACCGGCTGCGATGAGGGCGGATGCTGCGTAGCGTGCTGCGCCCTGCTTGATGGATTGTGCGATAGTCATGATGATTCTCCTTTACTTGACTACCAGTGTTGACTGAGCAGCGACAGTTCCGCCGGCTGCGTTATGGCTCTCAGCATCGTACCCCTGAGCAGTGGCGATGATGCTGTAGGTCCCTGGTTCGAGGTGCTGGGAGAGCTTGGGCGATTCGATTCCGTTACCGGGCTTGATGATCTCCGACTGATAGATCTCGGTGCCGTCTTCCAAGGTCACGGTATACGAGATGTCGCGGCTGTTCTCCTCGCGGTTGTCGAGCAATTCACTCATTTCCTGAATTAATTTCTATCTCTCTGCCGAGATTGCAACCTGACAAAGCCTCTTGCTATAATGGATCCATACCGCCGTCGGGGCGGGAATATACGCTTGCGGAGATCCGAGAGCCCGATCGAAAAAACGACCGGGCGGGTCGCAGAAACAAGAAGACCTGGCAGATTTTGCAGTTCTTTGAAATAGGAATGCCCAGATCAAACGGCATATCCACACCTACAGGTTTGAGAACCGCCCGATCTGCCATGGTTGCTGAACCGGAATGGCAGTTTGCCAGCCTTGGCCAGCGTTTGAGAACCGCCCGATCTGCCATGGTTGCTGAACAGCACCAGGGGATATCTGTCTTTGAGTAGCGCTTTGAAAGCACCTCAAACGCCATGGTCGCTGAACGAAGGTGATGGTGTTTCGATGAGCCTATGCTAAGATATACATATACCGTGATCAGAACGGGAATCTACGCCTATGGAGAGCTTGACAAAACGGAACACCTAAAGCTCGCTGAATCAGGAAGACTTAACAGGTTGCTGAACTGAAGATAGGCTATTTCATCAAGCATCTGTGTTGAGGTCGCTGAGCACTACCAGCATTGCTTGAGTATCGAAAGCAAAAAAGCCGGGGGCTTTCGCCTCCGGCTTTTCTATGCACCGATACTCCCTGTTCCCTATTTTGTAGCGCCGCAGCCCGAGCATCGGTATCCGGTAGTAACCGTTTCGTCGTAAGCCGCAGACACCAGCACACGTTCCGTGTAAGCTTCCTTGACCACCTTGTACTCATAGTGGTACTTGCTGTGCCCTGAGGCGTTCCTATGCTGCGCGAAGTTGCCGGTGATGTCCTGGTTGCAGCTGTTGCATATGCAGCGCCTTTCCTTAACTGCCGCGTGGTTTACGGTTCGGTACACCGCATCGTGATGCTTTGTGGCCGTGACCGCCACCCAATTATGCTGGTGAGACTGAGCGGCAGACGATCCGCTTTGCGTTGCAGTAGAAGAGCCGGAGTCGTTACTGGTGTTGGCAGCGGCGGCATCAGTCGGTTGACCGTCCGTTTGCTGCTGGTCTGCAGCCGTATCTTGGTTCTCCGTCTGCTCTTCCGAGCCACTGTCCGCCTTGTCCAGGTTGACCGAAAGTTCCATGTCCTGCCCATCGCCTGCCACCTCGAATGTCATGTCGAAGAGCGGAGTGAGGTAGGTTGAGCCGTCCTGGTTCGACGGAACCGACATCACATGGACCCGGTACTTCCCAGGCTCCAGCACGCCGATTTCGGTTCTCTCGTTGCATTTCGCATTGACCGCCTTGGCGGTATCGTCTCCATCCTCGCCTTTGAGGATGGATATGCTGACAGGCGAGGTGTTGCCGTCTGCCCCGTCGGCGTAAACGGTGAGGTACACCATGGAAGCCTGTTTGGCAGCCTCCTCGTCTTCCTGGGTGATGCCCGGTTCCTCATCCTGCGCATCCCCCTGATGGGAAAGCGCAAAGGCGGCCCCGCCGCCGATGATGAGCAGCCCCGCCAACACTGCAATCACGATGGCAACGATCCTGCCAGGCGAGATGCCCCCGTCGGCATCATCGTAGTAATCATGCCCGTAGCCCGAATCCCAAGCAGTAGCCGGTATCCCTGGTGCCGGCGCTTGCTCGTCGACCTCGTTCCACCAAGGCGATTTCTCCTGCTCCTCAGCCTTCTTAGGAGGCTCGAAGCTGTCGTACTCATTGCCCATATCCGACACCTCCGCTTAACCGCCAAGAATATCGCGAGCCCAGGACCCGGACTTCACCATACCGAGGATGGCGAGGATCGGGATGGCAAGCGACTTGATGAGAACACTGGCATCCAGCCCACTCTCTCCAAGGAGGGCGCCGGATCCTACAAGCTGCTTGTAGAGAATCGGGAAGATCGCGATAAGGAACGCGAGGATGGCGCCGGCAAGACATACCGACGCGAAAACCTTTATGTAGTTGATGCCCATATTGCGGGTCTCCTCGAAACCGAGTAACGCAAACGGGATGGGAGAGAAGACGGCCATGACGTAGAGCTGAAGGGCTCGTGCAGCTGCCATGACGTAGGCAACGACAGCTGCGAGCATCGAAGTGCAGAAGATGAACAATGCGGTGATCGCGCAGAGCAGCATTACCGCAACGTCGGCATTGTCGGTGTTGCCGAGCTTTATCTCTCCCTCCATCTTCTGTGAGCTGGTGATTCCCTTGGTGATGTCGTTAATCGCATCGTAGAGGCCTTGGCAGATCTGGGGACCGTGGTTGATCATGTAGGTGAACACAACGAAGAAGACCACGAGGATGAAGATCTCCTTGACGGTTGGAAGGGTTGCGTTGGCATCGACCTTCTGGGAGATCTTCACAAGCTGCACCAGGACCGCAGCTGCAAGGATGCTGTGACCAACGGGCACGACGAGCGTTTGATGCACTTTGTTGATCACACCCCACACGGCATCTTTGCTGGTGCCGGAGGAGAAGAGGGATCCGAAGCTTCCCGTTAGGAGGTTGTCCGTTCCAACTGCGGAGAGCATGGAGCTGCCCGAGTTCAGCATGGTCTCGATCCATGGCTTGAGGATGGTGTCCTTCAGCCAGTTGGTAACGTCGTCGATTCCGAACGCATAGGCATACTGCGGCAATGCCAGGGCTGCACATGAGATGAGCAGAAACATGACGAAGATTGTCTTTGCGTTCGGTCTGGTGAAGTATCTCGAAACAGTTTGCATGTTGTTGCCTCCTTTCTAGCGTATCGACTGAACGGTGAACGTCTTGGCAGAGCGGTCGTAGACCACCTGAACCTGTGCGGTCGTTGAATCGAACTGGAACGGGATGTTCACAGTACCGTTCTCCCAATCGATAGTGACGCTCTTTGTCCAGGTTATCGTTGCAGTGGCAGGAAGGTATTGAGCCGAGTAATCGCGAAGCGCCTGCTCAAGGCCTTCCTGATCGTTGTTGATGAGCTGCATCGCGTCTTGGTTCAAAGTGCTTATCTCGATGTTGGCATTCGATGAGACGGTCGAGTAGACTTGCCCGGATGCGGCGAGACCAGAGCTCTTGAGGAAATACTGAAAGTTGCCATCGCCGTCTTCTTCTCTGGTAAGGGTGAGGATGAAGCTGTCATCAGGCGTTTCTACGGCGATAGTGAAGACCTCTGATGTATAGTCGGTGTTCTGCTCTTTGCTTGTGTCGATGGCATCCACTACATAGCCTACGGTTTTCGAGCTGCCGTCATCGGTACGCTGCGTGAAAGTGGTCTGGTCGAAGGTGACAAGCTTTTGCTTGTCCTCTGTGCACCAAAGGTTTGCCTTCAGCACATCGAGTACCTGCTGTACATCATTGGAGTACTTTCCTTGTTTTGCTCTCTGCTCGTTTGTGAGTTGCGCTTCCGCCTCTGCCTGTTGGTCGTCTTGCTCCGATGAGGCTTGTTGCTCGGCGGCAGCTTTCTCAGACTGCACTTGAGAGAAGCGTGCGAATGAGAGCGAGGCAAAAACCAAAAGAGCGGCCAGCGCGATGGCGCACGGTGCCTTGTGGTCGGTTATGAAGTTTTTGACACTCGATAGATCCATTGCTTTTTCCTTTCTTTCTTAGCCGGTGTAGCGCACATACCACATGCCATCGTGCACGGCGCTGATCTTGACCACGTCTCCTCTGCGTGGCGCATGGATCATCTGCCCGTTGCCGATGTAAACGCCGGTATGGTGGCTGTTAAGGCAGAAGTCGCCTGGCTGTGGGTTCGACACACGGGTCCAGTCTGCCATCGTATAGGTAGTGCACCAGTGGTTGCCCATCTGCCCGGTGATGCAGTAGCCGACAAGTCCCGAGCAGTCGAAGGCGTTCGGTCCGGCAGCACCCCATCCATAAGGCTTGCCAAGCTGTGAGTACGCCCTTTTCACGATGTCATTGGCATCGACAGGACAAACAGCTCCGTTTCCACCGATCTCACCGGAAGTGATGGCCTCGTAGTATTCTTTCGCCTTGGATATTCTGTTGTTTATTCGCGGGAATCCAGCACGTTCCCAGCCATAACAGAACTGCTTGGTTGCTTCCTCGACGGTTGTTGCAGATTCAAAGCCTGATTTTGATCCGCTCACATAGGTTCCTGGCGCAGGAGACGGATTCTCGTATCCGCCAGAAACCTCATAGGAACCGCTCCAGTTCTCTTTGTTGTAGATATCCTCGTTCCAGAAGAAATCAAGCTGCGTGTTGAGGATCGTCCAATCGGCTACACCGCTTGCCCCGCCCATTCGGACACAGTAGGCATAGAGCTTGTCCCAACGGTCACCTGTCCACTGGCAGATGCCATGGCCCTTGCCGTTAGATTCGATCTTCTTCGGGTCCATCTCGCTTTCCGCATACATGTTGCCCATGATCGCGGCGATATGGACATCGTCCACCCCCTTTTCCCTGAAGAAGCTCACGACTTGGTTCTCAACTTCGTTAAGGGTAAGGTTTTGCTCCTGACCGCCGCCGATGATGGCGGCAAGAACCGCGATCACGATTACGATAGGGGCGATGATCGCGAGTATTGTGCCCAAGATACCGAGAATGCCGCCGATCATGCCGCCAATGGCGCCGACAAGGTTGCCAATTGCGGCAGTCGCCTTCTTGCCGATTTTCTGTGCGGCTTTGTGCGCTGCCTGCGCTCTGTGCTGGTTGAGAGAGGACTGCATCTGGCGCATAGCATCGGCAGGTTTTTTTTTCTGATAGCGCTTCTCCGCTAAGCCTCCAATTTTGTCGGAGGCCTTCCTGACAACCTCTTTTCCGGCTTGTTTACCGATTTCGGCACCGGCTTTTCCACCATTCTTGACGACTTTTTTGCCCTTGTTAAGGCTTTTCTTGGCGAACTTGGTTGCCTCGTCGGTGATCTTCTTTCCAGCAGTCTCGTCAACGTCGCCGTCCATTTCGTAGCCTGCCTGTGCTGCGTCTTTGGCAATCTTCTTCATACGGGATTGCTTCAATGCAACTTTGGTGTTGCCGACGGTGTTACCGTCCTTGTCGTAAATGACGCCGCTGGTGGAGTGGTATTTAGTATCCACCACCTTCCCGTTGACCGTCTTATGCTCAACAGAAGCGATGGTGCCGTTCTTCATTTCCTCCTGAAGGGGGCTGCCCTTCAGGGTCATGCCCGACTTGTCAGCCGAGCCGACGATGTGCGAGTTCACGGCATCGGTCGCCTGTGTGCTGGTGAGAGCCTGCACTGTCTGCGTGGCATCCGTGGCGGATGTTACGAAATCGTCTACCTTCAAGAGCTTATCCCCCTTTCAAGAAAGCTGGTGGCTGCGTCTACTCGCCGAACATCTTCTCGCGGGCCTTGCGCTCTGCGATGTCGTTCGGGTTGGTGCTGAACAGGTCGTAGAGCTTATTCCCCTTGGGGAACTTGCCCCTAATCGGCACACGTGCGGGGCCTGCGATCAAAAGGCCGTTGCCTGGCTCGCAGGACTCGTCGATGAACTCCTCCTCTTGATCGGAGAGGTTCAAGAGGCGGATCCATTCCTTGCGGTCGAGCGCCGACTGCTTCAGCAGCATCAGGAAGTCGGCGTTCGTCACGATGTTCCGTGCTGCCTCGTTCGCGAGCATGGCGCTTGCGTTCTGAGTGATGCCCGTGAGCAGCATGCCGAACTTGCGGCCCTCGTTGGCGAAGCGCGAGAAGTAGCGAAGCACCGTCGGGTAGGCGAACATCGACTGCATCTCCTCAACGTAGAGCCAGGTGCGCACGTTGCGGTCTGCATTCTGGTACATGCGGTTGCGAACGGCCTCGCACACGTTGATGAGCGCGAACACCAGCATGTTGTCCGGCAGCTCCTTCAGGTTGAAGTCGATGATCCTGTTGTCGAAGTCCACATTGGAGTGATGGTTGAAGAACGACATGGAGCCCTTGACGAAGCGCTCGTAACGAAGCGCGATGATCTGCGCATCAGGTTCCGGCTGCTTCTTCAAGATGTCGTAGAAATCCTGCAGAAGCGGAGGCTGCCCGTCGCCGCGCAGCTCTGCCTGCCTGAAGGCTTCCTCAACGCAGCGCTGGATGATGGACTGCTCAGCCTCGGAGAGGTTGTTGCCAGCTTCGGCTGCAGAGGCGCCTGCCTGCGCCAGAACAGCATCGACCTTGAAGGCAACCTGCTCGATCTTCGACATATGGTCGTTCGTGGTGGTGTCCAACGGGTTCAGGTACGTGCCGGAGTTCACGGCGAAATCGAACACGTTCCCGCCGTAGCGGCGCACGATCTCGGTGTACTCGCCGGCACGGTCGATAACGAAGATCTCGTCGGTCGGGTTCTTCAGAATTGTGCCCGTCATCTCCTGTTTTACAAACATTCCCTTCCCCGAACCCGTCTTACCGCAGACAAAAGCAACAGGGCTGGTGAGCTTCTTGCGGTCGCATAGCACGAGGTTCGAGGACTGCTGGTTCTGCCCGTAGTACGTGCCGCCCTCATCGTTCAATTCCTGCGTTGCGAAGGGCATGAGAATCGCGGTTTGCGCGGTCGTAAACCTGCGCGACTGGTTGATGTGGTTGTGGCCGAGCGGCAAGATCGAGTTAAGTCCCTCCGGTTGGCGGAAGTCGAGCAGATCGACCTCCATGGAATGCTGGCGAGCGGTCGAGATGATCTTCAGGGCTTGGTTGTCCAGTTCCTCCTTTGTGGAGGCATAGGTGTAGAAGAGCCCCGTGAAGATGTACATGCGCTGGTTCTTGTTCTGCAGATGGTCGAGCATGTCCTCGGTCTCTTCCTTGGAGTACTTCAGCTCGTAGGGCAGGATCGAGTAATCGTATCCCTTGTTCACGGCAGAACGTTGCTCATCGATGATCTCCTTGTCGATCCAGGCAGAGCGCTGGCGAACGTAGGCGATGGCCTTAGCCTTGTCGATAGGCTGCGCAAACCAGGTCGCGTTAAGCGGAATCGGGAGCGAAACGATGTCGGAAAGCGCACGGTCTGACAGCTCAGAGCCGAAGTGCTTCATCGAGAGAACCTGGCACCACATGCCGTCTGATTTGAAGCAATCGGTGTAGCCTTCCGGCTTGAAGTCAAGGCAGCCGGGGGCGATGGCATCTTTGGTGGTCATCCCTGAATGGATGCCGACGTCCTTTTGGTAATCGAAAAGGAAGGGCTTCATGGGGTTCAGCTGCGAGCTGATGACCTTCAAGCGTTCCGTTCCGTTGAGTACCCTCGAAGAGGAGTTGACTGTAGACAAGATTCGCTGGGTCTCGGTTTCGATGCGGGCAAGCTTCGGCATCGCTTCCTCCACATTGTCGGCAAGGACCGAAAACGTTATGTAGCGGTCGCGCCTGATGTTGGATACGCCTTGGCGAAGCTTCTGGTTCAAGATCTCGTTGAACAGCGCTGCATCTTCAGATGCGTTTGCAGAGTCCTGCTTCATAGGATCGAAGAACTGACGGCTGCCGATCTCAGAAGAGGGGATCGGCGTGTTGATGACGCTCATCTGAACCAAGGTATCGGCACCGAACTGGTCGTAAAGACGGCACATGGATGAGAAGATGCCCTTCTGGATGTCATCGCGTGTGCTCTGGTAGGAAGTATCCTCGAATGCGATAGTTTCCGAGAACAGCCCCTCCTCAACCTCGCAAACGCCGTCGACGTACATTGAGTTGTAGCCTATGTAGTGGAGAACGTCTTTTGCGCTTGACCTTTTCTTGCGTGCAGCCTTGGTTATGGAAGAGAGCTCTTTGTCTCGGTTCTTCAGCTGAGCCTTGATCGAGCTGCGCTTCTTTTTGATTGCCTTGTCGCGTTGCTGCGCCTCGCGCCTCTTGCGCTGCAGCTCGCGTTGGGCGGCCTTCTTCTCGCTGCGGCTCAAGCGCGTTGATTTCGGGGCCTTCCCCTTGAAGGATTTCGTTGCCGTGCCGGCGATGTCGCTCAAAGCTTGCGCATCGAGAGCCCCGAACTGCTGATTAGGCATGTCCGGGTGCTCGACAGGATGAGGGTTGTGCCCTGTGGAAAATGCGCTTGAGCCGTAGTCGACATCGTAGTTCTCGGCTTCGGCAAAGTTGGGGGAAGCGTAGCGCTGCTCTTTTCGTGGGGCGGTCGGATCCCAGTACTCGTCGTCAGGTGAAAACGAGCTATAGGACCCGTCCTGCCTTTGGGCTGTAGGCTTCGATTCCCGGTAGGTTTGCGAGCTTTCGTAGTTCTTTGTCATAGATTTTCCCTTCTTTTCTTTGGTCGCATCGCTCATCGAAGCCTGCAAGCTTGAAGGATGGACTGTAGAGGATGTGCTTGGTGGTGAAGTTGTACTCAAGCCAGTACTTTGCGAATACCTCGAACTTCAAGCCCTGCGGACGCATGAATCCGCATAGCCAGAAAGGAATGGAGATCGCATAGATCAATACCATGAAGTCGGAGGTTTGAAGGCCGAGGACAAAGGTTATGTAGGCAGCAGTGAGCAGGGATATGCCCACTGCACCGACGATGCATACTAGGGTGCGGATGGGTAGCTTGCCGATGATCTTCGGTTGGTATTCGCCAACATCCTTGTGTATGGCAACGGATAGCAAGGTTGCTCAGCTCCTTTCGTGTTGATTATGGGAAAAAGCACAGTCCCCTCATGCGGCCCTTGGCGGCATGAGGGGACTGCAACAGCGCTTCTAGCCAGCCCAGGAAGTATCGATGGAGCCGAAGTAAGTGCCTGCAGCGATGACGATGCCGCCGCCAACGATCATTGCGATTGCGCCGGCGAGCTGTCCACCGCCTCCTTGCATGCCATCCTTGATGGTGAGTCCCAAGTTCACAAGGCCCATGACCAGAAGGACAGCGCCAAGGAACTGCACACCAGATGACAGCAGGGAAGTTACGTTGCCGAGATTCATATGCTCAATTCTCCTTTCTGATGAGAAACAACGTCATAACGTTGGAAATGTCTTGTTAGGTTGCATGAACCATCCTCGCAACAGCGAAGATGCAACCGCCTGCAACTATCATTGCGACGGCGCCAGACAATTGGCCGCCGCCACCGGTTGTGCCGTCTTTGAGGGTGAGTCCAACGTTCACGAGGCCGAGCACCATAAGTGCCTGGCCGATGAACTGGACAGCGCTCGACAGCAGGTTGAGAAGTCCAGTCAATGTCGGTTAAGCCTCCTTTCGCAAAGCAGTGGGAGAGGAGCCGTTCTTCTGATTCTCAAGGTATTTCTTGAAATCGAACGGTTTGTCATGCAAGCATTTCTTGTTGCTACCAGGATCGAGGTAAATGTAGTTCTGATGAGACTCAACAGGATATTTCTCGTCCTTGAGCGGATTGGTGCCGGCGATCAGGAGGATCGCATCTTTGCGGCTCATCTTGCCGATCTCAGCGGGATCGATGAGCTTGCGGCCTTGGATCTGCATGTTCTTCGAACCGGAAGGAGACTGCCCGTGTGACTCGCCGAACGTGGTCTGATGGATGGTCTCGTCGCCAATCATCTCGGCAATTTCCTTGTTCGTTGAGTTTGATTTTCCGCCCAGGAATAGCGTTGTGTCGCAACAGTCGATGATCGTTTTGGCATCCTTGTCGTATCGAGCATCGAGCTGTGCCATGGATTGCAAGATGATGGAGATGGCGATGTTGCGCGAACGGGTTACGGCAATCGTCTGCTCAATATCGGGCAGTTTGCCGATATTGGCGAACTCATCGAAGATGAAGTTCACCATTCGTGGCAACTTGCCGTTGTACTTGATGTTCGCGCGGCGGCAAAGGATGTCGATCGCCTGCCACATCATGATTGCATGCAAGAAGGAGAAGGTCTTGTCCGTATCCGATAAGATAGCGAAGATAACCATCTTCGAATCTTCATCGCCAAGCTTGTCCAGCTCCATCTCATCGTATCTCAGAAGCTCGCGCACTTCGCTGATCTCACAGCTTTCCAAGCGCACGTTGCAGGAGATGAGGATTGATTTCAACGTCTTGCCAGCAGCAGTCTTGAATTTCTTGTAGTTTGCAAGGGCAAAATCCTCGTTCGCGGAGAGCCCGCCGCGTTCAGATGGGCGCACACCATCGACCCTCTTCATCATTGAGGACTGATAGGTGTACTCTGGCTCATCGACATCGGCCTCATTCTGCAAGCCGATGACATCGCGCTGCAGAACGGCGTTCCTTGCAGCTTGCTGTTGCTTTTGGCGTTTCTTGGCATAGTAGGCAGGATTCTTGCGATATGCTTTGCCCGTTTCAATTTCCTTGAACAGCATGTCAAGTGGTGATTCGAACTTCTCATCGTTCTCGCTTGCCTCTGCAAGCGACAGCAACGTGAGTAAACCATCGATGGAGTAGTCCTTCTTCGGGAACCAATCCCTCAAAAGCGCGATGAGCGCTGTGTAGAGAAGACGTTCCGAGTTCTCCCAGAATGCGTCGCCACCGGATTTCTTCGGATCTGTGGTATTCATGATGAAGCAGTTCACGAACGAGAGGATGTCGGCATCGGTCTTCACATAGGCAAGCGGGTTGTAATGTTGTGATTTGGTGAAGTCGATGGTGTTGAAGGATTTCACCTTGTAGCCGTTGTCCGTGAACAGATAGCCGGACTCGCCGATCAAGGTTCCCTTCGGGTCCGTCACGAAGTAGTTGGCGTTGAGCTGCATAAGGTTCGGCTTCACGTAGTTGCGCGTTTTGCCGGAGCCGGAACCGCCGACAACCATCACGTTAAAGTTGCGGTCTGTCTCAAGATCGAATTTTTTCCTCTTGATTGCCAGACCGTACTTCTTGGTGAAGATGAGGTTGTTCGATGAGTTGGTCTGATCCTTGAATGCCAAGCCCTGCTTCTCGCTTCCCCATTGGGCGGATCCGGATTCCTCACCGGTACGGTAGTTGCCAACGAACACAACGTAGCGCAGCCAGACAAGCCAAACGATGGCGCACAGTATGAAACCGTAAAGCAACGGCATCATATTGAGATCGAGATAAAGCGGTTTTGCGATGAGAGCCTGAAGGCCGCGCATTACCTGGTTCCCCAGCTGCATGTCGAGCCCGAAGACGATATATGCGCCGATTCGGTCACCGAGATAGAAGGCGACAACGGACAAGATCGCCGTTCCAAGGGCTGAGGAGCGTATGCGCTCCTGCATTCTGTTCTGTGCCAATGGGGAACCTCCTTGCTTTTACCGTGTGATGAGCTGCTGGCTGGGGATTTCCTTGTCCCCGATTTCTCCAAGATCGCGCTCGCGTGACAGGCGATCGGATCGATCACGAGATTCACGCGATTTTTCTTCATAGGCTGTTTCTTTGGAACGGAGCCCAAGCTTCTCATCAGAGTACTTCGCATCGAGGTTCTTGAGGTTGATCCTATGGTGTGGGTTGAGCGGATCGTAGAGCTGGTAGCCGCCGCCCTTGGCAACATCGACGCCGATGCCGCGCTCTGCGATCTGGTCGCAGAACTGTCCGATGTTGAGGTTGTCGGGCAGGTTGTTCACCTCGTCCTTCATCCAATCCTTCCAAAGCCCCTCTACCTGTCGGGTGCGCCCATCAGGATCCATCCCGTCCCAAGACTTGTAAGCCTGCGGGTTGAACGGCTCTTCCAAGCCGACCTGCTGGCGGGTAAGGCCTTCCTTGCTGAGAACACGGTCAAGCGCCCTGTCGGCAGCCTCACGCTCAACGGCAGTTGCGCCATGCTCGCGCATGTTCAGGATCTTCTCGATCTTGCGCTGGTTGGGGGTTACCACATCGTTAACTTCTCCGAAGGTCGGCTCATCCCCGAGCTTTACAAGCTCAGTCGATGGGATGGCGCCTTCCTTTCCCATGTCTTTGGCAAAGTCAACATAATCCTTGTCGGCAGGCTCCTTGCGGATGTTCTCAAGGGTCTGGTCATGGGAAGGAGAGTACTTTGCCCGCTCAATCTCGGCCAAGCGATCCTGCATTGCTTGCTGGAACCGCTCGTGGTCTTCAGGCTTGATTTTCAGGTAATGCTGAACGTTTACCTTAGACCCGCTTTTCTCGAACTCGATGCCCTCTTGCTTCATGACGTCCATGGCAAGGGCACGTTCCCTAAGGGAGTCGAACGGAAGGTCGATAGACTCTACTTTGCCTTCCTTGTTGTACTGAGGCTCGAAGTTCTTCGAGCCGTTGAGCATCTTGCGAAGCATGATGCGCACCATTTCATCGAACGGCATCCTTGCCATTCGAGTGATGTTGTCGAGAACGTCTTTGCCAGCCTCATCGCCGAAATCAGCCATGTTGCATCATCCTTTCGTTAGGTTCAGGCGAAGTGCCGCGCATATCGCGCACGTCCATCCTGAACGGTATCCCCTGCTCGCGTACGACCGCTTGCAGGAAGAGCTTCACGGCGGCGTTGGTGGAAAGCCCGAGGATCTTGAATATCTCCTCAGCGCTTTCCTTGAGCTCTTTGTCGCAGCTGATGCTTATCCGAGCTATCTCTGCCAACTCAAGGCCGCCTTTCAATAATGCTGAACGTGTTTGTGTAACATGCATAACTCTTGCGCATGATGACGCACATCAAGGCATGCTAGCACCTGTTCCCCAACAACTACGCTCAGAACGGGGAATTTGCAAGGAAACGCACACTTAACGTGCGATTCCTTGGCTTTCATCCTGCCTGATCTGGTTGATCTGGCGATCATCCTCAAGATCCTCCAAGAACGCCTCGCGGACGTTTTCAGCCACTTCGTTGCGGAACCCGTAGCCACATGTCTCCACAACAGCCGTATGAGGATCGACATCCATTCCATCATGCGATCCGAACGGATCGCGGGATGCTTCCTGGGCACGGGCTGCATCGCGCAGCTCCTTTGCCCAGACTGCCACCCGATCGTTTTCCCTTGACATGGCATGCCTCCCTTCCTATTAAATGTGTGTCCGGTTAGATAGCTTCCCCGCCATGCGAGATGTCCCTCGAAACCGCATCGCGCGATGAGCCTCGGGCGCTTTCGCGAAGCTCATCGACCATATCCGACAGCCCGATCTGCCCGTTGTCGGCCTCAAGCACGCCAGGCCGCAGGTACGCATCGCGCCCCTCGGATGCAGCCAGGTTCTTGCCGCTTGCCTTGTCGAGATAGCGCTCCTGCTCGTGCACGATTTCGCCAAGGCGTTCGTTGCCTTTGGCGGTCATCTCCTCATGGAAATCACCCATTGTGCTGCGGTTCAGTATCCAGGAGACGTTGGCATCGGTTGCCGGGTACTCCTTGTTGCCCAAGGCTGTGGCGATGTCGCCGCGCTGCCACCGCACGCAGGCATCCTCGATGATCTCGGGGTTGGCTTCCTCGAACGCATGCCCAAGGTCGGTGTGATACGACCCGTGCGACCACTCGCCAGCAGCCTTGTCGTAGCCGTAAGCCACAACGAATGGCTCGTAGTTGTTCTGAGGGCGGAAGAGAAGCGCTGTGTCCCCGAACTCTTTCAGCACGATGTTGCCCTTTAGGTCGATTGCGTTTAAAGCTGCTTGCCTATCATCATCAACCATAGAGAATCACTCCTTTCACGTTTCCTAGATTCTACCAGCAACTCTGGTAAACCTTTCCACTTTTTCAGTTATTCACCGTTTGCGGCAAGATAGTCCTCCTCAGCCTTTTTCGCTGCTTCCCAGCGCTCGTGGTAGCCCTCGGCAGTGGACAGTCCCCCGACTTGCGCTACCTGCCAATCGGAGAAGAGGGACGTTGTGCGGTTGCAAAGGGCCTTGAACTCCGGATCGCTTTCCAAGAGCCGTTGCCTCTTTGCCTGTTTGTCGCGCTCGGCAGCATCGCCGCTGGATGCCTTTGCGCGTGGCCTGCCCGCATAGAACTTGAATCCCGATTCCTTGCGCAGCCAATCGTCGAGCTGCATGGCAAAGCGAGGGGTGCTGTTTGTTTCCTTGTACTCTTTCGAGTAGCAGTCGTACGCGGCGAGCACCTGCGCCGGCAGGTAGCCCTCGCGCAGCCTTTTCGCGAAGAGTTGCTGTGCCTGTGCCTCCCTTTTCGGGTTGGGCTCCTTGATGGACCTACGGCAGAGCTCATCGAAAGCCTTAGATTCTTTTAAGCTCAATGAAAAGTTCCTCAGCGAGCTTGCGAGCGTATCAATCGGTGCCTCGGCACCGCTCAGTGAGCGCAAGCGAGCGTCCTCATGGGTATCGCAACCCGAGTTATCCACAACGGTGGCATGAGCGGTCTCGGATAGATCTATTGATACTTTTCCCTTGTTACTTTTAACAATATTAAGCATGTCCTCATTTTGAGGACGAGGGTCGTCTTGATTTTGAGGACATGGGTAAGCCAAATCCTCATTTTGAGGACGTGGCTCCTGACCTGGGGTTTGTGGATAACCGTCAAGCACCGGTTTTCCACAAGAATCAAGGGCAGGAGAGTTATCCACAGCAGCGTTCGGCAGGTTGTTGACCTTGTGCATGCGCGCTTGCGTAGCGGCATCGATCAGCTTATGCACCTTGTCGCTTGGCTTCGGCTCAACAGGCAGATGGTAGACCGTCTGCCTGCCATGCCGTGTGTTTCTCACCTCAACGGTGATGAACCCCCATGCCTCAAGCTCGTCACGGTACTTGTAGAAGCGGTTCTTGCTGATGTTCGTTTCCTTCAGGATCGTCTGGGTCGATGGGAAGGCAACGCCGCCCTGGCCGGCGAACGAGGAGAAGTACGAGTAGAGCCCCTTTGCCTCGATGGACAGCTGCGGCAAGCGCGTGAGCACCTGCGGTGAGAACCCGTATCCACGTGAGAAGATGTTGTCGAACACCAGGATGTTCTCATCGAACTGATCAGCTTGCAGCCCATCATTGTGCTTCGGCACGCTTTGATTTACTTGCTGGTTAGACATGCTCCCACCCCCTGACGTTATGGGGATCGAGGCCGACCGAACGAAGCTCCGCCATGCAGTCGTGAACGGTCTGCGGAGTGAGGTCGCGGCTCAGCTTGCAGGTTTCCTCAACGGAATACGTTTTGCTCTTATCTTCCTGGCTGAGCATAACAAGGTAGAAGCTCTTGGCGCTGATGCTGATTGGCAGGTGCCAGAAATCCCTATGTATGGCAAGCTGCCCCTCGCCGTCGAAATCGAACGGCACGACAAGGGGGTGCTTGCGGTTCTGTGCGTTAACAGTTGGCATAAAAAAGCCACCATCCTTTCTCTTGTTGTTGTCAGGACAGTGGCGAATCGGTAAATCCGTTTGCCATCGCATGGCTTTTCGGATAATATTCCAATCGTGTTATCGGTGACGTTCACGGCTTCCAATCGTTAAGCGTCACTGTCCTGTGTGGCTTTTACGCCACCGTCCTTAGAGCCCCAGGTTTTCAAGACGCCAGGGGCTCTTTTTGTTTTCAATGATTTGCATTCTATGGCAACTGGCAAACCCCGACAACCCTTGAATTGCGGGCTGAGTTGGGCTTTTGGTTACCGGTTTGCGGTTACCTTTTTGGGAACATAGCGGGCTGAGTTGCCCTGATTTTTCAAATAACGTTTGATTTTTTTGAATAGTTATGGTAAGATAAACAGAGATTTCGAACGAAAGCTTTTACCTTAAAAATAGGTCGAGATGATGCGAGATTTGGTTACCTGAACGGTTACCCTTCGATTCGTGAGTGCAGAACGCCTCCATTTATCAATGATTTTCGAAGTCGTAGATGGTTCAAGTCCCATCTTCCGCAGTTAACCGGAATGCTGAGAAGCTTTAGAATAAAAGCTTCTCAGTATTTTTTTTGCCTGCTTATACGGAAGATGGGGCATAGATGGGGCTTTTGAAAATATAAAACATTAATTGTCGAAATCCGGGGAATATGATGGTAGAATAGCCTTATAAGAAGCTGTCGGAAGATGATGTCAGAAGACAGGATGACAGGAGGGAGGATAATACATATGCAAACGATTATATGCTCAAAATGTGGAAAAGAAGTGAGCGGCAATTCGATATACTGCTCGTATTGCGGCTGTCCGATAATCAGAGAGGCCGAATCTGGACAAGAGCAGAGGCCTGTCACGCACCGCATAAAACGGAACAATATGATATTGATGATAGGGATAATTGCAGCCGTTGTGCTGGGAATCGTGATTTTTGCCGTTCTTAAGCCCACCGGCAGCAAGGAATACTGCGAAGGGCTGAGATGGGGATCATCCGTCAAAACAGTAGAAAAGAAGTATCCGGATTGGACTTACGATGAGGACGGCAGTTATTTTGACCTGGTAGATTCATTGGACGGATATCATTCAGAAGGCGATATGATAGATATGAATTTCTGGTTCGATGAGAATGATAAGCTGGAGAAGATAGAAGCCAGCATTGTCAGTGAAGATATTGGAGATGCCATATTATATTATGTTGGCTACTTTAACAAAATCTATGCTGAAGATTATGAAGCGACCTACAACACGAGGTACAGGTGGTATGGGGATAAGACTAATATTTCCATGACTGCCACAGATGCCTTGCTGGTAATTACATATGAAGACGCTAAGTAAATAATGCAATCGGCATATGCTGCAGATTAATTATGAGGAACACTGATTTATAAAAATCAGTGTTCTTTTTACTTGTGCTTAATTTGGTGCCATATGGGTCGATAAATATTAAGAGTGTTACTTTTCAGTAAAGGGTCGGACCACTTAGGCAGAAGGGGGTAAGCGTATGGCATATATGGAAGCATTATCAGGAGAAGATTTACGGCCTGACGTAGAGTCCGGGATGTTCATTGTCGAACTCGGGAGTCAGAAAGTTTTCTGGTCACAGGGAACTCTTAAGACGGTGAAGGGGCCGGGGTATGGTGATAGCATCGAAGACTATTTTGCCTGTACGTTGCATGAAGATGATGCTGCCCGCTTCAAAGGTGACTATGACAAGATTGCGGACGGTACATTTTGCAGCAGTGCGAATCTGTATCGTATGAGAAATCAGTACGGCTATTATCAGTATATGGGGGTCAGGCTGTGGCCCGTAGCAGATGCTTCGTCGGACGTTATATATCTGGCGGGTATGATAAGCGAAGCGGATTACTACAATATAATTGACCCTGTCACTGCGCTCCCTAATAATTATAGTTTCAGGAAATTTTTATATGATAAAGTGAAAGAAGATGGCTGCTGGGCTGTCATTATGCTAGGAATCGATGATTTTTCAAATATAAATGAACTTTTTTCCTACTCTACTGGAGATCTGCTTCTACAAGACTGCGCCCGCCGGATACAGAAGCTTCTTCCGGAAAAAGCCAACCTGTTCCGGCTGGACGGGGATGGCTTTGGCATCGTAATGCCGGACTGTGACGAGGATGACGTAAAAGAGTGGTACATGAGATTGAAGAAGAGCTGTATCGCAGAAAAATTCAGCGCTGCAGAGTATAAGTTTCTCCTGACCATATCAGGGGGCGCCTGCTGCTTTCCAAAGGACGGGAAAGATTTTGAAACGCTCTACCGCAATGCGGGCAAAGCGCTTCAGACTTCCAAGAAGAGCGGAAAAAACTGTCTGGTAGTATACAGTGAAGACCTGGCAGAAAAGGACAAGAGGCATGCGTCGCTTCTGACAGCGCTGAGGGAGTCCGTCGTGTTGGGGTTCAAAGGGTTCTATATGGTATACCAGCCGATTGTGACGGCACAGGATCAGCAGCTGGTAGGCTGTGAAGCACTGCTGAGGTGGGACAATCCTGATTTTCCACAGGAGGAAGAGATATCTCCGGTAGAATTTATTCCCATTTTGGAGGAGAACGGACTGATGCTGGAGATGGGCAGGTGGGTGCTGGAAACAGCCATCCGCCAGTGCGCCGAGTGGTGCAGATACAAAGCGGATTTTCAGATGAACATCAACGTATCGAGCCTTCAGTTTGAAGTGCCGTCTTTCAAATTCCTTCTGATGGATATGCTCACCGACTACCGGGTAAATCCTGCAAACATAACGCTGGAGCTGACTGAGAGTGGAAAAGTGAAAGATCCGGTTGTTCTTAGCAAACAGTTTGACTTTATCAGGGCTCAGGGTGTACATATAGCTTTGGATGATTTTGGGACGGGATACTCTTCACTGGAAGTCCTGCGGCTTTTGAGCGCAGATGAACTGAAAATAGACCGGTCATTTTTAGAGCGCATATCCTACAATGTAACGGACCAGGCACTTCTCTCCACGCTCGTCAATCTGAGCCGGAACATGAACATGGAAGTATGTGTGGAAGGAATCGAGAACAGCAAGATGGAGGAACACGTCTGCCGTCTGAACCCGGATCTTCTCCAGGGATATTTCTACAGCCTTCCTCTGAGGGCGAAAGACTTTGAAGCAAAGTATTTTACAGGCCTTGAAGCTTACACATATACGATAGCGGAACGTTCCAGACCGGAACACAGCCAGAGTCTTGTCTATGCATCTTTCCGGCCGGCTCAGCCGATGAAGGCCCAGGAGATGATTGACAGCGCCTATGCAGGAATCTTCCAGGTCGGCATAGATGAAGAATTCTCTCTGCTCACATGTAACGAGGGATACAGGCGCATGCTCGGCTATACGGCCCAGGAGATGGAGAAGAGATTTAAAAACCATGCCCTTGGGCTCGTACACCCAGACGATATCGAATATGTGAATGAAGAGATCCGCAGGCAGCTTGGGGAGAGCGATACCGTTACGATAGAATTCCGGGTCGTCCGCAAAGACGGCAGGTCCATCTGGATAGTCGGGACGGGCAACGTATACCGCGGAGCCGACGGTACGTCAAGCCTTGTGGTAGTCATCATCAATAATGACGCGAACAAGCGCAGGCAGATTACCAGGGAAAACGAATACACGGCAGCGGAAAAGATACTGGCCAATCTTCCTACGGGAGTCAAATGTGTCAGGTTCGATGCGGATTTCACGATAGACTATATCTCAAAGAGCATGTTGAACCTTACGGGATATTCAAGGGACGATATCGTCCAGTTATTTGACAACAAATATATCAACTTGATTTATGAGGAAGACAGGGCACTGGTAACAAATGATATTCTTGAACAGCTGAAAGTCAGCAACATCGTCACGATGAAATATCGTTCTCCATGCAAGGATGGCCGGCTCATCTGGCTTGAAACGATATCAAGGCTCTGTGAAGCAGATGAAGATGGAATACAGCGGGCTTACTCTATGGTGATGGATATCACAGATAACGGGGAAAAGAAGGCAGATACCGAACAGGGCCTGAATATATCAAACCGATATGAAATGGTTGCCGAGCAGCTCGGGGAATATTATATGGAATATGATTTTGCCAGTGACAAGCTGGCCTTCTCTGATAATTTTAACCGTATCTTCGGGTTCGAGGGAAAGATATCGTTACCGGAAGTGATGGCCAGAGTACATGAGGAAGATATCGCCGGGCTGATGGAAGGGATAGCGGAGGCAAAGAACGGGATACGTCCTGACCCTGTAGAGCTGCGACTGCTCAATCCGGGCAAGACATACCGCTGGCTGTCAGTCACGATGACAGTACCGGAAAAGTTTGGCGACAAGCCGATGACGGTACTGGCAAAGATTACGGATATAGATGAAGAAAAAAGAGAACTGGAGCAGCTGCGCATCAAGTCACAGAGAGACTCCACGACGAACCTGCTCAATAAAGCCGCTACGGAAGAGCGGATACGGGCAGTCCTCGACAATGCATGTGACGGGGAATGCTATGTGTTCTTCATGATTGATGTAGACCATTTTAAAAAGGTGAATGATACGTATGGACATTTCACCGGAGATGCAGTCCTGCACAGCCTGGCGCAGCGAATTCAAACATGTTTCCGAAAAGAGGATATCATCGGGAGGGTAGGCGGCGATGAATTTCTGGCCTTCATGTCTTACAGCGGAGAGGTCCGGGAAGTGGTATCCAAGGCAGAAGCCCTGGTAGAAAAGCTCCATCAGCCGATGGGCATCGATGAAGAGACCGTAACGGCTACGGTCAGCATCGGGGCTTCCTGCTACCCCGAAGACGGCAGAGATTTCTACGACTTGTACCGAAGGGCCGACAGCGCCCTTTACCGAAGAAAGTCAATGAACCGCGACGGTTTCTGCCTCGCGGCCCGGTTTGAACCACCGGCGGAGTGACAGGCAAAAAATAATAAATCCAGCGAATAGACGGCGGAGGATATAGTATATAATATATCCCCCGCTTTTTGCTTGCATGAATTATCATTAACTTAATGAACTGCCAATGTTCCATTAGGCATAGAATAATACGCTGATCTTGAGGGCATGTTAGTAATAAAAATGCGGAAAAAAGTAAAAGACTAATAATTCTGATGAATTAAAAAAATGTAATAAAAAGTCTAACATTATGTATCGCATGGTGTATAATGAAGTTAAATAATGGAAATTGCGATAGGGGTCAGACCCCTGCTGCGCTGGGGGTCTGACCCCTATGAAAATGGAGGGATTTGTATGCTGGAGAAGTTGGATTTATCAAAATCATTGAGCAAGTCTGAATATAGGGACAAGATGTTGGAATTAGAGCCAAAACTTGGAAAGCTACAGCGGGAGTGCCGGGAGCTTGGCATTCCTGTCATGATTGCTTTTGAAGGTTACGGTGCGGCCGGCAAGGGGGTTCAGATTGGCGAGCTCATTCAGGCTTTGGATCCGAGGGGCTTTGAAGTGCATGCGGTGAAGAATGAGACGGAGGAAGAGCGGATGCACCCGTTCATGTGGAGATTCTGGACAAAGATGCCATCGAGAGGGCGGATTGCAATCTATGACAGCACATGGTACCGAAAGGTGCTTATCGACCGGTTCGACAAGAAGACGAAGAAGAAGGACCTGTCCGCAGCCTATGATTCGATCTGTTCTTTTGAGCAGCAGCTGACGGACGACGGCATGGTTCTGATCAAAATATTCCTGGCTATAGATAAGAAGGAACAGAAGAAGCGATTCAAAAAGCTGCTGGAGTCTAAAGAGACGGCGTGGAGAGTCAGCCAGGGAGACAGAAGGCGCAACAAGGATTTTGCGCGGTATGAAAAGATGAACGAAGATATGCTTGCCCGGACCGACACGGACTACGCGCCATGGAATATCGTGGAGGCGACAGACCGCCGGTTTGCCGCGGCAAAAATATATTCGATTGTAATCCAGGCGTTGTCAGAGCGTATCGACTGTGTGAAAAAAGAGAGAGAAGAAAGAGAAAATGTCAAGGTATACACGGCAGAAGACCTCCAGGAGCTGTCGGGGGAAGAGGCGGAAAAGGATAAGAAGCTCGGCGAATCCATACTGGCAAAGGCAGACTTAAGTCTCTCATATAGTAAAGAAGAGTATAAGAAGAGACTGGATAAGCTGCAGGATAAGATGTCGAAGCTGCACGGAGAACTGTACCGGAGGAGGATACCGGTCGTACTTGGATTTGAAGGATGGGACGCAGGAGGGAAAGGCGGCGCAATCAAACGGCTGACAGCCAAGATGGATCCGAGAGGATATGTTGTCCGTCCGACGGCATCGCCTAATGATATCGAAAAGGCCCACCATTATCTGTGGCGGTTCTGGACCGCTATGCCGAAAGCGGGGCACGTAGCCATATTCGACCGTACCTGGTACGGAAGGGTGATGGTAGAACGTATCGAAGGCTTCTGTACAAGAGGAGAGTGGCAGAGAGCCTATAAAGAAATCAATGATATGGAAAAGGACCTGACAGATGCAGGAGCCATCGTAATGAAATTCTGGATGCAGATCGATAAAGAGGAACAGGAGCGCAGATTCAAAGCCCGCCAGGAGAATCCGGAAAAACAGTGGAAGATCACGGATGAAGACTGGAGGAACCGGGAGAAGTGGGACCAGTATGAAGAGGCGGTCAATGAGATGCTCATACGTACATCCACGGCTAAGGCCCCATGGATAGTCGTGGAAGGAAACTGCAAGTATTATGCAAGAATCAAAGTTATAGAGACGGTGGTGGACGCGATAGAAAAGCGTCTGGAAGCGGAAAAGAGGGATGATAGATGAGAAACCATGAGGTGACGGAAATACAGCCCTTGCTGACAGAAGACGGCTCTCTGAGAGAGCCCGGGTGGTCGAAGAGTCTCGTACAGCAGTATGACAGGCGCCAGATAAAGGCGCCCAGGTTCAGGATTAAGGAATGGGACTACTATCTTGTGCTGAACGAAGATTTCGCAGGGGCGTTTACCATATCAGATGACGGCTATATCGGACTGCAGTCCGTCTCGCTGCTGAATTTTAAGGAAGGGTGGGAACATACAGAGACGATACTGAATGCATTTCCGATGGGAAGATTAGCCCTGCCTGCCACTTCAGAGTCAGGCGATACCGTATACAGGGACCGGCGCCTGCAGATGAGATTTACGGTCAGTGAAGGGCAGCGCCGCATCACGTGCCGCTTTGAGAACTTTTATAATGGAAAGCCCTTCTCATGCGATATCCTGCTCCATCAGCCCGACATGGACACGATGGTGATTGCGACACCGTGGAAACATAAGAAGACGGCATTCTACTATAACCAGAAGATCAACTGCATGAAAGCAGAAGGAACCATGCATTATGATGGGAAAACTTATACGTTCCGTCCAAAGTCCGACTACGGAACGCTCGACTGGGGCCGGGGCGTGTGGACATATGACAACCGGTGGTACTGGGGATCCGGCAATGCCACGGTTGACGGGGCGCCCTTTGGGTTCAATATCGGATACGGGTTTGGAGATACTTCGGCAGCTTCCGAAAATATGTTATTTTACGGCGGCAGGTGTCATAAATTAGATGATGTGACCTTCCATATTCCGGAGGACAGCTATATGAAGCCGTGGACATTCACGTCGAGCGACGGACGGTTCGAGATGGACTTTGAACCGGTTCTTGACAGGGCGGCCAGGACATCAGCCCTCGTCATCGTGACAGATCAGCATCAGGTGTTCGGTAAAATGAGCGGACGTGCGGTACTGGACGACGGAAAAGTGATAGAAGTAAAAGATATGATGTGTTTTGCAGAAGATGTACATAACAGGTATTAGAAGGGCGGAGGATTGAGGATGACAATCAGGGAACAGCTGGAACGAAGGGAAATCGAATACTTGAGTCCATATGCCACACTGAGCAAGGATTCCCAGGGGAGGAAGAAAGAAGAGGAAGAATGTGACATCCGGCCTGTATTCCAGCGGGACAGAGACAGGATACTGCACTGCAAGGCGTTCCGGAGGCTGAAACAGAAGACGCAGGTGTTCCTGCTTCCGAAAGGGGACCACTACCGTACGCGGCTTACCCATACGCTGGAAGTCTCGCAGAATGCCAGGACAGTGGCCAAAGCGCTGCGTCTGAACGAAGATCTGGTGGAGGCCATCGCATTGGGCCATGATCTTGGGCATACGCCGTTCGGCCATGCGGGAGAGCGGGCGCTTAATGATGTGAACCCAGACGGGTTCCGCCACAACGAACAGAGTGTCAGAGTAGTAGAATGCCTGGAAAAGCAGGGGGAAGGCCTGAACCTTACGTGGGAGGTCCTAGACGGAATACGGAACCATAAGTCCAGTGGCAGCCCCCACACGTTGGAGGGGCAGATCGTACAGCTGTCGGATAAGATTGCCTATATCAACCATGACATAGACGATGCCGTACGCGGAGGCATCCTGAAGGAGGAAGATATTCCTGCCAGATACACGGATATACTGGGCAATACGACCAAAGTAAGGCTCGATACGATGATTCACAATGTCATCACCAACAGCATGGACCAGCCCAAGATCAGCATGTCGCAGGAGGTGCGGGAAGCTACGCTCGGACTCCGAAGGTTTATGTTTGAGAACGTATATCAGAATCCTGCTGCCAAGGGAGAAGAGGTCAAGGCGATTAATATGATTACCAACTTGTATGAGTATTATATAAGGCATGTGGAACTTCTGCCCGGGCAGTATCTGTCCATGATGGATGTAAACGGGGCTGGCAAAGAACAGATCGTGTGTGATTACATTGCAGGAATGACGGATACATACGCAGTTAAGAAGTTTGAAGAATTTTTTGTACCGGAATCTTGGAAAATTTAAAGGAAATCAAATAGTTTTGTCGAATACTATATATGAGGACATTTTTACCCGGAGCAGTATAAATGTATCTGCTCCGGGTATCTCAGCGTAGATATAGGAGGGACGATGTATTATTCAGATGATCTGATTGAAGAAGTGAGAGCAAAAAATGACATAGTAGATGTGATTTCAGGTTATGTGAAACTGCAGAAAAAAGGAAGTTCCTATTTTGGATTATGTCCGTTTCATAATGAAAAGTCGCCGTCATTCTCGGTCAGCAGGCAGAAGCAGATGTATTACTGCTTCGGATGCGGGGCCGGAGGTAACGTCTTTACGTTCATAATGGAATATGAAAATTATACCTTCGTGGAAGCGCTTCGTTATCTGGCGGAACGCGCGGGCGTCGAACTGCCGGAGCAGGACGATTCCGAGGAGGCGAAGAAGAAGGCGGGGGTGAGGGCGACTCTGCTGGAAATCAATAAGCTGGCGGCCCAGTTCTATTACGCGCAGCTGAAGGACGCAAGAGGGGAGCACGCGTTAGACTATCTGAAACGCCGGGAGCTGAGCGACGACACGATACGCGCTTTCGGGCTCGGGTATTCCGGCAAGTCCGGGAAGGAACTGTACAGGTACTTGAAGTCTAAAGGCTACTCGGACGACATATTGTTTAAGGCGGGACTGATTGCGTTTAATGAAAGAAGCGGTCCATATGACAAGTTCTGGAACCGTGTCATGTTTCCGATTATGGACGCCAACAGCAAGGTCATCGGATTCGGCGGCCGTGTGATGGGTGACGGACAGCCTAAGTATCTCAACTCTCCGGAGACAATGATATTTGACAAGAGCAGAAACCTGTATGGCCTCAATCGGGCAAGGACCTTCCGGAAACCGTACTTCCTGCTCTGCGAGGGATATATGGATGTGATATCGCTGCACCAGGCCGGATTCGGCAATGCGGTAGCCTCGCTCGGAACAGCGCTTACTTCAGGACATGCCTCGCTGATACGAAGGTATGTGGAAGAAGTCTATCTGACCTATGACAGTGATGAGGCGGGCACGAAAGCGGCACTCAGAGCTGCGCCGATTCTAAAAGAGGCCGGAATCACTGCGAGGGTCATCCGTATGGAACCGTACAAAGATCCGGACGAGTTCATCAAGAACCTGGGAGCGGAGGCTTTCGAAGAGCGGATCGGCAAGGCACGGAATGGATTCATGTTCGGCCTGGAAGTTCTGGAGAAGCAGTATGACATGAAGTCGCCGGAAGGCAAGACAGAATTCATGCGGGCGGCAGCCACAAGGCTTACAGAGTTTGACGAGGAGATTGAAAGGAATAATTACATAGAAGCAGTAGCGGGCGTATATCACGTCGGCTATGAAGATTTGAGAAAGCTGGTCGGGAAGATGGCAGTCCAAAAAGGGCTGGCAAAGCCTGTCGTCAGGGCCAAGACAGCGTCCGGTCGTGAGAAGGAGAACGGGATTGTCAAATCCCAGAAGATACTGCTTACATGGCTGATTGAGGAAGAGAGCATCTTCCGGCAGATTGAAAAGTATATCAAGCCTACGGATTTCTCAGGAGAGCTGTACCGGGAGGTGGCACACCTTCTGTATGACCAGTATGATGCAGGGGAAGTGAATCCTGCAAAGCTTATGAATCATTTTACGGATGAGGAAGAGCACCGGGAGGTTGCAGGACTGTTCCACACGAAGATCAAAGAGCTTTCAACGGCTGCTGAGCAGGAGAAAGCACTGAAGGAAACGGTAATACGGGTCAAGAGCCACAGCATCGAGGAAGCTACACGGAACCTGGAACCTACGGATATCCAGGGACTACAACGGTTGATGGAAGACAAAAGAGCCCTGCAGGACCTTGAAAAACTGCATATTTCTATCAATTAAGGATAAAATATAAACAAGCAATGAGAGGATGGACACTACATGGAAGAAAACACAGTGAAATTTGAGGAGAAATTAAAAGAGCTGGTATCTCTTGGAAAAAAGAAGAAAAGTATTCTGGAACTTCAGGAGATCAACGATTTCTTCTCTGACATGGAACTTGAATCTGAACAGATGGAACGAGTGTTTGAGCACCTGGAAGCAAACAATATCGACGTGCTGCGTATCAGCGGAGATGATGATGATATCGACGATGCGGATATCATCATCTCCGAAGAAGATGAGGTTGATGTCGAGAAAATAGATCTCTCTGTTCCGGACGGTATCAGCATAGAAGATCCAGTCCGCATGTACCTGAAAGAAATCGGCAAAGTTCCGCTTCTTACGGCGGATGAGGAAGTCGACCTTGCAAAACGGATGGCAGACGGGGACGAGGAGGCCAAAAAGAGGCTGGCAGAGGCCAACCTTCGCCTTGTAGTCAGTATCGCCAAACGTTATGTAGGGCGCGGGATGCTGTTTCTTGACCTGATTCAGGAAGGGAACCTTGGACTGATCAAAGCGGTAGAAAAGTTTGACTATCATAAAGGGTTTAAGTTCAGTACGTATGCCACATGGTGGATCCGACAGGCGATAACAAGAGCCATTGCCGACCAGGCAAGGACAATCCGGATTCCGGTCCATATGGTAGAGACGATCAACAAGCTGATTCGTGTGTCCAGACAATTGCTGCAGGAACTGGGAAGGGAACCTACGCCGGAAGAGATTGCGGCTGAACTGGACATGCCGGTAGAGAGAGTGAGGGAGATTCTTAAGATCTCTCAGGAGCCGGTATCGCTTGAGACGCCGATTGGTGAGGAAGAAGACAGCCATCTCGGCGACTTTATACAGGATGACAACGTACCTGTACCAGCAGAGGCGGCAGCTCAGACACTTTTGAAAGAGCAGCTTGATGAGGTGCTGGATACATTGACGGAGAGGGAACAGAAGGTGCTCCGCCTGAGATTCGGCATGAATGATGGACGGGCCCGCACGCTGGAGGAAGTCGGCAAGGAATTTGACGTCACGAGGGAACGGATCCGCCAGATTGAGGCGAAAGCGCTCAGAAAGCTGCGTCATCCGAGCCGCAGCAGAAAACTTAGAGATTATCTGGATTAAGGAAGAGGCGCCTATGGAACTATCAAAAAGACTGCGTGCAGTAGCCGGTCTTGTGACAGAGGGCGCCTCTGTCGCAGACATCGGAACCGACCACGGGTATATTCCGATCTATCTTATCATGACCGGTACCGCCAGGAAGGCAATCGCTTCGGATATCAATGCAGGACCCCTTGAGAGAGCCAGGATACATATTCAGGAGAACGGCATGACCGGCCAGATTGAGACGAGGCGTTCGGACGGGCTGAAGGCTATCAGGCCCGGCGAGGCAGATACGATGATAGCAGCCGGAATGGGCGGGGGGCTAATCATCAAGATTCTGGACGAAGGAAAAGACGTGACCGGGCAGATGAAAGAGCTGATTCTTCAGCCACAATCTGAGATTAAGAGGGTGCGGAGCTATCTGATTGACCATGGCTTTTCCATAGAGGAAGAAGATATGGTGGAGGAAGAAGGAAAGTTCTATCCTATGATGAGGGCCGTACACGGTACCGCAGGTGCATATACGGAGGTTGAGCTGCTCTATGGGAAGCGGCTGCTACGACAGCGGCATCCCGTATTAAAGGAATATCTGCTAAGAGAGAAGCGTATAAAGAAGGATATAGCTGCCCGTCTGGATGACGGCAAGAGCGTGCGCTCCAGAGAGCGCGAAAGCGAGATTGAAAAGGAGCTTCGCCTTATAGAAGAGGCGCTTGGCCGCTACCGATAGCAGAGAGGAAGGATATGATATGCTTTGTCAGGAAATTATTAGTATCATAGAGAAGAGCTATCCCGAAAAGTATGCCCTTGACTGGGATAATGTAGGGCTGCTTGCGGGCAGGGATGACAAGGAAGTAGAGCGCGTCTATATAGCTCTGGATGCGACGGATGAGGTCGTTGAAGCTGCGGTGGAGCGGGGGGCGGATATGCTTATCACCCATCATCCGCTCATATTCGGTGCGCTAAAGCAGGTGACGAACCGTAATTTTATCGGACGCCGCATTATCAAAATGCTGCAGAACGACATATCTTATTATGCGATGCATACGAATTATGATGTGCTCGGCATGGCGGACCTGTCCGGGAAGTTGCTCCATCTTTCTGACGCCAAAGTGCTGGAAGTGACCTGGGATGACGGATGCCAGGAAGGAATCGGCAGAGTGGCAGATTTAGAAGAAGCCATAACGCTGGCAGAATGTGCCGCGGCAGTTAAAGACAGCTTCAATCCGGGACCGGTCAAGGTATTTGGAGACCTTGCCTGCAAGGTAAAGCGCATCGCCATATCGCCGGGAGCGGGAAAGAGCATGATTAAGGCGGCGCTCGAAAAGAAAGCGGACGTACTTGTCACGGGAGATATCGACCATCATACGGGCATTGACGCGGTGGCGGACGGGCTCTGCATTATAGATGCCGGACATTACGGAGTGGAACATATCTTTGTCGAGGATATGAAGAGATATCTGGAAGAGAATGCCCCGGGCATAGAAGTAACTGCCGCGCCCATCCGGCATCCGTTCGTAATCATTTGACCTTAGTGCACCGATGCCGCAGGCCGGATGCCAGGAGAAGGAGGAAGATATGGATAAAGAATTGTACAGCGTACAGATAGGGGATGAGATCAGGCGCTACGAGGATGGGACTACATATGAGCAGATAGCCCGTGAATACCAGAAGGACTATCCTTATGACATAGTGCTTATATTTGTGAACGGACGGCTTCAGGAGCTTTACAAGCCGTTGAAGTCCGACTGTGTCGTCAGCTTTGTGACGACGGCGGATAATATCGGTCACAAGACGTATAAGAGAAGCATGAGCCTCATGCTTGTCAAGGCTGTTTATGACGTGGCCAACCATGAAGCCATCGACAAGGTAAGAATCCATTATGCGGTGAGCAAGGGGTATTACTGTACGATAGAAGGAAACATAGAACTGAACGAGGAATTTCTGGGTAAAGTAGAAGCGCGGATGTACGAGATGGTAGAGATGGATATGCCGATTCAGAAGAGAAGCATCCATACGGACGATGCCGTGGCGCTGTTCCGCCAGCACGGAATGCGGGACAAGGAGCGTCTGTTTGAATACCGCAGAGTGTCGAAGGTCAACATATACAGCATGAATGAATTTGAGGACTATTACTACGGATACATGGTGCCAAGCGCCGGCTATCTGAAGTATTTTAAGCTGTACCTGTTTGATGAAGGATTCGTAATCCAGATGCCGGTGGAAGAGGCGCCGGATATCGTGCCCCCGTTCGAGCCGCAGAATAAATTGTTCCAGGTGCTCAAGGAGTCCACAAAGTGGGGCGATATGCAGGGCATCGAGACGGTCGGGGCGCTGAATGACAAGATAACGAAGAGCGATGTGCGGGAAGTCGTGCTCGTGCAGGAAGCCATGCAGGAGAAGAAGATTGCAGAGATCGCCTCAGAGATAGCCGGGCGTCCGGAGATTAAATTTGTCCTGATCGCTGGCCCGTCCTCTTCCGGAAAAACGACATTCTCACACAGGCTTTCCATCCAGCTTCGGGCTAACGGGCTCGTTCCACATCCGATAGCCGTGGACAATTATTTTGTGGAGCGGGAAGACAATCCGAAGGATGCGGCCGGGAATTATGATTTCGAGTGCCTTGAGGCTGTGGACGTAGACTTGTTTAACAGACAGCTCCGTGAACTGACGGAAGGAAAAGAAGTCATCATACCGAACTTCAACTTCGTAACGGGGCACAAGGAGTATACGAACAAGCCGAAGAAGCTCGGAGAGAACGACGTGCTTGTAATCGAAGGGATCCACTGCCTGAATCCGAAGCTGACAGAACAGCTTGCAGATGAAAACAAATATAAGATATATATCAGCGGGCTGACCCAGCTGAATATCGATGAACACAACCGGATACCGACCACTGACGGAAGGCTGATCCGGAGGATCGTCCGGGATGCGAGGACCCGCGGCTCATCCGCCAGAAGGACCATCAGCATGTGGCCGTCCGTGAGAAGGGGAGAGGAGCGGAACATATTCCCGTTCCAGGAGGAAGCGGACGTGATGTTCAATTCTGCCCTCATCTATGAGCTTGCAGTCCTGAAGCCCTATGTGGAAGCCCTTCTGTTCGGCATCGAGAAAGACTGCGTGGAATATATAGAGGCAAAAAGGCTGCTGAAGTTCCTCGATTATTTTGTGGGGATCGGAAGTGAATATGTGCCGACAAATTCCCTGCTCAGAGAATTCATCGGCGGAGGCTGCTTCAACGTGTAAGGAAATGGGGGCAGGACGGCGGAGGGAGAACTACAGCTTCATGTCGTCCGGCAGGGGAGAGATGAATTCCATCTTTTTCCCCGTGATGGGATGTGAAAATGTGAGCCGGTGGGAGTGGAGCGCCTGCCGGCTTATTACCGTATAGTCAGGGTGATACAGGAAATCACCCGGCAGGGGATGGCCGATATGCTTAAGGTGCACGCGGATCTGATGTGTGCGCCCGGTATCGAGCGTGACAGACAGGAGAGAATATCCGCTTCTGTAGTCGAGCCGTCTGTAATGTGTACAGGCGTATTCGCCGCCGGATACATCCACGCAGCGTTCGATGGTAGATCCGGTAAGGCGGGCGATAGGGGCGGTGATGGTTCCCAATGCCGGGGTCAGACCTTTGGCCAGAGCCAGGTATTCACGAACGATGTGCTTTTCTCTAATCATGGCTGACAGCAGAGAGGCGCTCAGCATATGTTTCGCAACGATGAGAAGCCCGCTCGTATTCTTATCCAGACGGTTGATACAGCGGTAGGTAAAGGAGATACCCTGCAAGCGGTAATAGCAGACGAGGGCATTAGCCAGCGTGTTGTCGTGATTGCCATGGGACGGGTGGATGGGCATTCCTGCCGGCTTGTCAATGACGAGGATATCTTCGTCTTCATACATAATATGCAAGGGAAGGGGAACCGGCAGTATGCCGGAGGAACCTTCCTTTTCCTGTATGGTCACCGTAAGCCTGTCCCCTTCCGTAAGCGTATCCCCGGTCCTGGCCCATGCTCCATTGCGGCAGATGCCGTCCGGTGTCCGTTTCAGATGGGTGATTATGGTACGAGAATATCCCCGGCTTTTTAGAAAGCCGAGGATATCCGTTCCTTCATATTCTTTTGAAATGCTGTAGTCAAGTACCCGTTCCATGCTGCACCTCCAGCTACTTGGATTTTACTTCCCGCCACAGTTCATTATATATGGCGTCGTTCTCATCTCCGAGGAACCGGAATGTCTCACATCTGTCCAGATCCTTGGCAGGGGGGAAGGCTATCGGATTGTTCCGGAGCGATTCGTCCTCAATCAGCGCGCGTCCTCCCACATTCGGGGTGGAGTAGGTGATATAGTCGAAGTTCATCTTGGCGATATCCGGACGGCACAGGAAATTGATGAACGTTTCCGCATTTTCCTTGTGCTTGGCATTCTTAGGGATAACCCAGGAATCAACCCACACATTGGAACCTTCCTTCGGTATGACGTATTGAAGGTCCGGGTTCTCCCACTGGGTGTATATGGCCTCCCCGGAATAGATTACGCCGATGGCGGCCTCATTGCCGATCATCTTATCACGTACCTGGTCTATGACGTAAGCCTGCACGAGCGGCTTTTGTTCAATCAGAAGCTTCTTGGCTGCCTCCAGCTCATCCAGGTCCGTGGAGTTCAACGAGTAGCCGAGGTATTTCAACGTGATTCCGAAGGCATCGCGGACGCTGTCCTGCATCAATATGTTGTCCCTGTATCTTTCATCCCAGAGCACGCTCCAGCTGTCGATAGGTTCATCTACCATCGTCTTATTGTACAGTATACCAACGGTTCCCCATGTGTAAGGGACGGAATACTTGTTATCGGGGTCGAACTGGCGGGACATCTCCATATAGGTGTCACCAATCTCTTTTATATTTGGTATATTGGTGAAATCAATCTCAGCCAGCAGATCGTTTTCAATCATCCGCTGGATCATATAATCCGAAGGACAGACTACGTCGTAGGCAATCGCACCGGACTGTATCTTCGGATACATGATTTCATTTGTCTCAAATTCCTCATACACGACATCGATGCCGGTCTCTTCCTCAAACATGGCAATCGCGTCCGGATCAAGGTATTCTCCCCAATTATACACGATGACCTGGTTACCTCCGCCGTTGTCGGCCCTGGATCCGTAGAAGACGCCTCCGACGATGACCACCACGGCCATCATGACCGGTACGACTTTGCGGAAGAGGAGACGGCTTAACTTATGTCTGCGCCGCAGCTTTACCGGCCCTCGTCTGCGTCCCTGCTTCTCCTCAGGTGATATGTTTACAAGGATGAGCAGAAGAAGCACGGTGACAAACATGATTGTAGACAAGGCGTACATCTCCGGCTTGATCCCTTTTCGTACTTCGCTGTATATCTTCGTGGACAGGGTGTCTACCCCCGGACCTTTTGTAAAATGCGTGATGATGAAATCATCCAGCGACATCGTGAAGGCAAGTAGAAAGCCGGAGGACACCCCTGGAAGGATATCCGGAAATACGACCTTGAAAAATGCGTGGACAGGGGAGGCCCCGAGGTCCAGCGCCGCTTCATAGGTGCTCTTGTTCGTCTGCTTGAGCTTCGGCGTGACGCTTAATATGACATAAGGGATATTAAACGTTATATGCGCCAGCAGAATCGTAGAAAAACCGAGGGAGAAGCGGAACGCGATGAACAGAAGCATCAGCGAGATACCTGTCACGATATCCGCGTTCAGCATCGGTATGTTGGTGACCCCCATCATAAATGTGCGGAACCTGTTCTTAAGCGCCTGTATGCCGATTGCTGCGGCAGTTCCGATGACCGTCGCTATGAGAGCGGAGAGCAGCGCGATGATAAGCGTCGTATATAAGGCATTCATAATCTGGTCGTTGTGGAACAGCTCCACATACCATCTCGTTGTAAATCCTCCCCATTTGGAGCGCGACTTGGACTTGTTGAACGACAGTATCATCAAGGTTACGATCGGCGCGTATAGAAGAATCAGAATCAGGGTGAGATAGACCCTCTGTAATATACTCTTCATCAAAATGCTGTCCCCTCCCCGTCTTTGTCATATTTGGCGATAAGCGCCATGCTTATGATAATGAATACCATAAGTACAAGCGAAAGCCCGGAACCGACATGCCAGTTGCTTCCTTGCTTGAACTCCTGTTCGATGACATTACCAATGAGCAGTATCTTGCTTCCTCCGAGCAGGTCAGAGATGACAAATGTAGTAAGGGCCGGTACGAATACCATCGTAACCCCGCTTATGATGCCGGGTACGCTTAAGGGAAGGATGATACGCAGGAACGTCTGGACGCTGTTGGCGCCAAGGTCTCTGGCAGCGGCGATGATATCTTTGTCTATCTTGGACAGTACGTTATATATCGGCAGCACCATGAACGGCAGGAAATTATATACCATGCCCAGTACGATGGCATAGGGTGTATTGATAATATCCAGCGACGGAAGGTGCAGGAACTCGAGAACGACGTTGATGATGCCGTTCTTTTCCAGCAGGTTCTGCCATGCCAGCGTGCGCAGAAGGAAATTCATCCACATGGGAAGGATGAAGATCAGGACGATGAAGCTCTGCTGGTTCACTCCCAGATTCGTGAGTATCATGGAGAGCGGATAGGCGAGGATAAGGCAGAATACCGTGCTGATGAAAGAGAGCAGTAGCGCCAGCCCGAGCGCTTTCAGATTCTCCGGCGTGGTTATCCTGGCAATATTAAGAAACGTGAACCCTCCGTCTTTGTCTGTAAATCCATAGTACAAGATCATGAGCAGAGGTATGATGATAAAGGCAGCACACCAGAACATATAAGGTCCTGCCAGCAGCTGCTTCATTTTCTTATGTTTATTCTTCAATGGTAACCGCCTCCGCATCTTCAGATTCAGGTTTTTTCATTATCTGTATATCAAAAGGGTCCACCTGTATCCCCACTTCGGTACCTACTTCAACCATGTCCGTGCTGTGCACGAGCCACTCGAAGTTGTTGGCCGTCACTTCCATCTCGTAATGTACCCCCTTGAAGATCAGGTGGGTCACTACCCCTTCGATAATGCCGTCTTCCGGCTTCACAAGGTCAATGTCCTCAGGGCGGATGACGGCATCCACGGGCCTGTTCCTGCCAAAGCCCACGTCGACACATGGAAAGCAGGCTCCAAGTATTTTCACAAGCTTATCCTGGACCATCGTCGCGGGAAGTATATTGCTTTCTCCGATGAAGTCAGCGACGAAGGCATTCTTCGGTTCATTATATATGTCCTCCGGCGTACCAATCTGCTGGATGTAACCCTGGTTCATGACGACGATGGTATCGGACATGGTAAGTGCTTCCTCCTGGTCATGGGTGACATAGACGAATGTGATGCCAAGCTCATTCTTCAACCGGATAAGCTCATACTGCATATCCTGGCGCAGCTTCAAGTCGAGGGCGCCAAGAGGCTCGTCGAGAAGGAGTACTTTTGGTTCATTGACGATGGCCCGCGCGATGGCAATCCGCTGCTGCTGGCCGCCGCTTAAGGAATCGGGCGTACGATCCTCGAAGCCTTCCAGATTGACAAGCTTCAGGGCATAGCGGATCTTATCATTGATATAAGATTTTGTCTTACCTTTGATTTTCAGCCCGAAAGCGATATTTTCTGCAATCGTCATATTCGTAAAGAGCGCGTATTTCTGAAAGACCGTATTCAGCTGGCGCTTGTTTGGCGCAAGGTCGGTAATATTCTTTCCGTCAAAGATTACCTTTCCTGTATCAGGAGACTCGAACCCTCCGATAATCCTCAAAAGAGTCGTCTTACCACAGCCGCTCGGGCCGAGCAGCGTTAAGAATTCATTTTCCCTGATATAAAGGTTCAAGTCATCGAGCACTAGATTATCCCCGAAAGATTTAGATACATTTACAATATCGATTAATTTGTTTGACATAGCTTCCTCCTGATCCGTATATTTAAAAACTAGGCGGGGTACTCACCCATATGACAGATGCCCCTGTCGTTTTATTTCCTTCTATATAGTGTTCAGAGTGGGGCGTAAAGTAAAAGGCTTCTCCCTTCCTTGCGCTATATATCTTCTTGCCGATATGAATCTTGATGCTTCCCTTGAGCACGTAACCGAACTCTTCCCCCTCATGGGGGACGTCCAGGTAAGTGGAGCCGCCAGGCTCAAGCGTCAGACGGATTGGTTCCATCATATTCTTCTGTGCGTTCGGAATGATCCATTCCGTTTTATTCTTAAGCTCGGTATCTATCTTCTCAAAGTAATCCTCATCGTGGAAGACAATCTGTTCCTCCGTTTCCTCGCTGAAAAATTCATTGATTGTCGTACCCAGCACCTGCAGCAGGTCCACGAGCGTGGCGATGGAAGGAGAGGTGAGGTCTCTTTCGAGCTGCGAGATGAACCCTTTGGAAAGTTCGGCGCGGTCCGCCAGTTCTTCCTGTGTCAGGTCTTTGGCGATACGCAGTTCCTTTAGTTTTTTTCCGATATCCATGACTGTCCTCCGTAAATGATGGTTGTAAAAGTAAAAATAAACATAAAGTTTAGTATTTCTTAACTGGCATGCAAGGTATATTATACTATATCCGACAGAAAGTTCAACAATTTTTGGTAAATTTCTTGATGAAATAACAGGCTGACGGCGGAGAGGGCTTTGTAAGGCTGTCGGTCGATGGAAAGCAGCTGGCTGCAAGAAGAGCCGGAATCAGGTCAAGGATGTCATATCATATGATATCCTTTGCCTGATTCCGGCTCTTCTTGCATTCTTTCCGGCAAGTCTTAAATCTGCTGAACCTTTTACGAGCATGCTGGCGCATCCACTTTACTTACCCTTATTGCAGTAGAAGCGCTCCAGCCATTCCATACGTGCAGACATGTTGGCCATCAGCAGATCTGCCAGCGTGACCGCTACCATAGATTCGACGACTACCACCGCCCGGGGGACGATAACGGGATCATGACGACCGGTGATGGTGATCTCAGTATTGCTGCCTGACTTGTCGACGGTATCCTGCGGCCGGGCGATGGACGGGGTAGGCTTAACAGCCGCCCGCAGCAGGATAGTGCTTCCGTCACTCATGCCGCCCAGGATACCTCCCGAGTGGTTGGTCTTTTTCGTCACCTGTCCGTCCGCGGCATGGAAGGCGTCATTGTTCGTACTGCCCGTAGCAGCGGCGGCTCGAAACCCATCGCCTATTTCCACACCTTTTATGGCACCGATTGACATGACAGCTTTGGCCAGGCTGGCGTCCAGCTTGTCAAAGACGGTTTCCCCTATGCCTGCCGGCATCCCTGTTACCGTACATTCAATGATGCCGCCGGAGGAATCCAGATCTTTGATGCATTGTTCCAGGTAAGCGGCGGCCTTGGCGGCATAGTCGTTATTAGGCATATAGAGGGCATTTTCATGGATGCAGTCATAATTATATGCAGAACGGGGTACAGTAATAGCACCGATTGCGGCCGTATAGGCTGTGATACGTATACCGACAGAGGCAAGCAGGCGGGATGCGACAGCTCCGGCTGCCACCCTGCCGATCGTCTCCCGTCCGGAAGAACGTCCGCCACCCCGGTAATCCCGGATACCATACTTGCAGTCAAACGTATAATCCGCATGTCCGGGACGGTAGCAGTCCTTTATCTTACCGTAGTCCCGGGAGCGCTGGTCCTGGTTCTTGATGAGGAGCGAGATGGGCGTGCCGGTCGTCTTACCCTCAAATACGCCGGATAATATCTCTGCCTGATCGGTTTCCTTCCGTGCAGTGGTATACCGGCTCTGGCCCGGCCTGCGGCGGTCTAGGTAATCCTGGATGTCTGTATCGGTAAGAGGAAGCCCTGCCGGACAGCCGTCGATTACGACACCGACAGCCGGGCCGTGGGACTCTCCCCAGGTTGTGATTTTAAATAAGGTTCCGTATGTTGATCCTGCCATGATTTGTCTCCTTTGCTGTGTGATACATAATCCTATTATACCCGTAATCACTAAATCTTCAAGAATTCTTCAGCAATTTTTCACGAATTTGCACTGTACTTTTGACAGGCATCATATTATAATAGATGCGTGTGAATATTTTAATGAGGAGTAGACGACTATGTCAGATATGCAGAAGAGACCAGAAGATATCGACAGGGAATCCGAAGAAATCATAGAAGAGACTATGAAGGAAATCTTTGACGACATCAACAACTCGGACGAATTTAAAGAAATGGATGATAGTTATGAAGAATCCGAAGAGGCAGAAGAATCTGGTCAGGAAGATAAAACAGAAGAGGAAAATGACAGGCCGGATATGGAAGATACTGACACCGGTGGCATATCTTCTGATGACAGTGATATTGAAGCAGCCGAACGAATAGGCGATGGAGAAGAATCTGACGGTATCGATGTTCCCGATGAGGACGCTCCAGGCTTTGCCGTGGATGAGGATGACGCTGAGAACTCTGACTCAGAGGAAGATGATTTTGAATCCGGGGACGACGATTTTGAAACAAAGGAAGAAGATTACGAATCTGAGGACGATGACGGCGAGAAAGAGGAGACTGAGGCTGAAAAGGAGTTAAGGAGGCACAGAAGGCGAAAAAAGGCAGGAATCATCGCTGCCTCCGTTCTTGGTGCCCTTATACTTATCTATCTCGGGTTCGCCTTGTTTTTCAACAGTCATTTTATGTTTTTTACAGAGATTAACGGGCAGGACTTCTCGATGAAGAGTGTCGGCCAGGTGGAAGAGTATATGAAGAAGCAGGTTGCTGACTATGTACTTACGCTGGAAGAATCGGACGGTGGTTCGGAGACGGTCAGAGGCTCAGACATTTCGCTGGAATATGTCCAGGGCAAGGAACTGAAAGAGCTTGTCAAAAAGCAGAATAATTTCTTCTGGATAGAATCGCTGTGGAAGCACCCTGAGATTACGGCGGAAGTGGGCGTCAAATACGATGAGAATGCCCTGAAGAGTATGATAGAGAATCTGAATTGCCTGAAGCCGGAGAACCAGACAGCGTCTGTGGACGCGCATCCGGAGTTCAAGGATACGGAATTTGTCGTCGTGCCGGAAGTGATCGGTACGCAGATTGACACGGAAAAGTTCAATGAGGCTGTGGCCACTGCAATCAATGGGTTTGCATCAACGGTGAACCTGACGGATGCCGGATGCTATATCAAGCCCAGATTCGTCTCTGATTCCAAAGAAGTGATCGCGGCCAAGGATGCTATGAACAGCTACCTTGGCGCAAGTGTTACTTATGATTTCAGTCCAAGCACGGAAGTCGTGGACGCCTCGGTAATCTCCCAGTGGGTGAAGGTAGACGGCGACATGAACGTGACCTTCGACGAAGAGGCGGTGAAAGCTTATATCCAGACGCTGGCCGATAAGTATAATACCAAAGGCAAGACGAGGACATTTACCACGGCAAGCGGGAACAGCGTCACCGTGGAAGGCGGAAGCTATGGCTGGAGGATTGACCAGGAGGCAGAATATAACGCGCTGACCGCGAACATCAAGAACGGTGAGACGGTGACGAGAGAGCCCGAATATTCGAGCCGCGCGGCAAGCCATGACGCGAATGATTTCGGCAACACGTATGCGGAAGTAGACCTTACGAACCAGCAGATGTATTTTATCCAGAACGGGCAGGTCGTGCTTCAGAGCGGTATCGTAACCGGGAATCCGAACAAAGGGCACGCGACTCCGCAGGGGACGTATTCGCTGGCCTACAAGGCGCTTGATCAGGTGCTCAGGGGCAAGAAGCTGCCGGACGGGACATATGAGTACGAGTCCCCGGTCAAGTTCTGGATGCCGTTCAACGGGGGCATCGGATTCCACGATGCAACATGGCAGCCGACATTCGGAGGAGGCAGATACCAGACGAACGGCTCGCATGGCTGCGTGAACATGCCTTATGACAAAGCGTCTCAGCTGTATGATCTGATATCAGCGGGAACGCCGGTTATTCTGCATTACTGATGATTATAAAAACAAGAGGTAGAGATCATGTATAAAGTGTTGGCACGAGATGGTCTTGCCAAAAGAGGAAGGCTACAGACAGTACACGGGGTCATCGAGACCCCTGTATTTATGAATGTAGGAACCGCTGCGGCGATAAAGGGCGCGGTTTCTACAGAGGATCTGCAGCGAATAAAGACACAGGTGGAGCTTTCCAATACGTATCATCTGCATGTGCGTCCTGGTGACGATGTGGTGAAAAGGCTTGGCGGGCTCCACAAATTTATGGTCTGGGACAAGCCGATTCTTACCGATTCGGGCGGGTTCCAGGTCTTTTCTCTGGCAGGGCTTAGAAGAATCAAAGAGGAAGGGGTATATTTTAATTCCCATATTGACGGCAGGAAGATATTCATGGGACCGGAGGAGAGCATGCAGATACAGTCCAATCTGGCTTCTACCATCGCCATGGCATTTGACGAATGTCCGTCCAGCGTGGCAGACCGTCCATATATGGAGAAGTCTGTGGAACGAACGACAAGGTGGCTTGGAAGGTGTAAGGAGGAGATGCGGCGTCTGAACGGCCTGCCGGATACCATCAATCCGCGGCAGCTGCTCTTTGGCATCAATCAGGGCGGTATCTATGAGGATATCCGCATACGGCATGCAAAAGAGATTGCAGCCATGGACCTGGACGGCTATGCCATAGGCGGCCTGGCGGTAGGGGAGTCTCATGAGGACATGTACCGCATACTGGATGCAGTCGTACCTTATCTGCCTGAAGACAAACCGACCTACCTGATGGGAGTCGGGACACCGGCTAATATATTAGAGGCGGTTGACAGAGGGGTAGATTTCTTCGACTGTGTGTATCCGAGCAGAAACGGCCGGCACGGCCATGTGTATACGAACCAGGGCAAGCTTAACCTGTTCAATGCCAGATACGAGCTGGATGGCAGGCCGATAGAAGAAGGCTGTGGCTGTCCTATCTGCAGGACCTATTCAAGAGCTTATATCAGACATCTGCTGAAAGCGAAAGAAATGCTTGGGATGAGACTCTGCGTCTTGCACAATCTGTATTTTTACAATACGATGATGGAAGAGATCAGGGAAGCGGTGGAAAAGGGCTGTTACAGGGAGTATAAGGCAGATAAGCTTGCACATATGACAGGCCGGGAAGTATAAAATTTCCATGAAATATAGAAAAGCACTTGATGAAAAAAGTATTTTTGTGTATGATAGCAATAGTGTTTAAAGATATTAGGAGGAATAAGATATGTACGCATTAGCAGCACAGTCCGGGAGTAATTGGATGTTACTCATCTTAGTATATGTATTGATATTCGGAGGCTTCTGGTTTGTCTTTATGAGACCGCAGAAAAAGGAGCAGAAGAGACTGCAGGCTATGATTGCAGATATGGCAGTGGGTGATACTGTACTTACAACGAGCGGATTTTATGGCGTAATCATTGATATTACTGATGATGACGTAATCGTAGAGTTCGGCAGCAACAAGAACTGCCGTATCCCTATGCAGAAGGCGGCAATCGCTCAGGTTGAAAAAGCAAGCGCAGAATAAGGACAAAAGATGAGAGGAATCCTTTAAGGGGTTCTTCTTTTTATGTTTGATAAGCTGTACATGCGAAGCAGGTTATATTTTGCCGGAAAACTGGAATACTTAAGGATAGAAAGTGTCGTTGACAAATGCCAGAATACAGATTATGGTAATATATGGTTATTGAACTGCTGCCTATGTGAGAATGAGGCGGTTATGTGGAACATTGATGTTCCATGCTTATATATTGACGATGTAAGTTGATCAAATGAAGGAGACAGTTATGGAATTAAACGGACTGGAAACATTAGTTAAGACAAAATATGGCAGAGAGATGAAGGATTTAAGCGATGCGGAAGTCTATTATGCTCTACTTGCATTTACAAAAGATTTGTTGAAAGATACCCCGGACAATAAAGGCTGCAAGAAGCTGTATTATATTTCGGCAGAGTTTCTCATAGGGAAGCTTCTTTCTAACAATCTGATTAATCTGGGCATCTATGACGATGTGGCAGAGCTGCTTGCAAAAAACGGAAAGGATATTGCCAAGATTGAAGAGGTAGAGCCGGAACCTTCCCTTGGCAACGGGGGGCTTGGGAGGCTTGCATCCTGCTTTTTGGATTCAGTGGCAACGCTTGGATTTGAAGGTGACGGCATCGGCCTCAATTACCACCTTGGATTGTTCCGTCAGGTATTCGAGGGCCATAAGCAGAAGGAATTTCCGAACCCGTGGATAGGAAAGGAGAGCTGGCTTACGGACACCGGATTGAGCTTCCAGGTGCCGTTCAAGGATTTTACGCTTACTTCCCGTCTGTATGACTTGGATGTAACGGGATATGAAAGCGGTAAGAACAAGCTGCATCTATTTGATGTGGACGGTGTGGATGAGGATATCGTCGGAGATGGCATCTCTTTTGATAAACATGATATCCGACGCAGCCTTACGTTGTTCCTCTATCCGGACGACAGCGACAAAGCAGGAAATCTGCTCAGGATCTATCAGCAGTATTTCATGGTGTCCAGCGGTGCCCAGCTCATTTTAAAAGAGTGTGAAGATAATGGTTACGAACTTCGCAGGCTGCATGAGCATGTCGCAGTACAGATCAACGACACCCATCCGTCCATGGTCATACCAGAGCTGATTCGTCTGCTCGTACAGAAGAATATCGATTTCAACGAGGCGGTTGAGATTGTGCAGAAGACATGTGCTTACACGAACCACACGATTCTGGCGGAGGCGCTGGAGACGTGGCCGCTTGAGTATCTTGAGCAGGTCGCGCCCCAGATCATACCTGTCATTCAAGAACTGGATCTGCGGATAAAAGGGAAATATGCGGATGAGAGCGTGCATATCATCGACAGGCAGAACCGGGTGCATATGGCCCATATGGATATCCATTTCGTGCACAGTGTCAACGGTGTCGCCGCACTCCATACCGATATACTTAAGCATACGGAGCTTAGGCCGTTCTATGACATCTATCCGGAGCGGTTCAACAATAAGACGAACGGGATTACATTCCGCCGCTGGCTCCTCCACTGCAACAAAGAGCTTGTCCGGTGGATCAGCGGCTATGTGGAAGAAGATTTCCGAAGAGATGCCAACAAGCTGGAGAAGCTGCTGCGCCATATCGAGAGCGACATCGCACTGGAGAAGCTCCTTGACGTGAAGCATGAGAAGAAGGTGCAGCTGGCCCGTTATCTGGAAGAAACGCAGGGAATCAAGCTGAATCCGGAATCTATCTTTGACATTCAGGTGAAACGGCTTCACGAGTATAAGCGGCAGCAGATGAACGCGCTGTTTGTCATCTACAAGTATCTGGAGATAAAGGCCGGAAAGGTACCGTCTACGCCGATAACGGTAATCTTCGGGGCCAAGGCGGCTCCGGCTTATAAGATAGCAAAAGACATCATCCATCTTATCCTCTGCCTGCAGGAACTGGTTGACAATGACCCGGATGTGTCGCCGTATCTCCAGGTAGTGATGGTGGAGAATTACAACGTTACGATGGCAGAGCACCTTATACCGGCCTGTGACATATCAGAACAGATATCGCTGGCGTCCAAGGAGGCGTCAGGCACCGGAAATATGAAGTTCATGTTGAACGGGGCAGTCACCCTCGGTACGGAAGACGGTGCAAATGTAGAGATACACGAACTGGTGGGAGACGACAACATCTATATCTTCGGGCAGACCAGCAGCCAGGTAATCGAGCATTATGCAAAAGGAGACTACCGTGCCGTGGACTACTATATCAATGACGAACAGATACGTTCCCTCATCAATTTCATCATCAGCCCTGAGATGATGAAGATAGGAGACCCGTATCACCTGCTGCAGATACACGCAGAACTGATCTACAAAGACTGGTTCATGACACTGCTGGATCTGAAAGAATATATAGCAGCCAGAAACCGGGCATATGAAGACTATGCAGACCGCAAGGCATGGAGCAGGAAAATGCTCACAAATATTGCAAAAGCAGGTTATTTTTCAACAGACAGAACAATTGCAGAATATAATAAAGATATCTGGCATCTTCAATAATTTTGAAAGGGGTCAGACCCCTGCAGCTGCAGGGGTCTGACCCCTTTCGAATTATATATCTATTGACTTGATTTGTGGATTGTTTTTTAACAGTGTGAATATTTCATATATATCGTAAGATTCGGGGAATTTTACATACAGCTTGATTTCCAGCGTCGTATCGTCTATCCGTCTGGCATTGATGTTGGATATCTTTATCTTGCTGGACGAGAAGATGCCGCCCAGCAGCTCTTTTATCTCCTCTTTGGAGTCGACCTGTATCGTTATCTGTTCCATAATCGCATTTCTGCCGTACAGGAACCTCGTGTGGAACAGAAACTGCAGGAATACGATAAACAGGGAGGAAGCGACGCTTAATGCATACATTCCTGCGCCGAATGCCATGCCGATGCCTACAGTTGCCCATATGCCTGCCGCGGTCGTTATACCTATCACATTCATCTTCCGGTTGAATATGACGCCTGCTCCGAGGAATCCTACTGCGGTGACGACACCGGCGGCGATACGTGACGGGTCAAGGCCGATATGCTCTCTGGCCAGGATGTCATAAAATCCATATTTTGACAGGACCATCATGAGCGAAGAGGCGAGGGCTACGATGGCATGCGTCCGGATGCCGGCGGACTTCATGTGGCTTTCGCGTTCGTAGCCGATAACTGCGCCGCAGGCAGCAGCTCCAAGCACACGAAGAAAATATTCTAATTGCATAAGAACGGCAGTTGACATATCCATACCTCCTTTTTCTATATATAAGTATATATGATGCACAGGTAAAAAACCATACAATTGTCAGGAAAGACTGGTTTATCAAGGGACAGAATGATATGATATAGGAAGGAAAAAGAAAGGGGATGTGCACATGATCAACTATTCAGAGGACAAAGACAGACAATATCATATACAGGTTGCCAAAGGGGAAGTTGGCAGGTATGTAATCCTTCCGGGCGACCCGAAGAGGTGTGAAAAGATTGCCGCACATTTTGAAGATGCCAGGCTGATTGCCGACAGCAGGGAATATGTCACATATACAGGCTTTCTGGACGGTGAGAAAGTAAGCGTGACGTCCACCGGTATCGGAGGACCGTCCGCGGCGATTGCCATGGAAGAGCTCGTCAGGACAGGTGCGGATACATTCATCCGCGTCGGTACGAGCGGAGGGATGGCAGAAGAAGTAAAGAGTGGGGACATCGTGATAGCGACAGGTGCAATACGTATGGAAGGGACGAGCAAAGAGTATGCACCCATCGAGTATCCGGCTGTTGCGGATATCACAGTTGTGAATGCCCTGATGGAGGCCGCCGCCAATCTGGACCTCACCTATCATACCGGCGTGGTGCAGTGCAAGGATTCCTTCTACGGGCAGCATTCGCCGGATACGAAGCCGGTCGGATATGAGCTCATGGAGAAATGGAACGCATGGGTCAGATGTGGCTGCCTTGCCTCTGAGATGGAGTCGGCAGCGCTGTACATCGTCGGCAGCTGCCTGCGTGCCAGGGTCGGCTCCGTCATGCTCGTCATGGCGAATCAGGAACGGGCCAGAAAAGGGCTTCCGAACCCGGTCGTACACGATACGGAAGCGCCGATTCAGGCAGCAGTTGAAGCAATCCGTATACTGATAAAAAAGGACAGACGTAAGGAGGAGAAATAATTATGAAAATAGAGGAAATACTAAAGCACGTAGACCACACTTTACTTGCTCAGACTGCCACATGGGAGGAAATACGCGGCATCTGTGACGATGGCATGGCCTACCATACCGCTTCCGTGTGCATACCGCCTTCCTACGTCAGGCAGGCAAAGGAATATGTGGGTGATAAGCTGGCCGTGTGTACGGTTATCGGGTTTCCGAACGGGTATAATACGACAGCGGTTAAAGTGGCGGAGACAAAGGATGCGGTGGCAAACGGGGCCGACGAGCTCGACATGGTCATCAACCTCGGATGGGTCAAGGACAAAAAGTATGACTGCGTAGAGTCAGAGATACGGCAATTAAAAGAGGCGGCGGACGGAAAGCTGCTTAAGGTGATAATCGAGACGTGCCTTCTCAGCGAAGAAGAGAAAGTGAAGATGTGCGAGATCGTTACGGCAGCAGGGGCCGATTATATCAAGACATCGACAGGATTTTCATCAGAAGGAGCGACGTTTGGCGACGTGAGGCTCTTTGCCAGGCATGTGGGTGCGGATGTGAAGATTAAGGCAGCGGGAGGTATCCGCTCCATTCAGGACGCAGAAGATTTCCTGGAGCTTGGAGCAGGAAGGCTTGGAACGAGCCGGATCGTCAAGATAGCGAAGAGCAAAGGAAACGATATAAAGTAAACGATATATAGTAAGAGGGAGTGTTGGGGTTGAAAAAAGAAAAATTACCGGTGCGGCTCATGATACATCGGGCGAAGGAAGCGCTTGACTTTTCCTATGCGCCTTATTCTGATTTTAAGGTTGCAGCGTCGCTTCTCACAACAGGAGGTACAGTATATACCGGCTGTAATATTGAAAACGCCGCTTATTCTCCGGGCAACTGTGCGGAGCGCACGGCTATATTCAAAGCGGTCAGCGAAGGAGAGCGGGATTTTGCAGCCATCTGCATCGTAAACGAGGACCAGAAGGGCGGACACGGCATATGCCCTCCATGCGGCATGTGCCGCCAGGTCATGATGGAGTTCTGCCGGCCGGATGATTTTTATATCATCCTTGCGGCTGATGAGGATCATTATGAGATACACACGCTTGAAGAATTGTTCCCTCTGGGATTCGGCCCGGGCAATCTGGAGGGTTAGGCGGGTATCATAAAAGCATGTTAACAGAAAGGGGTCTGCCATATGGAGAGATTTCACAGGATATTTGTCATTGTACTGGATTCGCTCGGTATCGGAGCGATGGAAGATGCGGCGCAGTTCGGGGATGAGGGAGCTGATACGCTCGGGCATATCGTAGAAACGGTTCCCGGACTTTCACTGCCTAATCTTGCCAGGCTCGGCATATGGAATATACTTCCATACATGCATGAAGCTACCCAGGAGAAGCTCGCAGGTTACTGCGGGGTCCTTAAGGAGCGGAGCAATGGAAAGGATACGATGACCGGTCATTGGGAGATGATGGGAATCTATACGACGAAGCCTTTTAAGACGTTCACAGAGACCGGCTTTCCGGATGAGCTGATAAAAGAGCTGGAAGAAAGGACAGGACATAAGGTTATCGGCAATAAAAGTGCAAGCGGCACGGAGATTCTCGAAGAGCTCGGGGAGGAAGAGGTGGCGACCGGCCATATGATCGTCTACACATCTGCGGATTCGGTGCTCCAGATCTGCGGAAACGAGGAGACGTTCGGCCTTGAGGAGCTGTACCGATGCTGTGAGATTGCACGGGAGCTGACGATGAAAGATGAGTGGAAAGTCGGGCGGGTAATCGCAAGGCCGTATATAGGGAAGAAGAAAGGCGAGTTCGTCCGTACGAGCAACCGGCATGACTACGCTGTAAAACCTTCCGGCCCCACGGTGCTTGATGCTCTTAAGCAGGCGGGATATGACGTGATTTCTATCGGGAAGATCAAAGATATCTTTGCCGGAGAAGGGATAACGGAAGCTGTCAAATCCAAAAGCTCTGTCCAGGGCATGGAACAGACGGCAGAGACAGCGGAAAGGGACTTTCACGGCCTCTGCTTTGTGAATCTGGTAGACTTCGACGCGCTGTGGGGACATAGGAGGAACCCGGAAGGCTATGCGGCGGAGCTGGAACATTTTGACAAAAAGCTTGGACAGCTGCTGGATCTGCTGCGGGAGGATGACCTGCTGATGATAACGGCAGACCATGGAAATGACCCAACCTTCAAGGGGACAGACCACACGAGGGAAAAGGTACCACTGCTCGTGTACTCCCAATCTCTGGACGGATCAGGCAGCCTTGGGGAACAGGATACATTTGCCGTGATAGGAGCGACGATAGCGGAGAATTTCCATGTGGAGATGCCGGAAGGTACGATAGGACATTCACTGCTAAGCTACTTTGAGTAATTTAGCGAATTAAAGTCTTGAAACAAACATTAAAATAGGATATGATTAATTCTATAGATTTTTTTACTGAATTTTTATACAGGAAGGATGAGAGCATATGAACCTGAACATCGGGGTGATAAAAGGAGACGGAATCGGTCCGGAGATTGTAGCCGAAGCCATGAAAGTGCTGGATAAGGTTGCGGAAGTATACGGACATACGTGTAAATATACACAGCTGCTAATGGGAGGCGCATCTATCGATGTACATGGCATTCCACTTACGGATGAGACGGTAGCGGCGGCAAAGGCATGTGATGCCGTGCTCATGGGATCCATCGGAGGTGATGCCGGGACATCTCCGTGGTACCGGCTTGAGCCGTCCAAACGGCCGGAGGCCGGGCTGCTTAAGATACGCAAGGAGCTGAACCTGTTTGCCAACTTAAGGCCGGCGGTGCTGTATGACGAATTGAAAGGAGCATGTCCGCTGAAGAAAGAGATTACGGAAGGTGGCTTTGACATGGTCATCATGCGGGAGCTGACCGGCGGGCTGTACTTCGGGGAACGGAGTACCGGGGAGATAGACGGCGTTCTTACGGCACGTGACTCGCTTACATACAATGAGAATGAAATCAGACGGATTGCAAAGCGCGGTTTTGATATTGCCGCCAAGAGAAGGAAGAAAGTGACGAGCGTAGACAAGGCCAATGTGCTCGATACGTCCAGGTTGTGGCGGAATGTCGTGGAAGAGGTAGCGGAAGACTATCCGGAAGTGACGCTGGAGCATATGCTGGTAGATAACTGTGCCATGCAGCTTGTAAAAGATCCGAAGCAGTTTGACGTCATCCTGACAGAAAATATGTTCGGAGATATCCTCTCCGACGAGGCAAGCATGGTGACCGGCTCTATCGGCATGCTTGCAAGCGCAAGCCTGAACGAGACAAAGTTCGGACTGTACGAGCCAAGCGGCGGCTCAGCGCCAGATATAGCAGGAAAAGGAATTGCCAATCCGATAGCGACAATACTATCCATGGCCATGATGCTCAGATATAGCTTCGATCTTGACAAGGAAGCCGACGCGGTAGAGGCAGCAGTTGCAAAAGTCTTGGAAAAAGGCTTCCGCACCATCGACATCATGTCAGAAGGAAAGACACAGATAGGAACAGAAGAAATGGGAAACCTGATAGCAGAATCCATTTAGGTACACCATAAAGTTAAATTTGGGACGTAACCCTTTTCAAAAAGATTACGTCCTGAATTAGTCAGCCAGGAGGGATAATATGAGAAGTGATACAGTAACGAAGGGGATGCAGCAGGCACCCCACAGGTCTTTATTCAATGCGCTCGGATATACGAAGGAGGAGCTGGAACGGCCGCTTGTCGGTATCGTGAGCTCACATAATGAGATTGTTCCGGGTCATATGAACCTGGATAAGATTGTTGAAGCCGTTAAGATGGGGGTTGCCATGGCGGGAGGGACACCAATCGTGTTCCCGGCCATCGCGGTATGTGACGGAATCGCCATGGGACATATCGGAATGAAATATTCTCTTGTGACAAGAGACTTGATAGCCGATTCTACGGAAGCTATGGCACTGGCGCACCAGTTTGACGCGCTTGTCATGGTGCCAAACTGTGATAAGAACGTGCCCGGACTTCTGATGGCGGCTGCAAGAATCAACGTGCCGACCATATTCGTCAGCGGAGGCCCCATGCTTGCAGGACATGTGAAGGGTAAGAAGCGGAGCCTTTCCAGCATGTTCGAGGCAGTCGGCTCTTATACGGCGGGAACGATGACGGAAGAAGATGTATGTGAGTTCGAGAAAAAGGTATGTCCGACGTGCGGGTCATGCTCCGGCATGTATACCGCCAACAGCATGAACTGCCTGACGGAGGTGCTCGGCATGGGACTGTCCGGCAACGGTACGATTCCGGCGGTGTATTCAGAGCGGATCCGCCTGGCGAAGCATGCAGGCATGCAGGTGATGGAACTGTGGAAACAGGATATCCGTCCAAGAGACATCATGACCGAAGATGCCATATTGAATGCATTGACGGTTGACATGGCACTCGGCTGCTCGACCAACAGCATGCTCCATCTCCCGGCGATTGCCCATGAGATCGGGATGGACTTTGAGATAGACTTTGCAAACGGAATCAGCGAGAAGACGCCGAACCTGTGTCATCTGGCACCGGCAGGACCTACCTATATGGAAGATCTAAATGAAGCGGGCGGCGTGTATGCCGTCATGGCAGAGCTGAACAAGAAAGGGCTTCTGCACACGGACTGCCTGACGGTGACTGGAAAGACCGTCGGCGAGAATATAGCAGGGGCAATCAACAAAGACCCTGAGGTCATAAGAACAATCGACAATCCATATAGTACTACAGGGGGAATCGCGGTACTGAAAGGAAATCTCGCACCGGACGGCAGCGTCGTGAAGCGTTCCGCAGTTGCAGAAGAGATGCTTGTGCACGAAGGACCTGCCAGAGTATTCGACTGCGAGGAAGACGCCATTGACGCCATCAAAGGAGGCAGAATCGCAGCCGGAGATGTGGTTGTTATCCGTTATGTAGGGCCAAAGGGCGGACCGGGTATGCCGGAGATGCTCAACCCGACCTCCGCGATAGCCGGCATGGGCCTCGGCTCCTCCGTCGCCCTCATCACGGACGGACGGTTCAGCGGAGCTTCCAGGGGAGCATCCATCGGCCACGTGTCTCCGGAAGCCGCTGTAGGCGGACCGGTCGCTCTTATTGAAGAGGGAGACATCATCAAGATTGATATACCGGGGCTGAAACTCGAACTGGATGTGACGGAGGAAGAGATGGAGAAGAGAAAGAAGGCATGGGAGCCGAGACAGCCACGCATTACGACAGGATATCTGGCAAGATATGCGTCTATGGTTACGTCGGGCAACAGGGGAGCCATCCTGGAAGTGCCGAAGAATAAATAGATAGGAGATACGAAGGTATGCAATTGACAGGAGCAGAAATCGTCATAGAGTGTCTGAAGGAGCAGGGGGTAGATACCGTATTCGGCTATCCCGGAGGCTCGATACTGAATGTATACGACGAATTATATAAGCACAGTGATGAGATAACACATATCCTGACATCACATGAACAGGGGGCTGCGCACGCGGCCGACGGATATGCGAGGGCAACCGGTAAGGTCGGCGTGTGCTTTGCGACGAGCGGACCGGGTGCTACAAACCTGGTGACAGGGATTGCGACGGCCTGCATGGATTCCATCCCGATGGTGGCAATTACGTGTAATGTCGGTGTCTCTCTGCTTGGGAAAGACAGCTTCCAGGAGATAGACATCACGGGCATCACGATGCCGATAACGAAGCATAATTATATCGTCAAAGATGTAAAAGACCTGGCCGACACAATCAGGAAGGCATTTGTGATAGCACAAAAAGGCCGGCCCGGCCCGGTACTGGTCGACATCCCCAAGGATGTGACAGCCAACAAGGCAGAATATAAGAAACAGGAGATTGCTCCCGTGACAGCTTCGCAGGCCATCTGTGAAGAAGAGATTGAGAGCGCACTTAAGATTATCTCAAAATCTAAGAAACCATACATATTTGTTGGCGGAGGAGCGGTGCTTGCAGACGCGAGCAAGGAGCTCTATGAATTTGTGAAAAAGGTGGATGCCCCTGTCACAGATTCCCTCATGGGAAAAGGCGCCTTCCCGGGGACAGACCCGCTGTACACAGGGATGCTTGGCATGCATGGGACGAAGACCGCCAATTACGGGGTAAGCGAATGTGACCTTCTGATTGTGATAGGCGCAAGGTTCAGCGACCGGGTGACAGGAAATGCAAAGAAATTTGCCAGAAATGCCAGAATCCTGCAGTTTGATGTGGATGCCGCTGAAATGAATAAAAACGTACTCATTACCGATGGTGTGGTTGGTGATATTAAAGTAGCTCTCGGCATTATGAACGACAGGCTCGAGAATCACAGCCACACGGAGTGGATAGAGAAGATCATGGCCTATAAGGAACAGTACCCGCTCAATTACCATGAGGATAAGCTGACCGGCCCCTTCGTGGTCGAAGAGATATACCGCCAGACGAAAGGAGATGCTGTCATCGTAACGGAAGTAGGGCAGCATCAGATGTGGGCCGCCCAATTCTACAAGTTTACGAAACCAAGAACCTTTCTCACATCAGGCGGCCTCGGAACGATGGGCTACGGCCTCGGGGCGTCTCTCGGCGCGAAGATCGGCATGCCAGATAAGACCGTCGTCAATATAGCAGGGGATGGCTGCTTCCGCATGAACATGAATGAGATTGCGACCGCAGCGCGTTATAATATCCCGATTATCCAGGTCGTAGTCAACAACCATGTGCTCGGCATGGTGAGACAATGGCAGAACCTGTTCTACGGAGAACGCTATTCGGCTACGGTGCTGAATGACAATGTGGATTTCGTTAAGCTGGCGGAGGCGCTCGGCGCTGCCGGAGTCCGCGCTGAGACGAGGGAAGCGTTCAAAGAGGCATTCGCAGCTGCACTTACGCTTGGAAGGCCGGTCGTCATCGACTGCCAGATAGATTCTGATGAAAAGGTGTGGCCGATGGTGGCGCCCGGCGCGGCAATCAGCGAAGCTTTTGATGAAAAAGACCTGGAAGAAAGAAGCAGATAATTATTACGGAATAAGAAAGTGGAGGGATGTATTGTGAGCAGAGTGTATAATTTTTCAGCAGGCCCGGCAGTATTGCCGGAGGAAGTGTTAACGGAAGCAGCGGCAGAGATGCTTGACTATAACGGGACCGGCATGTCCGTAATGGAAATGAGCCACCGTTCGAAAGCGTTCCAGGAGATTATAGACTCGGCAGAGGCAGATCTTAGAGAGCTGATGGACATTCCTGACAATTATAAAGTATTGTTCCTGCAAGGGGGAGCGTCCCAGCAGTTTGCGATGATTCCGATGAACCTGATGAAGAACCGGGTCGCGGACTATATCGTCACAGGACAGTGGTCAAAAAAGGCTTATGCTGAAGCGGTGAAATATGGAAAAGCCAATAAAATCGCTTCTTCCGAGGATAAGACATTTTCTTATATTCCGGACTGTACAGACCTGCCTGTGTCAGATGACGCAGACTATGTATATATCTGTGAGAACAATACGATATACGGAACGAAATTCAAACAGCTCCCGGATACGAAGGGAAAGACGCTCGTGGCTGACGTGTCATCCTGCTTTCTGTCTGAACCCGTGGATGTGGCGAAGTACGGTGTCATATATGGCGGCGTACAGAAGAACGTGGGACCGGCCGGAGTTGTCATCGTCATTATGAGAGAAGATCTCATAACAGACGACGTACTTCCGGGAACGCCGACCATGCTCCGGTATAAGACGCATGCGGATGCAGGTTCCCTCTACAATACGCCCCCGGCTTATGGCATATACATATGCGGCAAGGTGTTTTGCTGGCTGAAGCGGCAGGGAGGACTTGCCGCCATGAAGGAGCGTAATGAGAAGAAGGCGAAGATACTGTACGATTATCTGGATGCCAGCAGGATGTTCAGCGGAACGGTAGAAGCAAAAGACAGGTCTCTGATGAATGTCCCGTTTATAACAGGCAGCTCAGAACTGGACGCCAAATTCGTGAAAGAGGCCAAGGAGGCCGGATTTGAGAACCTGAAAGGACACCGGAGCGTGGGCGGCATGCGGGCCAGCATCTACAATGCCATGCCAGAAGAAGGCGTGGAAGCTCTTGTTGCGTTTATGAAAAAGTTTGAAGAGGAGAATTTGTAATCATGTATAAATATCATTGCTTAAATCCAATCTCCGGCGTAGGGTTGGAACAATTTACAGAAGACTACGTCCCGGTAAGTGATGCAAAAGCTGCAGATGCGGTACTCGTCAGAAGCACATCCATGCATGAGATGGAGCTCGGCCCTGACCTCAAGGCAATCGGAAGGGCCGGGGCCGGCGTGAACAATATACCGCTTGAGCGCTGCTCTGAGAACGGCGTCGTAGTATTCAACACGCCAGGAGCTAATGCCAACGGCGTAAAAGAGCTTGTGATTGCAGGCATGCTCCTTGCATCCAGGGATATCATCGGCGGAATCAACTGGGTGCAGGAAAATGAGGAGGACGGCAATATAGCCAAAGACGCCGAGAAGGCCAAGAAAGCCTTCGCCGGCTGTGAACTGGACGGCAAGAAGCTTGGTGTCATCGGCCTTGGAGCCGTCGGCGTGCTCGTGGCAAATGTCGCCACACATCTCGGAATGGAAGTATACGGGTATGACCCATACGTGTCCGTGGACTCGGCGTGGAGGCTTTCCAGAAGCATCCGTCATGCAAAGACCGTGGATGAGATATACAAGGACTGCGACTATATCACGATTCATGTACCTGCCCTCGACAGTACCAAAGGGATGATCGATGCCGACGCGCTCAACCTCATGAAGAAAGGGATTGTCGTCCTGAACTTTGCAAGGGATGTGCTCGTAGATGAAGAAGCTATGATCGATGCCCTGCTGTCAGGCCATGTGAAGCACTATGTGACAGACTTTCCGACACCTGCTATGGCAGGGGTGAAGGGAGCAATCGTCATACCGCATCTCGGAGCCTCCACGGAAGAATCGGAAGATAACTGTGCAAAGATGGCTGTGAAGCAGATTCGGAATTATATCGAACACGGCAACATAACGAATGCCGTCAATTTCCCGGACTGCGACATGGGATACAAAGGTGCAAATACCAGAATCGTGCTGCTTCACCACAACATTCCGAACATGCTTGGCCAGTTCACTAAAGTGCTGGCGGAAGAAAATCTTAATATCGCAGATCTGGCCAATAAAAGCAAAGGCGAATTCGCTTATACGATGATTGATATCGATTCAGAAGTGCCGGCCGGCGTGACGGATGAACTGATGAAAATAAAAGGGGTGAGAAGAGTAAGAATCATTGAATAACAGTCCAAAATGTTGTATATTGGGACTAGACGGGGGAGCAGGCTGGTCATTACAGGGGAGAAATACGAATGAAAAGAAGGGTACACAGAAGACATAGAAGAAATAAAGGAAGAGCCGGAATCTATATCAGGATTCCTGCTCTTTTTGTCATCTGCCTTATGCCGTTCCTTCTGTTTAAGACAGCGGCAGCGGCGGAGCAGAAAGAACAGATAGTCATCATGGCCACGTCCGGCGAGATACTGCAGGGAGAAGAGCTCCCACAGGTCAAAGTGCGGATATATGGGGAGGGCAATGACCGGGCGGTGCTGGACAGAGAATCCGGCTATACGGTCAGAGACCTGCTGGATGACTTGAACGGCAAAAAAGGCTATACGCTTAAATGTGAGGCGGACGCTTCGGCAGAGGGCGATTATCCGGTGCAGGTAATACTGGACGAGAAGATTAAAAAAGCGCTGGAGAACGCATGGGTCGGCCTTGTCTCAATCAAAGTGGAAGACGGGCTTATCCGTGTAAAGAATCCGGTAGGGGAATGGGAAGGCTCCAGATTCCGGCGTTATGATGGAAGCTATGTGATAGATGACTTCGTAGTATCAAAAGGGAATACCTATTATTTCGACGAGGATGGCAATAAAGCGACAGGACTCAGTCATATTGATGGTGCAATATATTATTTTGATGCAGAAGGTGTCATGAAGACAGGCTGGCAGGATATTGAACAGAGCCGTTACTATTTTACAGAGAAAGGTGCCGCAGCCGCAGGCTGGCAGGAACTAGACGGTGCGACGTATTACTTTGACAATGAAGCGAAGATGGTAACGGGGGAAAAATATCTAGGCCTGACACTATGCGTGTTTGATAAAGACGGCAGGCTGCTGTCTAAAAAAGAAAGCAGCATCGACCCGGACAAGCCGATGGTCGCGCTCACCTTTGACGACGGTCCGGGTCCCCGGACGAAAGAGCTTCTGGACGCGCTCCAGAAATATAACGCCCATGCCACGTTCTTCATGCTTGGGCAGAAGGTGCCTTCCTATGCAGATCAGGTGAAGCGGATGAAGGAGCTCGGCTGCGAGCTTGGCAATCACTCCTATGACCACGCCGACCTGTCCAAGATGGACGAGGAGGGCGTACAGAGCGAGATAAGCAAGACCAATGAGAACATACGGAAGGCCACAGGGCAGGAAGCCAGCCTGCTGCGCCCTCCTTATGGTGCCATAAGCAGTACGATGAAGACAGTGGCCGGCATGCCGATGATGCTCTGGAACATCGATACGCTGGACTGGAAGACAAGGGATGCACAGAAGACAATCGATGCAGTCATGGGGAGCGTCAAAGACGGGGATGTCATCCTTATGCATGATATACATACGGAGAGCGTAGATGCGGCACTGGAACTGATTCCCATACTTTTGGACGAGGGATACCAGCTTGTGACGGTGTCCGAACTTGCAGCGGCGAAGGGGGACATATTGAACAATGGCGGAGTGTATACGAATTTCTGACATTGTTAAAAAATGCACAAAAACAACCTGCATAAAAATACAAAGTTTGTTAAAAATATATCTTTACAATGCTTCCCACAAGTGTTAATCTTTTAACGGAAAGAAAAATAAGAGATTGATATAAAAGGAAGTGAGATTCGATGAAGAATTTAGTTTCTGCTTTAAAGAAATACTTTACAGAGAAGACTGCTCTTACGACATACATGGAGAAGCACTGATTATAAAGTATTGAGAGGGAAAAAGAAGCCGGACCCGAGAGGGGCCAGGCTTCTTTTTTGCTGAGGGGATTCCCGTATCCCTTACTTTTTAGCGTTGTGTCTTTCGAGCAACGCATGAATCTTGTCTGTCGGATTTAAAACAGACCCGATTGTAATGTCATGATTCAGAGAATCTATAATCAGGGCGATGAACTTGCTTAAGTCAGCGACGACAAAGTACGGCTTTTCATAGGCAGCCGGCGGAAGGTACGTAAGGTTCGTCGTGATGACCCTGTCGATATATCCATTTTCATAATAGTCGTCAAACTTGTCAAAACCTTCCGTGAACAGTCCGAACGTAGTACATACGAATACCCGTCCCGCGCCTCGTTCCTTCAGCTGCTTCGCCACGTCCAGCATACTCTCCCCGGAAGAGATCATATCATCCACGATGATTACATTTTTCCCTTTGATGTCATCACCGAGGAACTCGTGGGCTACGATAGGATTCTTGCCGCCTACCACGGTGGAATAATCACGGCGCTTATAGAACATGCCCATGTTTACCCCGAGTACGTTGGAGAAATATACCGCCCGGTGCATAGCACCTTCGTCGGGGCTTACTACCATCAGATGGTCTTTGTCTACCGGTAGGTCCGGTTCGGCCCGAAGCAGGGCTTTCATGAATTGATAGGGCGGGTTGAAGTTATCAAAGCCCTGGAGCGGGATCGCATTCTGGACGCGCGGGTCATGGGCATCAAAGGTAATGATATCGCTTACGCCCATCTCCATAAGCTCTTCCAGCGCAAGGGCGCAGTCAAGAGATTCCCTCTTCGTCTTTTTGTGCTGCCTGCTCTCATACAAGAATGGCATGATAACATTGATGCGGTGCGCTTTGCCGGTGGCGGCGGAGATGATTCGTTTCAGATCCTGGTAGTGGTCATCCGGAGACATATGGTTCAGGTGGCCGTTCACCGTGTAAGTGAGGCTGTAATTGCAGACATCGACCATAAGGAACAGATCCTTGCCCCGTATGGATTCTCCGATAATTCCTTTCGCTTCGCCTGTGCCGAAACGGGGACATTTACATTCAATCAGATAATTTTCAAGCTGGTAGCTGGAAAAGAGGGGGGAATCGAGGGATTCTCTCAAGGTATCCTGGCGGAACCGTACGATGTAATCATTTACTTTCTGCCCAAGCTCCCTGCAGCTCTCCAGAGCCGCAATCTTAAGTGGTGCTACCGGAAGGGCTTCTTCCATGAGTTTAATATTCGGCATGATATTCTCCTGTATCTTAACAATATTTTGCACTTGCTGAATGACAGCAGTCCAATATGTATACACATTCGTACAACTTATTTATATCACCTTTTCCATCGGATGGTCAACACCCTTTTGCCTTCGGGTAGACTAATTTCTGAAGGTGGGGTATAATAATAAGGCTAAGATAAAATAGAACTGAGGAGCTTACGTATGAACCACGAACATGTCATTAAGGAAATCGTCCCGGGAAGCATCGCGCAGGAGATGGGAATCGAGCCCGGAGACAGGTTGCTGTCCATTAATGATACCATAATAGAAGATGTATTTGATTATCATTACTGTGTAAACGAAGAGGAACTCGTCTTATTGATTGAAAAGCCGGACGGGGAGGAGTGGGAGCTTGAGATTGAAAAAGATTACGAAGAAGATCTCGGAATCGAATTCGAGCAGGGGCTGATGGATGAGTACCGTTCCTGCCGCAATAGGTGCATGTTCTGCTTCATCGACCAGATGCCGGGAGGAATGAGGGAGACGCTGTATTTTAAGGATGACGACTCCCGCCTGTCCTTCCTGCAGGGCAATTATATCACGCTCACAAATATGAACGACCATGATATCGAGCGCATCATAACCTACCATCTGGAGCCGATCAATATATCCTTCCATACGACGAACCCAGAACTTCGCTGCAAGATGCTTCACAACCGGTTCGCGGGAGATGCGCTTGGGAAGGTGGACAGGCTGTACGAGGGCGGTATCACGATGAATGGCCAAATCGTGCTGTGCAAGGGAATCAACGACGGAGAAGAGCTGGAGCGGAGCATCCGCGACATGTCCCGCTATCTGCCGCATCTGCAGAGCGTGTCGGTAGTGCCTGTCGGGCTGACGAGATACAGGGACGGCCTCTATCCTCTGGAACCGTTTACAAAGGAGGATGCCCGGGAAGTGCTTGAGACCATACATCGCTGGCAGGACAGGCTGTACGAAGAATACGGGCTGCACTTCATACATGCCGGTGATGAGTGGTATGTCCTTGCAGGGCAGGACATGCCGGAAGAGGAACGGTATGACGGCTATCTTCAGCTTGAGAACGGCGTCGGCATGCTGCGTCTACTTGAAAATGAGTTTGAAGAGGCTTATGCAAAGCTAGAAGGGGATGCTCAAGAGCGGGAAGTGTCGATAGCGACCGGCTATCTGGCAGAACCGTACATCAGAAAGATGGCAGAGCGGCTTAAGGAGAAATATCCGGGCACGACGGTACGTGTATATCCGATACGGAATGATTTCTTCGGGGAGCTCATCACGGTATCCGGCCTCATTACCGGGCAGGATCTGATGAGCCAGCTAAAAGGGAAGGAGCTCGGCGGACGCCTTCTGCTTCCTTGCAATATGTTCCGGAGCGAAGAAGAAGTGTTTCTCGACGACGTGACGCTTGACGAGCTGAAGGAGACTTTACAAGTCCAGGCAGATATTGTAAAATCAAGCGGACGAGATTTTATAGAAGCAATCATAAGATAGGAATGGACTGAATATAGAGTAGGAGAAAAAATATGAGTAAACCAGTTGTAGCTATCGTGGGGAGGCCCAATGTAGGCAAGTCCACACTTTTTAATGTACTGGCGGGCGAGATGATATCAATCGTAAAAGACACTCCGGGAGTGACAAGAGACCGGATCTATGCGGAGGTCAGCTGGCTTGACAAAGAGTTTACGCTCATCGATACAGGAGGAATCGAGCCGGAGAGCAAGGATGTTATCCTGTCTCAGATGAGAGAGCAGGCGCAGATAGCGATTGACACGGCAGATGTCATCGTTTTCATTACGGATGTGAGGCAGGGGCTTGTAGATTCCGATTCAAAAGTGGCGGATATGCTCCGCAGGTCCGGGAAGCCGGTAGTGCTCGTCGTCAATAAAGTCGATAGCTTTGACAAGTTCATGCCGGACGTGTATGAGTTTTACAACCTTGGAATCGGGGATCCTGTGCCGGTATCGGCGGCGTCCCGTCTCGGTATCGGGGATATGCTGGAGCGTGTGGTGGAATTCTTTCCGGAGCACAGCGCCGAAGAGGAAGAGGACGAACGTCCCAGGATTGCCATCGTGGGGAAGCCGAACGTGGGCAAGTCTTCCATCGTGAACAAGCTGCTCGGAGAGCAGCGCGTCATCGTATCCGAAGTGGCTGGTACGACACGCGATGCCATAGACACGAAGATCGTACATGACGGCAGGGAATACATTTTCATCGATACGGCAGGGCTACGCAGGAAGAGCAAGATCAAAGAAGAGCTGGAGCGGTACAGCATTATCCGTACCGTCACTGCCGTGGAGCGTGCGGATGTCGTGCTTGTCGTCATCGACGCGGAAGAGGGCGTGACAGAGCAGGATGCCAAGATTGCAGGGATTGCCCATGAGCGTGGCAAAGGCGTCATTATCGTCGTGAACAAATGGGATGCCATCGAGAAAAATGACAAGACCATGCGTGAGTATGAACACCGTGTGAGGCAGGTGCTCTCTTTCATGCCTTATGCAGAAATCATGTATGTGTCAGCAGAGACGGGGCAGCGCCTGAACAAGTTATACGATCAGATTGACATGGTCATCGAAAACCAGACGCTCCGTGTGGCGACCGGGGTGCTCAATGAGATTATGATGGAAGCGGTTGCAATGCAGCAGCCGCCTTCAGACAAAGGGAAGAGGCTGAAGCTTTATTACATTACGCAAGTATCGGTAAAGCCGCCGACCTTTGTCATCTTCGTCAATGACAAGGAGCTCATGCACTTTTCTTATACGAGGTATCTGGAAAATAAAATACGCGAGGCTTTCGGATTCAAGGGGACTTCGCTGAAATTCTTTGTGCGGGAGAGAAAGGAAAAGGAACGGTAGTTATGGAACGCTTGATATGTGTGATTATCGGATACGCATTTGGCTTACTGCAGACAGGATATATCTATGGCAGACTCCACCAAATAGACATCAGAAAGCAGGGGAGCGGCAACGCGGGGACGACGAATGCCCTGCGCACGCTCGGCTTTAAGGCCGGTGCCGTGACCTTCCTGGGAGACTGCTTTAAATGTGTGTTCGCTGTCGTAGTGGTATACCTTATTTATAGGAAGACCCATGGGGACATGATACCGGTACTGTCTATGTATGCCGGCATGGGAGCCGTGCTTGGCCATAATTATCCGTTTTATCTCGGATTCAAAGGCGGAAAGGGGATTGCGGCCACAGCCGGCCTGATTATCAGTACGGTGAACATAACGATGGTACTTATCTGCCTTGTCGTGTTCGTCGGAATCGTGGCAGGCACCCGATACGTTTCTCTCGGCTCACTGGCTGTCGTGATCATATATCTGGCAGAGGTAGTCGTGTACGGGCAGATGGGGGGATTCGGCGTGTCGGGAAGCCATCTGTGGGAAATGTATGGCGTAGCGGCGCTGCTCGTGCTGTCTGCCTTCTTTAAGCACAGGGCGAACATAAAGAGGTTGATGAACGGGACGGAAAATAAACTGAGTCTCGGCAGGAAATAAGGAGGATATATTATGGCAAACGTAGGTATTATGGGAGCAGGCAGCTGGGGAACTGCACTGGCGCTTCTGCTGCACAAGAACGGACACGAGGTGGCCGTCTGGTCTATCAGCAAGGAAGAAGTGGAGATGCTCTCCACGAAGAGGGAGCACGCGAGCAAGCTCCCGGGAGTTAAGATTCCGGAAGACATGGAATTTACGACGGATATGGAAGCAGCTATCAGAGGAAAAGACTTTCTCGTGCTGGCGGTGCCGTCTCCATTTACGAGAAGCACGGCGCGCAGCATGAAGCCTTTTGTGGCGGGTGGGCAGATTATCGTGGATGTGGCAAAAGGCATTGAAGAGACGACGCTTATGACCCTCTCGCAGCAGATTGAAGAAGAGATTCCGCAGGCAGACGTGGCAGTGCTGTCCGGACCGAGCCATGCGGAGGAAGTAGGCAGGGGGCTGCCCACGAGCGTGGTGATTGGGGCGAGGACGAGAGAGACGGCGGAATATCTCCAGAAGATGTTCATGAATGAAGTGTTCCGCGTATATACGAGCCCGGATATGCTCGGCATGGAACTCGGTGGTTCTCTTAAAAATGTCATCGCTCTGGCGGCAGGCATCGCAGACGGACTCGGCTATGGTGACAACACGAAAGCGGCGCTCATCACCCGTGGCATCGCAGAGATAGCAAGGCTTGGCGTGAAGATGGGCGGTGCGGTAGAAAGCTTTACCGGGCTTACAGGAATCGGAGACCTGATCGTCACATGCGCCAGCCAGCACAGCCGTAACCGGAAGGCAGGCTATCTTATCGGCCAGGGCATGAGCATGCAGGAGGCGATGGACGAAGTAAAGATGGTCGTGGAAGGAGTGTATTCCACAAAAGCGGCTGTGAAGCTCGGGGAGAAGTATGATGTGGCACTGCCGATTATCGGGGAAGTGAACAAAGTGCTGTTTGAAGACAAGAATCCGAGGGAGGCAGTCAACGAGCTCATGCTCAGAGACAGCAAGGCAGAGCACAGTGCGCTGCCGTGGAAGGAAATGTGAGTTTAGTAAACTAAGACGCCGCTGTGGAGGTATGGGGCAGATGCTCCGATGCGTCCGGGAACTGCGACTATCACACAGAT
>NZ_JABFCH010000252.1:0-212 GCF_017566055.1 Extibacter sp. GGCC_0201 | reverse complement strand
CTTATAACCGTAAGACATCCTGAGATAGTGATGTTCACCGCAGAGCTTTCTAAGATACGTTTCTTCCTCTTCGTATACGGAAATTAAATATCCCGGTTCTTCCATCACTTTTAAGATCTTCCTGTACGCTTCCAGTTCCTCCGACAATTTGTCAGGACGGCTGCTCTCCAGAAATACGTATCCGGGAAACATCTCTTTCTCAACAAGCTTCC
>NZ_JABFCH010000251.1:0-212 GCF_017566055.1 Extibacter sp. GGCC_0201 | reverse complement strand
CGAAAATCGCCTAAAAAGCGTATTGGCGGAATTTGAACGGCTGGGGAACAGAATGAAAAATGGCGGCTATGTGGATAAACGGGTTTCGTTCTACTCCATTCTTTGTGCCGTTATCTCCCTCTTGTTTGCCTGCCTCATGTGTTATTTGTGGGTGGATGCTGCCAAGGAACGGGACAGATACCAGCCCTTTTATGAATATTACCAGCAGATGC
>NZ_JABFCH010000250.1:0-212 GCF_017566055.1 Extibacter sp. GGCC_0201 | reverse complement strand
CCTTTTCCCGAAGGAGGTTAAGAATCGCATCCCTTGCCTCTTCCACGGTCGTAATTGTATCATCCACAGGGATCCCATGCTCCCGCAGCTCCTGGACCACATAGGTAATCTGAGGCGCCGCCAGTCCCATGTCTTCCAGTTCCTTATAATGTTTAAATACTTCCTTCGGGGTATCGTCAAAGACCTTCTCCCCGTGGTTCATAACCATAATC
>NZ_JABFCH010000249.1:0-212 GCF_017566055.1 Extibacter sp. GGCC_0201 | reverse complement strand
CTCCAAGCATTCCTTCCTTCCAATCACCCATTCCTTCCTCTATGCTGTCATACCCCATCAGCGATACTACGGCTCTGTTCAGAGAAATCAGCCTGTAGCTTCCGTTGCTGCTCTTTATAAAACGTATAATTCCGCAGGGCACAGTATCGTATATACTTGTCAGCAATTCCGTTTGCTCTCTATGACGCTGTGCATCCTCCTCGGAACGTGTA
>NZ_JABFCH010000248.1:0-212 GCF_017566055.1 Extibacter sp. GGCC_0201 | reverse complement strand
AGCATATCCGGCATAGTTTCCCCGATTTTCCAGCGTATCGGTGTAGTCACTTGATGCCCAGCCGTTGTTTTCATATTTTTCATTAAACAGATTGTATACAGTAAATCCTACGGTGACTTCTTTCAGTACTTTCTTGGGACGGAAGCTGTACGCCAGATTGAGGTTGCTGACAAAATACTTATCAAGAGTCAGTTCTTCAACTTCTGCGTTTG
>NZ_JABFCH010000247.1:0-212 GCF_017566055.1 Extibacter sp. GGCC_0201 | reverse complement strand
CAATACAGATAAAATGCGGCAATAACATAAACTTCAACCACTGCACATTCCAGCATTTAGCAGCCACCGGAGTAGATTATGAACGCGCCGTATCGACTTCCATTGTCGAGAATTGCCATTTCACCGATATTGGTGGCACAGCCTTACTGGTGGGCACCTTTCCCGATGAAGGATTTGAAACCCATGTGCCTTATACACCTTTTCATGAACAG
>NZ_JABFCH010000246.1:0-212 GCF_017566055.1 Extibacter sp. GGCC_0201 | reverse complement strand
AACCTCGTGACCCAGCTCATGGAGCTTCATTGCCATTGTGGAGCCGAAACGGCCAAGACCGATGATTAATACAGTTTTCATTAATATATCCTCCAGATATCATGATAATCAGCCGACGGTGATGCGTTCCTGAGGAAGCAGCACCGGAAGCTTCTTTCGGTTTGTCAGTGCGTAAAGCATGGTCAGGTCGCCTACACGGCCGAAATACATTA
>NZ_JABFCH010000245.1:0-212 GCF_017566055.1 Extibacter sp. GGCC_0201 | reverse complement strand
GGGCCGATCTGCTTGACGTAGCCTTCTCCTTCCATGATTACAACACCAATTTCACCGAGTTCCAGTGTTTCGGTTTTTTGAATCATGAGTATGTCTCCGTCATGGAAGCGCGGTTCCATGCTGTCGCCTGAAACACGGATGCCAAAATCAGCGTATCTCACACAGTCCGCGCCACTTTCGGGGATGTAATATTTTGTGGCTCTTTCTTCCCA
>NZ_JABFCH010000244.1:0-213 GCF_017566055.1 Extibacter sp. GGCC_0201 | reverse complement strand
CAACCAGGAAGCCCGGGTTAAGATGTTCAATGAAGAGATTCAGACGAACTATATTTATAATGCCCATAAGCCTTCCACAAAGAATTACAAAAAAGCCATGGAGATCATGGGGACGGATGAAACAAACACCCTTTTCGTGGGAGACCAGCTTTTCGCGGATGTATGGGGGGCGAAAAGGAGCGGGATCCATAATATACTGGTGAAGCCGATGCA
>NZ_JABFCH010000243.1:0-213 GCF_017566055.1 Extibacter sp. GGCC_0201 | reverse complement strand
AGCGAAATTTTTCTTGCCTACAGGTACTACCATTTCTTCACGAAAATATAATTCGTTGCCTTCATCGTCAGTAATAACTACGATTTGTTCTTCTTCCATAGCTTCCATATTTTCTTTATTTTCTGTTTGGTCCATTACGACACCTCGTTTCTAAATTATATACATTTTATATCATTTACAGTAATGCTGTCAATTTATCATTTTTCACCAAGC
>NZ_JABFCH010000024.1:0-65276 GCF_017566055.1 Extibacter sp. GGCC_0201 | reverse complement strand
GCAGTATCTCTGCTTTTTAAATATTCAGTTGTAACACATGTATTGTAATCCTACAATATTTAATAATAGTTAAGAATTATTTACTTTTTTTCTTTGCCTTCTTCATGATATACTAAATTATATGTTGTTATTTCCAGCTGCCGCAGCGTAGTACATGCATCAGCCAGCTGCTGAAATACCGACAGGGAATGGAGGTGCACAGACTATATGAAATGGCAGGAAGAATTGAGACAGAACATAACAACGCTGGATGAACTGGCCGCATGCATTCCCGGTATTGACACAAGCGACGATAATGCGCGCAGTATTCTGGAGAAATATCCTATGTCCGTCCCCAGATATTATTTGTCGTTAATTGATCCGGGTGATGAAAGCGACTGCATCCGCAAGATGAGTATTCCCTCTTTTTCAGAGATGGATATAACCGGTACCTTTGATACGAGCGGAGAATCTTCCAACACGAAGCTCAAGGGGCTGCAGCACAAGTATCCCCAGACCGTGCTGCTGCTTTCCACTAACCGGTGTGCAATGTACTGCCGGTACTGTTTCCGCAAGCGGATGGTTGGAAGCCATACAGAAGAAGTCGTGGAAGATCTTGATCAAGTAATATCTTACATTGAAGAGCACACGGAGATCAGCAATGTGCTCATCTCGGGAGGCGATTCCTTTCTTCTCGACAACTCTGTAATCGAACGGTATCTGTCCGCATTATGCTCCATCAGCCATATAGACTACATACGCTTCGGAACAAAGATTCCTGTCGTCTTTCCTGAGAGGATTACCGGTGATTTAGAACTTCAGGACATATTCCGGCAGTACAGTTCAAAGAAGCAGATCTATATCATGACACAGTTCAACCATCCGTCCGAGCTTACCGCGGACGCTGTCAAATCAGTCAAATGCCTGCAGAGCCTTGGCCTGATCGTCAAGAACCAGACGGTGCTTCTAAAAGGCATCAATGACAGCCCGGACGTGCTTGCCGGTCTGATGAAACAGTTTACGAAGGTGGGCATCATTCCGTATTACGTATTCCAATGCCGGCCGGTAACCGGTGTAAAGAACCAGTTCCAGGTGCCGCTCCAGACAGGCTACGATATCGTAGAACAGGTGAAAAGGATGCAGAACGGCAACGGAAAGTGCTTCCGGTATGCCTTGTCTAATCCGGACGGCAAAGTAGAAATTCTCGGCAGACTGGACGACAGACATATGGTATTCAAGTACCATCAGGCAAAGAATCCGGATAACATCGGTAGAATCTTCGTGAAAGAAGTGCCTGCAGATGCCTGCTGGATAGAAGAATAAAACAGACATGAAAAACGGCAGAAGCCGGAGCAACGGGCAGACATCAGTCAACCAGCACTCCGGCTTTTCTCAGCCTTTTTTCAGCCTCGTCCAAGATTCCCTTGTCCGAAGCCTCTATCGTATGATAATGAATATTGCCCGTCAGCTCTTTTAGCGGCTTGGCCGTGTCTGAAAGAATCCTCTCCATGAATTCATCCACATCTTTCCTGCTGTTGATGCATAAATCCACAGCTATCTGGCCATATACTTCGTGCTCTACAATCACGTCCAGGACTTTGGCCCCTGCATCTACAATGCAATACAGCTCTTCCGCCATCTTTCTGTTATCATGCTTGACCATGACTACCCGCTTATGTGTGCCTGTACCGTTCTCCCTGCCATACAGGATATATCCCTTATTCGTAGACAGGATATTCTTATTCGTTGCGCGCAGCAGGGCGATGTCCTGAACGATTATCTGTCTGCTCACGCCCATCCGCCTCGCGAGAGCCGTACCGGAAATAGGTTCCTCCTCTGTCTTAAGCAGCTCCAGTATTGCTTCTCTTCTTTTATCTCCATCCATATATCTTATCCTTTCACTGTGGTCTGAACTTCCCCAAGGTGCCAGGGGTATGTATATTTCATACACCATACCGCCGTAAAATGCAAGTCCGGCTACGGATTTTTTTATATTTACAATTCGTTTATATAGTTTATAAGTTTATTATCATATCTTCATCTTTTCTTTAGACAGGCGTCACATGTTAGACACAATTGTTTTATATACTTAAATTATCAAATGAAGCTGACGTTAGTACAGAGCAGAAAATACTTGTATTTCCGCCAGCTTCGCCTAAAGACATTACGTTTGATTTATAATAGATTGTTTTTTTCATTCCCTTTCCTCAAGATGCAGCTCTTACCGGCTGCATCTTTTTTTCATGATAACGGGCATTTACATCTTCCTGATCTGGTGATATACTCAACTTTACCGGCAAGGTACAGATATATGACACAAAGGAGGGCCACGCCATGTTCCGATTATGGGGAAAAGAATTCAAAGATAACAAGATGCTCCGGGACACGGTCATCTGCGATGACAGTGATGATACCCGAACACATAAGATATTCAACGCTTTGGATGCCATCTGCTATGAATTTGACTTGAGCAAGCCAATCTGGCTCGACGCAACAGTCGAAGAATTCAAACGGCATGACAAGGCCAGGTTCAGCCAGGACAATTTTGTAGATTCAATCGATTTCGACTATCTGGAAATCCATGTAATTGAAGAATAGAAGCAGGGGGCAGGTGATTATCGTTAACACCTGCCCCCTGCTTTGCGCCACATATCTATCTATTCGTTGCGTATCGCCGCCAGCGGACTGAGCCGCATAGCTCTCAGTGAAGGAAAATAACCAGCCGCCACACCGACGAATACCGCAAATCCCATGGACAGCAGGACAAGCCACCACGGAATGAACGAGATGTTCCCGTCGATTCCCATCGCCGCCCCGTTCCCTGTCAGGAAATTGATGATTCCCGACATGAGAAAGCTCAGTATATTTCCCGCCATTCCGCCTATCAGTCCGATAAATGCCGCTTCCATCAGGAACATCTGCTTGATGTTCTTCAGGCTGCAGCCGAGAACCTTAATGACTCCTATCTCCTTCGTGCGCTCATAGATGGACATCATCATCGTATTGGCGATTCCTATCGCTGCAACGAGAAGGGACACCGCACCGATTCCTCCAAGCACTGCCTGGACGATGGCGAACTGGCTTTTCATGCTGTTCAGATACTCTGCGTTCGTCTGCGTATTGTAGCCCATCTCGCGTATGATGGATGACACTTCTTCCACCTTGTCTATATCATCTACTTTCACCTGTGCCGATGTATAGCAGAACTCTTTATACGGCTTGCCCGATTTGGTCGTAGGCTGGCCGGGAACGACCCTGCCGGCAAAGTCTTTCTTCAGGACCTTCTTCAGCGTCTCCAGATCGCAATATGCACTGTATGCGTTGGCATTATATTCATCCGGCCCGCCGGCAACGATGCCGCTTGCAGTCACCGCATGTTTCTTGACCGGCTGTGAGGGCTGGCTTTCTCCCGGATTACCCGGTCCGTCGCCGTTGCCGGCTGCATTTCCGAAAGACTGCTCCTGGCTCTTATAATACCCTTCCTGATCAAGGATAAGGAATACGGAGTCTTTCATCAGATTGATATCCGGCAGTTCCCCTGTCTCCCAATAGCTGCTCTGGGAATTCCGTTCTGTAAAGTTCGTTATTACTGCATTGCCATACAATATATCCAGCTGGCTTCCTCCCTGCTTTGGAAAGCTCCCTTCCCCTAGTTCTATGTTCTTTGCCTTAAGCCCGTCTGGTGTCAGCGCCGTCAGCTGTACATATGCCTCATATTTGCCTTTCAGCATGATGACCGACATATCATATGCCGGTGCTGCCGTTTTGACATGCCCCAGCTCCGACAGCTTCTTTATCGTCTCGTCTGTCACATATTGGGTCGATTCTTCCGAGCTCTCCTCACCGGAATATCCCCTCATAGACTCTCCTGCCTCTTTGCCCGTTACCGTTATGGTCGTGAGCCCCCCAGACTGTTCCACTTCCTTGTAAAGCGACTGCTGCATCCCCAGTCCAAGAGAAATCATTACTACGATGGATGCTGTACCGATGACGACTCCCAGAACCGTCAGAAATGTCCTGAGTTTTCTTCTTTTGAGGTTACTCCCGCTCATCCTCAGCAGATCCATCCAATTCATTCAGCAATTCCTCCTCTTCATCTGCCATCTGCTTCTTCTTCTTTTTCTTTATAATGATAACCGCTGCTGCGGCTGCCGCAATGATGACGGCAATGACGATAACCGGGATGACAGGGAGGCCGCCTTGCTCCATCTCTTCCATCTCCACCGCAGGCATATCATCCATCCCTTCCGGCCCGACCTCAAGCTGAAGCTCCTTTGTCATGGTTAAGACTTTGCCTGCCTCATCTTCATAGCTCAGCGTCATCGTTACTTTTTCACTACCTGTGCTTTCTTTCGTCCCTTCCAGCGTTGCATCGATAGACGCCGTCGCGCCTGATTCCACATTTCCTATAAATGTCTCGGCCTTCTTGACGCATTTGCCTTCGAATGCAGCTTTCACGTTGTACAGCTTGATACGTCCGAGATTGTACAGGCTGCACATCACATTTGCCTCTTCTCCAACTGTTATTGTCTCCGGGCTTATTTCAAATTCACTGAATTCAAATCTGGCATCCTGCTTCACCGGTATAGATATGCTGGAGGCCCCTTCTATCTGAGCCGCATCCGCATCTTCATATTTCATGCTCAAGTCGATGCTGTACGGCTTCTGCAACAGGTCAGCCTTGGCATTCAGCTGTATGGATATGTCTGCTGTGCCGTTCGCCTTGATACCGTCCAGATAGATAGAACTAGAACCAGAGGCCGGCAGGAAAGCCGGTGCCGTCGTCTGCTCGTCAGTACCTTCCGTCGGGGCGTTCAAATCAAAAAGCATATTGCCGACCCTGGTTGCTTTGGATGTGTTCTTCAAGTGGATGGTCAGCGTAAAGTTGCTGCCTGCCCGCACCTCTGCCGGATCCGTGTCAAACCCGGTGACGATGACCCGCGGAACAGATCTGCTGCCGCCGGAACCTCCTTCACCGCCTCCGCCGCTGTAAGAAGCATCCCCATTGCTGAAGCCGCCTGCATCTGCCGCTAACGGTATCGTATCTGTGCCGCTGGAACCACCGTCCTCCTGCTTCTTTGCCGGCTTGTTGTTACTGTCCTGTCCGGACGTGTTCTTATCTGCAGGCTTCGCCGTCGTGAGCACATAAAAAGACTGGCTTCCGGTGATGCTGCCGCTTGCGCTTCCGTCCGCCGTATACTTGAAAAGCAGCGTAAAACGGGTACTTGGCACATCGTCACGCGCGGTAAAGTTGAATTCTACCGGCTTCGTCTCACCTGCTGCCAGCGTATCAATCTTCGCCTCATATTTCTGGTATTCTGTCTTGAACGGCCACTGGCTCACGTCATCCTTCATATCCGGAGACACGACGATATTGTTGATAGCATCGGTTGTATTATTCGTCACGTTCACCACGAACTTCTGCGGCTTCTGGTACTGGTACGTCAGCACCCCCGGAACCGATAACGTGATATCCCCGTCTGCTGCTTTTGCCGGCATCGGCAAGAAGGCAGCCGCCGTTACGGCGGATACGATCAGCACGGCCAGTAATCTCTTCATTGTCTTCATCATGATAATCCTCCCTCAACAGTTTCTTTTTCTCTGTTCTCTTCTATCTTTATGATATTGCCATCCCTTATGTGGAATATCCGGTCAGCGTATGTAGCCAGATGAGCGTCATGTGTAACCATCACAAGCGTCTTCCTCTGTTCCCGCACGACCTGCTGCATCAGCCCCATGACATCTTCCGATGTGTGGGAGTCCAGGTTCCCTGTCGGCTCGTCTGCAAATATTATCTTTGGATCCACGACAAGTGCCCTCGCGACTCCGACCCGCTGCTGCTGCCCGCCGGACATCTGGTTAGGCCTGTGGTTCTTGTGCTTATTCAGATTCACAAGATGAAGCATCTCATCCGCCTTTTTCATCCTCTCCTCTTTCGGCATGCCTCGGAAACTTAGCGGAAGCGCCACGTTCTCAAGCGCATTCAATGTGCCAAGAAGATGGAATGACTGGAAGATAAACCCGACATTTTCACGGCGGAACTTTACGAGCTGTTCCTCATTCAGCTTCTCTATGTGCCGGCCACCTATGACTACGCTGCCCTTGGTGGGTTTCTCCAGCCCGGCCAGCATGTTAAGCAATGTGGACTTTCCGGAACCTGATGTTCCGACGATTGCACAGAACTCTCCCTCATAGATGCTGAAATCAAGGCCGTCAAGAGCCCGTACAACTTCATCTCCGACACGGTATAATTTGTACAAATCTCTTACCTCAATTACTTTTTCCATACGTCCCTCCTGTCTTACCATACAGTTTACTATATAAAAGGGAAGACTTACCATATGAAATTATGAATTATTTCTTAATATGACTTGAAAACCAGCGCTCATACGCTGTTTAAACAGCATAGTCATATAAGTTCCATATAATTATATACTTTTCCTTTATATATATGTTGACATTATATATTATACGATATATAATATGCTTATCAAAAACATATAGAAAGGGTGAGGAAATGATATTCCCAATGAATACACCGATGTTTGATCTTCTTGTCCTCGCAGTGGTAGACAAGGAAGATTCCTACGGTTACCAGATAAGCCAGGTAATCAAGCAGGTATCGAACACGAAAGATTCTACACTGTATCCGGTACTGCGAAGGCTGCAGGAACAGAATTACCTGACAGCATACGACCAGCCATATCAGGGGAGGAACCGGAAATATTACAGAATCACTGACGAAGGAAAACAGACTTTTGAAATGCTCAGCAAGGAATGGTCGCTGTACAAAGATGCGGTAGACCAGGTTGTAAAGGGAGGTATGGACATTGAATAGGGCAGATTATATGAAAAGCCTGGAGCATGGACTCAGACGGCTTCCGAAAGAAGACTATGACCGTGCTATCAGCTATTTTGAAGAATATTTTGAAGACGCAGGAGCCGAAAATGAGAATCAGGCAATCGAAGACTTAGGGTCACCTGCACTCGCAGCCGACCAGATTATCCGCGATTTTGCGGTAGAAAACGCACAGAAACCTACGAAGAATGTGAAGAGAAGCTTCTCTGCCGTATGGGTTGGCATCCTGGCCATATTTGCGGCGCCGATAGGCCTGCCGCTTGCGTTTGCCGCCGCAGCGCTCGGTCTTGCCTTTGTTCTGGTCATCGTATCGCTTATATTTGCCGTGTTCTGTGCAGCACTGGCATTTGCGGCATCCTCGGTACCTGCCATAGTAATCGGCATCTGGTTCCTGTTCACCTCGCCCGCAAACGGAATCGCGACGATAGGAGCCGGCCTGATCGGCGCAGGAATAGGTATCTGGGTCATCATAGGCTGCATAGCGCTCTGCAGATGGTTCTTGAACACTATGACGAAATTATTCGGAAAGATTGCCAAGGGGGGGAACAGACATGAAAAATAAGAAGAAAATATGGTTGATCTCTTTTATTTGTTTCGGAGCGGGAATCGTTATACTGATTCTCGGAATACTCCTGGGGGGACGCCCGGGATTCTACGTCGACGGTGACGGGATACACTCCGGTACAGATGATGCAGAGCAGAAAAGCTATGTCCGCGGCGAAAACAAGCTTGAGGAATTTACAAGCATTGACATAGACCTGGACTATGCAGACCTCCAGATTATCCCGTCAGATACATTTCGAATCGAATACTGCCTGGTGGGTCCGAAAAAGCCTGTATGTACGGTAAAGGAAGGGCATCTGACAGTAAGAGAGGCGGAGTATAGGCGTTTTTTTAACTTTACCTTTATGATACCTCAGACCGGTGACTTTACAGATAACTATGTAAAGCTCTATATACCGGAAAATACCGTATTCAATACTGTTCATTTACAGACGGAAGACGGGAATATCAATCTGCCGGCCATAAAAGCCGACACTTTGGATATCAGGTCGGAGTATGGGGATGTCACGTTGAAAGATTTCGAGGGGACGACGTTCTCTGCCTCTCTTGACGACGGCTATTTTTCAAGTCAGAAAATCAAGACCGAACGGATAGAGATGACGAATGAATATGGTGACATCTCACTGAAAGAATTAGAAAGCGATACTCTTGACGCTGGGCTCAATGACGGTGACTTTACAGTGGAACGTCTCATTACCGGAAGTGCGGAGATTGAGAACGAATACGGTGACGTGCATCTTGGACTGTCCGCCTCTGTCAAGGATTATTCTTTAGACCTTGTCACAGAATATGGCAATATACAAATACCGGAATATGATGTCATATCCGGTGATGACGGCAGCCAGTGCCGTGTGACAGGTACGTCCGGGAAGACGGTAAAGGTAAGCTGCGAAGATGGGGATATCCGTATCTTTGATGCGCGTTAATCTGGAAGTTTACGTGAGGCGGATACAAGCCGGATAGAGTAGAACAATGAGGAAGAGCCGGAATCAGGCCAGAGATGTTATGTGAGGTAACATCGCTTTGCCTGATTCCGGCTCTTCTTGCTTACATGACCGTCCTCACCGAGGTTATGCTATCTGCTCTAATACTTCTTCTGCAATATTCCTTGCATGGTCTGAGATACGTTCCAGACAGACAAGTGTATCCAGGAACACGATACCTGCCTCCGTATTGCACTGGTTATTTGTCAGACGCTTGATATGCTTGCTGCGAAGTGCAATCTCCAGATCGTCAGCCTTTGTCTCTTTTTCAATCACCTTCAGCGCCATCTCCCTGCTGCCTTCATTGAAAGCTCTGAGTGCATATTTGTAACTGTCGATACATACGTCGAGCATCTCTTCCAGCTGTTCTTTACCTACGTCAGAGAATGTCACCTTTTTCTCATACAACGTCTCCGCAAACTCGGAAATATTTTCACAGTAATCGCTGATCCGCTCTATGTCAGACACCATCTGAAGCAGATGTGCCACATCCTGGTGTTCCCGTTCGCTTATCTGCAGGGAGCTCAGCTTGATGGAATATGCCGTGATGCCTGCACTAAGCCTGTCCACCGTGGACTCTTCATCCTTCAGGAACTGGATGTCGTCGTGGCTCTTCGTAAATAAGACATTTCTCGCAACATCGAGAGAATCCTCTACAATCTGTCCCATACGTGCGACTTCCTTTACCGTTGACTGCAACGCCATAACCGGTGTCTCCAGAATACGGTCGTCCAACAGCACCCTGCTCTTGTCCTGCTCTGCTTCTTCCACCCGGCCGATTTTCTTTGCCAGCCTGATAATCCAGTTGGACATAGGGAACAGAAGTACCGTGGTTCCAATATTGAAGACCGTATGAACCAAGCTTATCTGCGTCTGTGTTATAACTCCGGTGCCCGCAAGCGGATTCAGCACTTCAAAGTACAAGATAGCAATCAGGCTGAATATTACCGTTCCGATAATGTTAAACAGAAGATGCATGAGCGCTGCCGTCTTGGCATTCTTTTTAGCCCCCATACTGGACAGCATGGCAGTCACACATGTTCCAATGTTCTGTCCCATGATAATATAGATTGCCGCGCTAAACGGCACGAGGCCCGCGGCGGCAAGACTCTGCAGTATACCGACGGACGCGGATGAACTCTGGATGATTGCCGTGACCAGTGCACCCGCAAGTATGCCGAGAAGCGGGCTGCCTCCCAATGTCACGAATATATTGCGAAATCCTTCGGAATCCTGAAGCGGCGCGACTGCCGAGGACATCGTCGTGATACCGATGAACAGAAGACCGAAACCTACGATAATACTTGCTATTTCCTTTGAAGAACGTCTCTTTCCGATAAGCATGATGACAACACCGAGCATGACTGCAATCGGGGCTACTTTTGACGGGCTTAGAAATTCCGCCCACTCTACAGATGAGACAAGCCAGCCGGTCACTGTCGTCCCGACATTGGCACCCATGATGACCCCCATCGCCTGAGACAGGTTCATGATGCCGGCATTTACAAAGCCTACGACCATGACTGTCGTGGCTGATGAGCTCTGTATTACTGCCGTGATTGCCGCGCCGAGAAGCACCCCCATGAGCTTATTCTTCGTCAGCACTTCCAGCAGTGATTTCATCTTATTGCCTGCCGCGTTTTCCAGTCCCTGCGCCATAATCTGCATGCCGTAGATGAACATGCCGAGACCACCGACAAAGGGGATTATAATATTTACGTAGTCCATTGATTTCCTCCTAATGTACTCATATCCTTCAAAACCATCATTTTTACAATACCATTATCATAAGGAGAAAACAACAAGATTTTTTATTTTTTCATTTTAGGTTCAAATATCAAAGATGCCAGATATCCAAAGATGAGAGCCGCAGAGATTCCCACTGCACTGGCCTTGAATCCTCCCATGAAGATACCGATGAATCCGTGGCTGTCTACCGCCTCTTTAACGCCTTTCCACAACACATTGCCGAACCCTAATAGTGGTACACTTGCACCGGCACCGGCAAACTTAAGAAATGGCTCATATATCTGAAGCGCCCCGAGCACCGCTCCCGAACATACGAGCAGTACCATGACGCGGCCCGGCATCAGCTTCGTCCTGTCCAGCAGAATCTGTACAAGAGCACAGATCAGTCCCCCAATCCAGAATGCATTAACATAATCCATATCCTACCTCCTTGTAAATTGGGGACGGGGTATTTTTAGAAAAACTCCGTCCCAAATTAAATTTTCCCTGTCCCTTTTTCGTTTTGCCGTGTCCCTTCTCAGCAGTGTTCGAGCACTATGCCGTGTGCAATACCCGGCACGCTTTCTCCTTCGTTGAAGCTGACGGTGGACATGAGGGCGCCCGTCGGCACGAAAAGTATCCGTTTCCACTCTCCCCGCTCTAGCTTCGGCAGTATATAGGAGGAAAGTGTTACGGCCGCACACCCGCAGCCGCTCCCTCCGGCATGGGTGTCCTGTGTCTTCTGGTCATAGATCGTCATTCCGCAGTCCATATGATTTTTCTTTATATCAACGTTTTTTCCCCTCATCAGATCGAACAGGATGCTTTGTCCGACATATCCCAGATCGCCTGTCACGATACGGTTGTAGTCATCTGGCGTACGGCCGAAATCTTCCAGATTCCTCAATATCGTGTCGCAGGCAGCAGGTGCCATGCATGCTCCCATGTTCTGTGAATCTTTAAGTCCGTAATCTACAATCTTACCGACGGTGATACCTGTCACACGTACATGGCTGCGCTTCGTTCCGACCACGAATGCTCCGCTGCCCGTTACAGTCCAGTGTGCGGAGAGCGGCCTCTGATTCGCATATCCGAGCGGAAAACGGAATTCTTTTTCTGCACTTCCAAAATGGCTGGATGTAACTGCCAGCATGTTATCGCCATATCCCGCGGCTACGCTCATGGATGCCAGCGCGATAGCTTCTCCCGATGTAGAGCAGGCACCGTAAAGGCCGAACATCGGTATGCTCAGCTCCTCGACGCCCATCGAAGTGGCTACCCCCTGCCTTAGTAGATCCCCGCCGAACAGGTATCTTATATCCCGTGCGTCCATATGTGCTTTGCCAAGGGCAAGTACGCACGCCTCTTTCTGCATGGTACTCTCTGCCGCCTCCCACGTCTCTTCGCCGAATAGGTCATTTTCTTCCACCATGTCGAACATGCTTCCGAGCGGCCCTTCTCCTTCTTTTTTTCCAACAACGGATGCGCTGCCGACTATATAAGGTGAGTTTTCAAACGCAATGCTTTGTAATCCCTGAATCATTCTTGTTTCCCTTCCTATCTTACTATTCCTTAATAACATAAAAGAACCGATAGGATTACCTATCGATTCTTATGCTTTCCATTTTCACTTGATTGCATACATCCTTTTCCGGTTTTTGCAAAAACACCATAAGCTCATGGGCCAGTATTGGAAATGCTGCCAGCATCGTCAGCCGGATCCATTCATGAAGTTCGAGATGGACCGTGCCGAAAGCCTGGATGAGTACCGGAATCTCCGTCACAGATATCTGAAGTACGAATCCAAGTATAAAGGCTACAATCATCCATTTATTTTCCAGATGGTTCATGCGGAACACCGACCTGTGGATATCCCGCATCCCAACCGCATGGAACAGCTGCGACATCCCCAATACTGTAAATGCGTATGTCTGGGCTCTCATGAGTATCTCTTCGCTCTGGAGTGCAAGCGCGATATTGGAAATCGAAAACGGGGCGCCTTTGCTCATGAGCAGTTCATAAGGAACCGTAAAAAATGCAGTCAGGCTGATTCCCGCAATGAGCAGTCCATAGAAACATGTACATGCCAGGCCCCCTCTCGCGAACAGGCTTTCCTTGGCTTTTCTCGGAGGCTCTTCCATCAGGCTGTCCCCGTCGTTTTCATCCACGCCAAGCGCCAGCGCCGGCAAGGAGTCTGTAATCAGGTTGATCCAGAGGATGTGGCTTGATTTCAGCGGCGACGCGATGTCACAGAGCACAGCGAGAAACATCGTCATAATCTCGCCGAGGTTGGAGGACAGGAGAAATATTACCGTCTTTCGGATGTTCTCGTACACTCCTCTGCCTTCTTCAATGGCTTTCTCTATCGTTGCAAAATTATCGTCTGTCAATATGATGTCCGATGCCTGCCTGGCCACATCGGTCCCTGTCATTCCCATCGCGATTCCCACATCTGCTGATTTGAGGGAAGGGGCATCATTTACACCGTCGCCCGTCATCGCAACGATATTTCCCCTTGTCTTAAATCCTTTTACAATACGTACCTTATGTTCCGGGGATACCCGGGCAAATACACGTACGTCGTCCAGCTTCTTCAAAAACTTATCCTCCGGCAGGTTCTGCACTTCTTCTCCTGTCATGCACTGTTCCTGGCGTTCTACTATGCCAAGCTGCCGGGCTATTGCAAATGCAGTGTCTACATGGTCTCCTGTTATCATTACCGTCGTAACTCCTGCCTGCTTGAATCTGGCCACCGCACCTTTTGCCTCCGGCCTGGCCGGGTCTCTCATCCCCACCATTCCAATAAAAGTCAATTCCCGTTCCACCGGTGCCGTACCACCAACGCGCATAGCCACTGCCAGCGTTCTCAGCGCCTGCGAAGACATTTTCTCGATTGCTTCTTGAATCTGGCGGCGGTGCGTTTCCGTCATGGCCGTAACATTGCCTCGTATCAGTATGCGGCTGCATCTTTTGAGTACCACGTCCGGAGCGCCTTTTGTATACGTCACGTTAGAAGAGCCGTTCTTGTGCATGGTGGACATCATCTTGCGCCCGGAGTCAAAGGGCAGCTCCTTTTTCCTCGGCATCTCCTTCTCCAGCGCTTCCCTTCGGATGCCATACTGTTCCGCAAGATTCAAAAGGGCCAGTTCTGTCGGGTCGCCGATGCTGTTTCCATCCTTCTGGACTGCGTCGTTACACAACGTCATTCCCTGTAGCAGCTCCTTATGTTCCCTTACGTTTAGCTCCTTCTTGTCTAAGATTCTCTGATTGATATAGCAGCCTTCCACTGTCATCTTATTCTGTGTCAGCGTCCCCGTCTTGTCAGAGCAGACAACGCTTACTGCTCCGAGCGTTTCTACAGAAGGGAGCCTCCTGACTATCGTATGTACCTTTACCATCCGCGTCACGCTTAGTGCCAGACAGATTGTAACGACGGCCGGAAGCCCTTCCGGTACCGCGGCCACTGCAAGTGATATGGCTGTGATAAGCATCTCTGCCATGTTACGGTGCTGTAGTACCGCAATCACAAATAAGGCGGCGCACAGTCCAAGCGACAGTATGCTCAGCATCTTTCCAAGTTCTCCCAGGCGCTTCTGCAGCGGTGTTATCTCCTCCTGGCTGTCATTGATCAGTGCCGCTATCTTCCCGATTTCTGTATGCATCCCTGTGGCTGTCACTATCCCAATCCCACGCCCGTTTGTCACAATGGTGGACATATATGCCATGTTTCTGCGGTCTCCAAGTGGAACGGACGACGCTTTGTATCCTTGTCCCTTCCCTTTTCCGGCAATAAAGTCTACATTTTTTTCAATCGGCAGCGATTCTCCGGTCAGCGCAGATTCTTCTATCTTTAGATTATTTGCCTTGACAAGCCTCATATCGGCAGGTACCTGGCAGCCGGCGTCCAGACATACGATGTCTCCTGGCACGAGCGAAGACGCCTGTACCTCCTGCTCTTTTCCTTCACGGATTACGATTGCCCTTGGGCTTGTCAGCTTCTTCAGGGAATCTAGCGCTTTTTGCGCCTTTCCTTCTTGGATGATACCGACAAACGCGTTCATCAGCACTACGACGATTATAATGATGGCATCGCTGACTTCCTGTAACAGTATAGAAACCGCCGCCGCGGCAAGCAGGACATATATGAGCGGGTCATTAAGCTGCTCGAAGAACGACTCAATCTTCGTCTTCTTTCTGGCAGACTTGAGCTCATTTGTACCATTGTCCTGCAGGCGCTGCGCTGCTTCCGCATAGGAAAGGCCATGCTCTGAATTAGTTCTCAGCTCTTCGCATGTCTCCCTGACTGTCTTGTTTTCAAACATAATATTCCCTCTCCTTATCCGCATTAACCCCTTAAAATGGAATTCAACAGGCCTGTACTTCCTGTCCTAGTACAACCTTATGCGGTAAGAATCGGGAATATGTTGTCTATTGAAAAAATCTATTTGATGATGTCCGCAAGTTTTAAAATCCAATATCCAAACCCGATGGCCCAGCTCGTGAAAATACCATACAGAATAACCGGACCTGCAATCGTGAAAATCTTACAGCCAATACCCATGACCTGGCCTTCCTTCTTGTATTCTATGGCAGGCGCTGCCACAGAGTTAGCGAAACCGGTAATTGGCACAAGCGCGCCGGCTCCGCCCCATTTGGCGATGCTCGGGTATACATTAATCCCGGTCAGCAGTACGCTGAGCAGGATAAGAATGAGAGACGTCCATCCCGCACTCGTGTCCTTATCAAGCCCCACCTTCTCACAATAATTCAAAATTGCCTGTCCTATGACACAGATGATGCCTCCGATAACGAAAGCCTTCGCCATATTTGCCGGAAGATTGTGTACCGGCGTTTTCTGTTTAACATAATTTTCATAAGCCTGCTGCTGTTTTTGCTTATCCACAATTATACCTCCTTTTGGGGATAACTCGGGCGGGTGAGGTTGGGGACGGAGGTTTTTTAAAAAACCTCCGTCCCCAACCTCACTTTCCCCTGTCCCCGATTGATTTTGCCGTGTCTCTTTTTACCAACGGTTGAAAAAGAATATCAGTGAGCCGATTCCTTTGCCCAATGCCATCCCGGCGATTAGATAAGGGATGTATCTCAATAGCTTTACCCGCCGGATAAAAATTGGAAATACGTTTAAGATTTCTGCCAGCGCCATGGACCAGCAGCCAACAAATATGCCTGCAAACAGCCCGAATATCGGCAGCAGGAAGCCGCCGTGCGGTATGTCAATCCTGTAGATAAAGAATATATTGCCAAGCATGCCGCCAAGTGCGACGCAGTCCTCATACAATAAGATGTGTTCTCCGGTGTGCGTACGGTCTGCAAAATCGGATACGACTCCAAGTCCGATGATAAAGGAAAACAGACCGCCGGCAACAACTACTCCGGCGCTAAGTCCGATGAGTGCCAGAAGGATTTGTGCTGCCCACATCCTGCTCTTTGCCCTTTCTGGAATAAGTTTCTATCAATGTCGTCTGGATATCATTTTCATAAAGACGCATCTCAACTTCCATTGGAGTCGGATCTACGGTGAATTTTTTCTTTCCAAAGTGATTAAAGAATATGAGAATACCTATAATCAGCCCGATACAATACGTAAGCTCCAGAATCGTAAAGCCACTAGACTTCTGCCCTGTCACAAGCTTATATATCTGAGAGAACAGCTTGACCGTATCAACGTCATTGTTAAAGGCCATAATAGAAAATGCAGCACCTATGAACGTAATGACGATAACACTTGCTGCTTTCAGGGCATGTACAAGTCCACCGGCCGTCTGCTGCTGTTCGTATGTTACGATAAAATCTTGCTCCCCCAGGTTCTGTATATCCATGTTGGGGAACTGCTCGTGGATAATTTCTATCACTTTTAAGATAGATACTGCAACTCTGTTCTGGCTTTTCTTATCTGTGTGATGAAACTTTAGAAGCTTCAGTGTATTCAGCTTCGGAACGACCGACGGATTGGAGCATTCCATCGTAAGCACGTCCCCTAACGTCACATCGGGCTTGGTGACCTCTACGTTCCTGTCCGCTTTTATATATACTGTCTCGCTGTTTGCCGCCATGCCTACACCCTGCTTTCCGTTTCAGTCATGATTAATGTCCCCTCGCTGATGTCGCTTTTGCTTCTTACATCATTAAAGTAGTAGATACAGCCGATTATCACGGCCGCCGCCACAACACAAATTAAGCATACCCGGAGTTTTTTCCTGGCCTCATCCATACTGACACCCTCCTTATACTTCTTTTGTGGGTTAGTATGGATATATTTCGGGAAAATATACACGGGTATGCTTTTTATATTCTTTCGCGCAGACGTTTTAATATTTTCTTTTCCAGACGCGATACCTGAACCTGGGATATACCCAGCTCCTGACCTACCTGCGACTGCGTCTGGTTGGCAAAATACCGCAGATAGATAAGCTGTCGTTCATCTTTGTTCAGATATTCCAGCAGCTGCTGGAGCAGCATATGGTTCAGTATTTTCTCCTCTCCGCCTTCCTTTTCCGGCAGCTTGTCCATAAGGCGGATTTCCTGTCCTTCCTTTTGATATATCGGTTTATGCAGCGATTCGATATCACCGCTTGCATCCAGAGCCATCGTAAGCTCTTCCCTGTCGACCTCAAGGTATTCTGCTATCTCGGTGATGGTCGGTTCCCGTCCAAGTGCCTCCTGAAGCCTTTCCTGACAGAGATATGCTTTATAGGCAAGCTCCTTTAACGAACGGCTCACCTTGATCATACCGTCATCTCTCAGGAAACGTTTTATCTCTCCTGATATCATCGGAACAGCATAGGTCGAGAACTTCACTTCATACGACATGTCAAACTTGTCGATTGCTTTTAAAAGTCCGATATTCCCGACCTGGAACAGGTCTTCCGCCTCGGCGCCCCGGTTATAAAAACGTTTAACAATGCACCATACAAGTCCTGCATTTTCCTCCACTAACTGTGCTCTCGCTTTTTCATCCCCCTGGTGAGATTTTTGAATCAAAGCGATTGTGTGGTCCATACCTTACGTCCTTTACCAATAGTCTTTTCCATTTTTACGGTTGTTCCTTTTCCTGGTTCAGAATCAACTTCCAGATGGTCCATGAAAGCTTCCATGAACGAAAAGCCCATGCCAGAGCGGTCCAGTTCCGGCTTCGTCGTAAACAACGGCTCCATGGCCCTTTTTACATCCGGAATCCCTTTTCCCTTGTCCTCGATCTCCAGGTATAATGTCTTTTCCTCTGTCCTGCAGCGGATATAGATATTATGTATCTCGTTCTCATATCCATGGATAATCGCGTTGGTGACCGCCTCAGATACGGCAGTCTTGACATCCGAGACTTCTTCCACTGTTGGATTCAGCGAGGTCATAAAAGCTGCTACCGTCACCCTGGCGAACGACTCATTCGATGATCGGCTGTCGAATATTAACTGCATTTCATTCGTATTTTCCATCTACTTATCCTCCTCATATATCTTCATAATTTTTGTTGCTCCGGACATCGTCAATATTTTCTTCATTCTTTCATTGGTGTGGACTGCACACACCTCTCCTCCTAACATATAGATTCGCTTGTAGCGTCCCATAATCACGCCAATCCCCGAACTGTCGCAGAAAACCGTATCCTCAAAATCAAAGATTACATATCGGATATGGTTCTTTTCAATCAGATGGTCAGCCTCCCGCCTGATGCTCTCTGCATTGTGATGATCCAGTTCTGTCGGCAGGAATATGGTAAGACAATTCTCCTGCACTTCATACTTCATGTTACTCCTCCTCTTTTCTATGTTTTATATCGGGACAGGGCAAATTCAATTTGGGACAGGGCTTTTTTAATTGGGGACGGAGGAAATCTAAAAAACCTCCGTCCCCAACCCCTTCTTCGTTGTCACCAAAAAAGGACATGCAATCTAATTGCATATCCTTTATCTTCTGTAACCCTGTTTTATTCCTTATTCAGTTTGATCGTCTGTGCCGCCATCGTCTTTGCTATCCCCGCCGGCCTTCTGTTCATCCAGCGCGCTTTGCGCCTCGGATGCCGCCTCGGTGTTCGGATAGTTCTCGATGATCTTCTGATACTCGATATTCGCCTTGTCCTGGTCGCCTTTCTTTTCATAAGACCGGGCAAGCAGCAGCTTGGCGCCGCCGTCCGAATATCCCTCGTCCATCTGCATTACTTTTTCAAGGTTGCTGATGGCCGTATCATAGTTGGCAACTTCAAAATTATTCTTAGATGTAGAGTACAGGTCCTCGCACATCCTGGGATAGAGCTCCCCGGTTATCTCGTCAAAGCGTTCCCGCCCCACGGTTCCGAGGGACTCGGCATTTACTTTCAGAAGTTCCTCCAGCATGGCATCGTTGCTCATATCTTTCGCATTGTAATGCTTGGAGATATTCATGACGATCTCGTAGCTTTCCTGGGTAGAAGTAGCCGTTGCTTTGGCATTCTCCGTCTCCTCGCTCGTGGAACGGTAATCCTCCAGCTCTTTCTTCAACGCACTTATCTGTGCTTTCTGGGTTGCAATCTGGTCGCTGAACGCCACGGTCTGCTTGTTGAGCTTATCCTGCTTTGAAGCGTTAATCGCGGGCATAATCATAAACCACATGACCGCAACTCCGACAAGCACTCCGATTGCTATATTCACAATCGTATGCAGCCCTGTGTGTTCTTTATAGCTTGATGACACCGGCTGTATGATTGTTTCATTTCCAATATTATAAGTAACGGTCTGCTGCTGTTCCTCGGTATCCTTCTCCTTGATTCTGGCATTTTTAGATCTGCGTACCTGGTTCAGCTCATGCATATACCTGAGCGTGATGTCATCCGTCGTGTCCAGCTTGTGGGCTATCCTCAGGCACTGCCTCGCTTTGGAATACTGCTCCGTCTGTAGATATAATAGCGCAAGAAGCTGATATGCTTTCACAAATGTCGGATGGGCGGCGACGACCTTCTTAAGCTGTATGATTGCCAGGTCCTCACCGTTCTGACGGGCATAGCCAAGAGCCTGATTGAACTTCTTAATCGCCTGATTCAGCGTATCAAGCTCTCCTGGCGTCTCCTGAAGCTTCTGGATGTAATAGTTGGATATGTTTTCATGAGACTGGAAATTCTTGCTGAGGATCCACTCTACCAGAGCCTCGCCGATATCTCCCCTGCCGTAATACACAAGACCAAGAAGGTTTCTGGCTGCAATGTTCGCTCTATTGTATTGTAAACTGCGCCTCAAGGATGTTATCGCACCGGATAAATCCCGGATATTGGCTTTCTTAAGTCCATCGTTATACCAATAATTGGACTGGTATAAGAGTTTCATTGAATAATCCATATATCGTCGTAACCCTTCTTCTACTTCGTCTGCTCTATCATTTCCTTGAGTATATCCGTCATATCAGTCAGATCCTCCTGATAGACCGCATCTTCTATATCTTCCACTTCCACACTGGGCTGGAATTTCTTCAATTCTTCTTCAAAATCAAGCATGCTCTTCTCCTCCTGCCAACAGCTTCTTCACCATTCCCGCCAGATACAGAGAACCAAGACAGTAGATCTCTCCATCTCCTCTGATATCCCGGGCCGTGTCGAGGGCATCCCCCAACTCATTTTTCACAATGACTCTTTTATCTGTATATCGCTCAAATACCTGTCCCAGTTCCCGGGCCGGCAGTTTCCGCCTGTCATCAATCTCCGTGACAATATAAGCCGATGCCTCTAAGTTCCCGCACAGATAAGATATCATCTGTTCATAGCTCTTATCCGCCACTGTGGAAAATATGATTACAGGCCTTGCAGCTTTTCCTTCTTCCAGTATCCGCACGGTCTCTGTAAATGCCTCCACCGCGCCAGGATTGTGGGCTCCGTCAATCGTCACATGAGGGGCCGCTTCTTCCATCCTGCCCTGCCACTTTACCGCAGCCAATGCCTCTTGCCACCGGTCTTCGTGGACGTGTTCGTCTGCGAGAAGATAATCCGCAGCTTCCAGCGCAAGAACCGCATTCATGACCTGATAGACGCCACAGACAGGCATCTGCCACGTAACATCTTTATCATACGCATTCACCCTGCAAAAAGCAATAGATTTACGTCCAACTTCCAGGATTTCGTACGCATTTTTCGAGATTTCTCTACAGGGTGCATGCATCTCTTCTGCCTTCCTCCGAATCACTTCCGCCGCAGGGCGGCAGTTTCCGTCGAAGATCAGAGGCACCCCTGTCTTGATGATTCCTGCTTTTTCAGCAGCTATCTTCTCTATCGTATCTCCAAGTATGTCCGTGTGATCCAGACTGATAGATGTTATGACAGTCAGGCACGGATGTTCCGCAGAATTCGTCGCATCAAGCCTTCCGCCCAGCCCAGTCTCAAGTATGATGTACTCGACGTCTGCCGCAGCAAACGCCTTCATGCCCATGCCATAGAGAAATTCAAAATAGGACGGATGAGATATGCCATCCCTCCCCATCTCTTCAACTACTTCCATGACCTGGCAGAATATATCAAGAAATGTCTCATCATCCACCGGTATGTTATCAATCCGGATCCGTTCATTGATGGATATAAGATGAGGGGACGTAAAGAACCCTGTCCTTTTCCCCTCAGCCATCAGCAGCGCTTGTATATATGCACACACCGAACCTTTTCCGTTCGTCCCTGCCACATGGACAATCTTCCGGTCTTCACCCGGATGTCCAAGCCGCCTTAAGAACTCCCTCGTATGATCCAGCGTGTGCTTTTTCGTAAATTTGGGCAGCTCTTCAATATAGGCTGCAGCCTCATCATAATTCACTGCTCTCACCACTATTCTCCTGAATTATCAGTCTGCTTGGTCCACGATTTATCAGGGTCTGTCCCGGTACCTTCCTGCACCGTCAGAACACCATCCTGATATACGTATTCATTTGACGTCCGGAAGGTCGTATTGCTGGAGCCCATCTGGACGACCGTGATGACGTCTCCGTCTGACGGAGTAGTCTCCGGCAGATCAATCCGGGTATTATTCAGAAATGTACTCTTTTGCTTTTCCCCGTTAATAAATACCTTGCTGTGCTTTGTAAAGTTCTCCCCGTACAGGCTGCAGCCCTCCTCGAGATGCTTCACTACATTCGTGAGCGTGACGTCTTTGACTCCCATCTGCATATGGCCTTCCGTGATAGGCACGTTTCCATTATAAACGTATTGCTTGCCATACAGAATGTCATATTGCAGAAGCTCCAGATCCGACAGGTAGTTCTTTGTCTTCCTGCGTTCCTGGTGATAGTTGAATACGGTTCCGGAATGAATATCAAGGCGGTCAAATACATCCGCCATAATCTGATAGGACGGAATGTTGCGGTCTTCTTTCTCCAGTCCGATATTGTCCCAGATAACATAGTTCGTATTGTAGAGATAACGGCCTTTCAGGTCTTCCGCTTTCAGCCCCATCGTCGGAAGATGGTCACCGTAGAATACGACCACTGTCGGTTCCCCTCTCTCTTCGATGGCCTTTACGAGGTCCCCCGCAAACTGATCCATCTCATACACCTGGTTCACATAGTATTCCCATTTATTTTTCAGGCCTTCGTCTTCAATACCTTCCACCTTGATCTTCGGATTTTCAATTATCTGTTCTTCCGGATAATCCCCATGGCCCTGCACGCTGACACCAAACACAAAGTCCTGCTGTTCTGTCGTATCCATGGCATCCATAATGTGCTGGATGAGGATATCGTCTTTTGCCCATCCGTTCTCTGTCGTCTGCAGGATATTCATGAACTCTTTGCTTGTAAAACTGTCAAATCCGATATTGTTAAATACATTTGCCCTGCTGTAGAAATTTCCCCCGTTATTGTGCAGCGCATGAGACCCGTAACCGAGAGCGGCCAATGCAGTGGCGGCACTTTCGGCCGTCTGGTTCTTAAGCACCGTCTTATACGGATACTCGCCGGGGCCAAAATACCTGAGGTTCATGCCTGTCAGCACTTCAAATTCCGTATTCGCCGTACCTGCGCCCACGGACGGCACTTTAAAGTAGCCGGAGGAATAGTTCTTGTACATGGCATGTAGGTTCGGGCTGGCATCCTCGGATGTAGTAAAGAACTCTGCATCTGCCACGTCAAAATAGGATTCCAGCTGTATAAAGATGATATTCGGCAGCTCCTCTTGCGTACGGCCGGTCTCGTTTTTGGTAATTTCTCCATTATTGCTTATCTTTTCAATCGTCTTCTTATTGTAATCGTTCGGCTCATTGATGCCCGTATTGAACACGCTCGCCATAAAGCAGTATGGGAAACCATAATCTTCGTAAGCAAATGCTATATTTCCGAAATACGTCGATACGACTCTCTTTTCTACCGCAAGATTAGAGAAAAGCCCATATGCGGCAAAGCATACGATTATGCCAAGCAATGCCCATACATGATGGACCTTGCCTTCGAACTGCCCGCCGCGTTTCCACATGGACACGACCCAGATGACGACGGATGCGATACCGATGATCAGGACGACAAGCTCAAATCCGTTAAAATAATTGTTGATAAGACTCAGACCATCCTTTGCCACTTTCAGATCCTGCGCGTTAAATGGCGTGACCCGCTTAAGCAGCATATAGCCGTTGGCCACTCCAAGAACGAGCCAGAACACGCTGATTAAGATTCTGACAAATACTCTCCTCCTGAACAGGTACACGATAGAAAACGTTATGAATATCATAAATGCATTGTAGAAAAATACCATAGGCGTACCTGTCATATAATCCAATGCTTCAAACAGGGAATGCCTTGATATCGCTTCAATCACGAGGTTGAGGAAGCATGCAAGTATCACATGTAATAGAAGGGAGAAGCGGTTCATAAACTTATACACCGGCTTCATCTTCCTTGCAAAAGCGCTGTTGCGGCGCTGCTCGATAATCATGGCACGCCTTTCCTTTCTGGCCTTCCAGTAAGCTTTGGCGTCTTCCTTATTCATATTTTTCAATTTATGAAATGTACCCTTTATATCAGGTTTTTTTATCTGAATCTTCATATTATCCCCTTATGGCTGTCTGGCTTTCAATCCTTCCAGCCTTTCTTTTACCTGTTCTAACATCTGCTGATATTTTACAAGCTTATCTTTTTCCTCCTGGACCTTTGCCTCCGGAGCCTTGCTCATGAACTTCTCATTGTTCAGCATCCCTGTGGCACGTGCGATTTCTTTTGTAAGCCGTGCCTCTTCCTTTGTCAGACGTTCTGTTTCCTGTTCAAAATCTACAAGCTCATTGAGCGGAACATAGGCAATTGCATCCGGCACGACGACAGAGACCGCATCTTCCGCGATACCATCTTTGTTATGCTGAATGATAAAGTCGCTTGCACAGGACATTCTTATAATAGAATCCTTGAGCATGTCAAGGCCGCAGCACAGCTTTTCGTCCTCGCTCACAACGTAAATCTTCGTTTTCCTTGCCGCAGGCACATTCATCTCTGCGCGGATGTTTCGCACGCCGGAAATTATCGCTTTCAGATGCTCTGCCACGTCCTCTGCCTCCGGATAGTTCCTGTCTTCCCGGTACTTGGGCCATGTGGACCTCATCAGTGACTCCTCCTCAGGCACAAGCTTGCCATAAATCTCTTCTGATACGAAAGGCATAAACGGATGAAGAAGCTTAAGCGCATCTTTCAGCACAGTTTTCAATACCCACAGCGCAGCATTGGCTGACTCCGGCTCTTCCTGTGCACGGTAGATTCTCTGCTTCGCAATCTCAATATACCAGTCGCAGAATTCGTCCCAGATAAAATCATAAACCTTCTGAAGCGCAATACCAAGCTCAAACTTATCCATATTTTCCGTCATGTCGTGAATCAGCCTGTTACACTTGGATAAAATCCATCTGTCGCCGGGCAGAAGTTCAGACACTTCCGGCTCTTTTATCTCTTTGCCTTCGATGTTCATCAGAATAAAACGCGACGCATTCCATACCTTATTGGCAAAGTTACGGCTCGCTTCTACTCTTTCATTATAGAAACGCATATCGTTGCCCGGTGCATTTCCTGTCACCAGCGTCATGCGGAGCGCGTCTGCACCATATTGGTCGATAATCTCCAACGGGTCGATACCATTTCCAAGAGATTTGCTCATCTTACGTCCCATCGAATCTCTCACAAGTCCGTGGATGAATACGGTATGGAACGGCGATTTGCCGGTATGCGCATACCCGGAGAACACCATCCGGATAACCCAGAAGAAGATGATGTCATATCCTGTCACTAGCACGTCGGTAGGATAAAAGTAATCCAGGTCTTCATTCTTCTGCGGCCAGCCAAGTGTGGAAAATGGCCACAGCGCGGAACTGAACCACGTGTCAAGCGTATCCTCATCCTGTGTGAAATGTGCGCTTCCGCAGTGCGGACAACCTTCCGGCCTCTGCCTTGCCACAACAACTTCACCACAATCGTCACAGTAATAGGCCGGAATCCTGTGGCCCCACCAAATCTGGCGGGAGATGCACCAGTCACGTATATTTTCAAGCCAGTGCAGATAAATCTTGTCAAAACGTTCCGGAACAAATTTCAGCTCTCCCGTCTTGACTGCTTCAATGGCAGGTTTTGCCAGCTCTTCCATCCTTACGAACCACTGCTGCTTGATAAGCGGCTCTACTGTCGTATGGCAGCGGTCATGAGTGCCTACATTATGGGAATGGGGCACAACTTTGACGAGGTAGCCCTGTTCCTCAAGGTCCTTTACGATTCTCTTTCTGGCCTCATACCGTTCAAGGCCTGCATATCTTCCGCCATTTTCGTTGATGGCAGCGTCATCGTTCATGACATTGATTTCCGGAAGATTGTGGCGCTTGCCGACTTCAAAGTCGTTCGGGTCATGAGCCGGTGTAATCTTTACGGCGCCTGTACCAAACTCCTTGTCTACATAGTAATCTGCAACAATCGGAATCTCCCTGTCTACAAGCGGGAGCAATGCCGTCTTTCCAACGATGTCTTTATATCGCTCGTCATCCGGATGCACCGCAATCGCGGTATCTCCGAGCATCGTCTCCGGACGTGTGGTCGCTATTTCAAGGAATCTGTCTGTACCGACAATCGGATACTTCACATGCCAGAAGGAACCGTCTTGTTCCTCATGTTCAACCTCTGCATCCGAAAGGGAAGTCTTGCAGACCGGGCACCAGTTGATGATTCTGGAACCTTTGTAAATATATCCTTCTTCATACAGTTTGATGAATACTTCCTCTACTGCCTTGGAACAGCCTTCGTCCATAGTAAACCGTTCTCTGTCCCAGTCACATGACACACCGAGCTTCTTAAGCTGCCCTTCTATCGTCCCTGCATATTCATCCTTCCACTGCCACGTACGCTCTAAGAACTTTTCTCTTCCAAGCTCTTTCTTATCAATGCCCTCTCCTTTGAGCTGGTTCGTAACTTTAACCTCTGTGGAAATAGCGGCATGGTCCGTCCCCGGAATCCAGAGTGCATTATATCCCTGCATTCTTTTATAGCGGATAAGGATATCCTGCAATGTGTTATCAAGCGCATGTCCCATATGCAGTTTGCCGGTAATATTCGGTGGCGGCATCACTGTTGTAAATGGCTTCCTGCTTCTGTCCACTTCAGCATGAAAATATTTGTTTTCACACCATTTTTCATATAATTTCGGTTCAATCTCTTTCGGATTGTATGTTGTTTCCAGGTTCTGACTCATAGTTTCCTCCTCATACTCCTTTGTAAATGTTTCACACTCTTTTCACAATTCGGGGCAGGTAAAGGATGCCAGGAAGCACCCTGCCAAATAAAAAATCACCCCTTACCAGCATGTAAAGGGCGAATTGAAATCCGCGGTACCACCTTCATTGTACAGAAGAAACTGCTTCTATACATCTCATCATATTCGCTAACGGGAACGACTCCGGGATGGTCTACTTGCCCTTCAACCAACCGGCTCCAAAGCTACCTTCCGTCACTCCTACTTGAAACCATCTTCCAGCCCGTGGATGGTCCTCTCTTGCAAGGGTGGTGCCGTACTCTTCTTCTTCAACGCCTTTATCTTAATAAACTAATGAATATCATAGCCATCTAAGCCTGGTTTGTCAAGGTGTTTAGAGGATTTTCAGAATATCTTAAGGAGTTAAAAATATATGGTTTTCAACTTGTCAATCTTGTGTTATAATCATGCCATGGGGTATTGGCGCAGTTGGGAGCGCGCTTGAATGGCATTCAAGAGGCCACGGGTTCAAGTCCCGTATACTCCACTTCCGGCAAAAATCATTAAGAACCCGCAATCCTTTCAAAACAGAGGGATTGCGGGTTTTCTGTATGCAGAACTTCTATTCTGTATATGCCGTAAAATATGCAGTTATGCAACACGGCGCAACATGAAGTGCAATATAGAAAATGGCCTTGCCCGCCCGGCCGTCATTTTGTGCCAGCGGTGAAGGAAAAACTGTTTCCAGGCTCCCTATATGGTTAGACTATAGTTTTGCAAGAATTATCCGTGCATTTATGCTGTACTTGGAGGTAACTGCAAGGTGAAGCCAACCACAGTATGACCATCTGGAGGAGTGTAAGCTACATTTACATCAGCCTGTCCTATAATAGCGATTTCATAAGATCCTATATTTTTTGTTTCAAATCTTAGTTTGCTATTTAAAACCTCTCCCTGCCGGTTGTCCAGCGCATAGCCTTCTTCCATCGTCTCAAGGTTGTTCTCGATATTTACCGGGCCTGCCGGTCCCCGGTCTCTCTTGTCACCTTTCGGGCCCTGAATTCCCTGTAATCCTTGCGGTCCCGTCTTACCTGTCTCACCTTTTTCGCCTTTTGGTCCTTTAAATCCTGCAACGCCTGGGTCGCCTTTTGGACCTCTGGCCGGCACCTGCGTGTCAGATTCTCCTATGTGCCAGTTGCCATTTTCACCGATGTAGATTTCCGGTATAAAGCTTGTTGTCTCTTCCATATGTATGTCCTCCTTGTTATTTGGTAGCTATATCCTGTCAAAAACAATTGGAACAAGAAGGGACAATATGGTAATTTTTTTCTTTTTCTAACGGTAATCCAGATATAAAAGACCTTTCTACCACGTCTACCCCCGTCTCAGAGCATCCCCCATGACTTCAGAATATATAGCCAGCCGGTAAGGGAAAATGCGCTGAAAAACGTTGTCAGCATGATAACGCTTGATGACAATATTCCATCGTGTCCCATATTCTTTGCCATCACGAAGCAGCTTACCGTCGTTGCAGACCCAAGCATGACAAGTATTGCGACCAGCTTCTCCTCCCGGAAGCCCATCTGAATGGCCACCGGCAAAAATAAAGCGCAGAACCCCACCAATTTTAACACGGCGGCAGTAAGGGCCGGCCTGGCTTTTGCGAAGGCCCTGTGGACATCAAAAGAGGCCCCCATCGCCATCAGTCCCATGGGCGTTGCCATTCCCGAGATGCTTGTAACCGTTTTTTCTACGATATGAGGCATCGGAATCTTAAGTGCAGACCATAACAGACCTGCTGCAATACCGATGATGATTGGATTTGTAACAATCCCCCGCAGTGTCATCCTTACCACCTTGCTGCTCAGCTTCTCACGTCCCGGGCAAAAAACAGACAGCATAGCAACTGCCATAACATTATATAGCGGCACGCTTCCAATAATCATGAGCGGCGCCATCCCTGCCGTACCGTATATATTCTGAATAAACGCTATTCCCAGAAGTGCCGCACTGCTTCGATAGGATGACTGTATAAATTCTCCTTGAATCGTTCTATCCTTCCACAAAAATGAGACAGCTGCAGATATGGCTATGCTGGCGACAGTTGCCAGAAGACAAAACAGAACAAACCTCGTATCCCAGACCTGGCTGAAATCCACCGTAGCAAGGTCATGAAACACAAGTACCGGAAGTGGGACAAGAAATACAAACCGGTTCATTTTCTCTGCAAAAATGTCATCAATCCATCCGATATATTTGAGCAGCAGCCCCAGAAGCATCAATATAAAAATAGGAACTGTCGCATTTAAACTAAAAATCAAATTATCCATGGTACCTCCCTGACCAGGCTGGGGACACCCAGGATTTAGTTGGGGACGGAGGTTTTTTAATTTTCCTCCGTCCCCAACTACGTTTTGCCGTGTCCCTCTTTAGAGAAATAATTTTTTGTATATATTGTAATCTTCGTTTTTATACACATTTATCACCACTCGTTCCACATTGGATGTGGATAAGTATTTATCAATCACGTGGATAGCAGTTTCTGCTGCCAGCTTATTTGGAAAATGGAATTCTCCTGTCGAGATGCAGCAGAATGCGATAGATTTCAGATTGTGTCTTTCTGCCAGCTTCAGGCAGCTTTTGTAGCAAGACTTCAGCTGTTCTATCTGCTGATCTGTTACCTTTCCCCCAACTATCGGTCCTACCGTATGTATGACATGGCTGGCAGGCAGGTTATATCCGCCCGTCAGCTTTGCCTTTCCGGCTGGCTCTTCGTGTCCCTGCTCCTCTATTATCTGTGCACATTCGTTGCGCAGCTGTAGTCCTGCCGCTGAGTGGATAGCATTATCGATACATCCATGGCACGGGACGAAGCATCCCATCATCTGAGCGTTAGCCGCATTGACTATTGCATCTGCCCTGAGCCTGGTGATGTCACCTTGCCAGAGGATGATCCGGTCTGCATTTTTTATCTCAGTACATGGATATTCGTCTCCGATTACCGGTAGCTTCCTGACATCTACGACCCCTTTTTCTTCCAATTCCTCCTGCAGCAGTTCATCCTGTACTTTTATAACCTCTGGAGGTACCGGCCCTGGAAACCGGACGTTCATCAAGCTTCTTAGGAGCCTTCTCTTCTCCTGCATGTCAACAGGTTTTGGAATAGACGCATAGCCCGTATTTTCCGCGAGAAGCTGTTCAATTAAATACTCTATCTTGCCTTCTCTGTTCATAAGCCACCTCTTATCTTCCTATATATATTGCTTTATGACCGAATATGCCTCGTACAGTTCTTCGTAGGACATCCTGCAGTTTGCCGGGCTTGTAGACGGCAGCGCAACCGCCTCGATTCCTGTCTTCGGCATGCAGTACCGCTTATACAGCTGTGCCGCCTTCGTGCCTGTCGTAAAAACTGCCTGTATCGGAGCATGTTTCAATATGATGTCCAAATCGTTTGCCACAGGGTTGCGGATGCTGCTGTCATCCGCGCCTTTTATGTCGCAGCCCGCCAGCACATCCCACACTGCAATCTTATATTTCAGGGCAAATGCTGTCTTTTCCTCTTTCGTCTGCGGCTGCGGGGCCCCGCATACATCTGGGAGCACTTTCCAGAACCGGTTCCTTGGATGTCCATAATAGAAGCCGACTTCCCTGGATTTAGGGGATGGCATTGTGCCAAGCATCAATATACGGGATTGCTCATTGTAAATGGGCTGAAAATTATGAGTAATATATTCCTGCTGCATCTTCCTACCTCCTGTCTGTACAAGGTCAGCTGGCAGAGGAACACAAGGTTAATAGCTGCCAATCGACGCCAATCATTCATACTATACAGCATCACGCTTGGCTCGTCAAACAGCACGGTGTAAATTCGTGAAATCTTAAACTTTTGTTGAGTAAACATACTCATTATGCTATAATTCATACAAACGTACTAATCACAAAGGTATATCCTGAGTGAAAAGGCGCACAGAAAAGTTCGATATAACAAGGAGATACTATTCTCTGACGAAGGTCTGCGCCTATAGGTGCAGATTTTTTTTATTTCCTACGATATTTATCCAGAGGTGATATATGAGAGAGCTCATCGACAAGCTACAGGAAAATAAGGCTTTATCCAAATACGAATGGACCGTATTAATCGAAGGTCGGTCGCCAGAACTCGCTGAGTATCTGTTCCAGCAGGCGCGCAGCGTACGCCACAAGTATTACGGACATGACGTGTATGTCCGGGGACTGATTGAATTTACCAATTACTGCAGAAATGACTGCCTTTACTGCGGTATTCGTAAAAGTAACCTGAAGGTGTCCCGATACCGGCTGTCCAAGGAGGAGATACTCTCCTGCTGCGAAACAGGTTATAGCCTGGGGTTTCGCACTTTCGTACTTCAAGGTGGGGAAGATGCCGGTTATGACGACTCCAGGCTGTGCGGCATCATATCCGCTATAAAGACAGGCTGGCCAGACTGTGCTATTACTTTATCTGTCGGGGAGCGCAGCTATGACAGTTATAAGGCTCTCCATGACGCTGGTGCAGACCGTTATCTTCTCCGTCATGAAACATACGATGCAGAGCACTACGCAAAGCTGCATCCGCCTCTGTTGAAAGCGGCAGATCGTCAGGATTGCCTGTGGAACCTGAAAAAGATTGGTTACCAGGTGGGAACCGGCTTCATGGTTGGCTCGCCTTACCAGACTGCCGGGCATCTTGCAGAGGATATGCTGTTTATAAAGGATTTAGATCCGCAGATGGTTGGCATCGGCCCATTCATTTCCCACCGTGACACGCCATTTGCCGGACAGTCTTCCGGCACGCTGGAGCTTACATTATTTATGCTCGGTCTACTGAGGCTCATGATTCCCAAGGTGCTTCTCCCCGCCACGACAGCACTTGGAACGATTCATCCAAAAGGGCGGGAACTTGGAATCCAGGCCGGCGCAAATGTTGTCATGCCGAATCTGTCTCCTACGACTGTCCGGAAAGATTATGCGCTCTATGACAATAAGATCTGTACCGGCGATGAAGCTGCGGAGTGCAGGAACTGCCTGGAGCGCCGTATGGAATCAATCGGATATCACGTAGTTACCACTCGTGGTGACTCACTGAATATATAACTTATAAATCTTATAAAATAATGGAGGTAATGTACTATGTATGATGTAAATTCAAAACATGCGGATGATTTCATCAATCACGAGGAAATCCAGGAAACACTGGCCTATGCCGATGAGAACAAAAACAACCATGCATTAATCGAGTCACTTATTGAGAAGGCAAAGCTTAGAAAGGGGCTGACTCACCGCGAAGCTTCTGTTCTGCTCGCATGTGAAGATGCGGATATGAACGAAAAAATCTTCCGTCTGGCAGAACAGATTAAAAAGGATTTTTATGGAAATCGGATTGTTCTGTTTGCCCCGCTCTATCTTTCCAACTACTGCATCAACGGCTGTACATATTGTCCATACCACATGAAGAATAAGCATATTGCCCGCAAGAAGCTCACACAGGAAGAAATCCGCAAAGAAGTCATCGCCCTGCAGGACATGGGGCATAAGCGGCTTGCCTTAGAGGCCGGAGAAGACCCTGTACGCAACACGATGGAGTATTATCTCGACTGTATCAACACCATTTACAGCATCAAACATAAAAATGGCGCAATACGAAGGGTAAATATCAATATCGCCGCTACCACGGTTGATAACTACAGGCTGTTAAAAGAAGCAGGAATCGGCACCTACATCCTCTTCCAGGAAACATATCACAAGGAAAGTTATCTGCAGCTTCATCCAACCGGTCCAAAGCATGATTACAACTATCATACGGAAGCCATGGACCGTGCGATGGAAGGCGGTATTGATGATGTGGGCGTCGGCGTATTGTTCGGCCTCGACAAATTCCGGTATGAATTTGCCGGACTACTCATGCACGCTGAGCATCTGGAAGCTGCGTTCGGAGTCGGCCCGCATACAATCAGCGTACCACGCCTGAGAAATGCAGACGATATCGATGCCGATGCATTTACAAACGGCATTGATGACGACACCTTTGCAAAAATAGTTGCCTGTATACGAATCGCTGTACCTTATACCGGTATGATTATCTCCACACGTGAAAGCCAGAAAACGCGTGAAAGAGTGCTCCATCTCGGTATCTCGCAAATCAGCGGAGGTTCCAGGACAAGCGTAGGCGGCTACTGCGAACCAGAGCCAGAAGACGAGAAATCCGAACAGTTCGACGTCATTGACAACCGTACCCTCGATGAAGTCGTACGCTGGCTTATGGAGATGGACTATCTGCCAAGCTTCTGTACCGCCTGTTATCGCGAAGGCCGTACAGGCGACCGCTTTATGTCTCTGTGCAAGAGTGGGCAGATACAGAACTGCTGCCATCCAAACGCCTTGATGACGCTGGAAGAATATCTGATGGATTACGCATCACCTGAAACGAAAGCCATCGGAGACAAATTGATAGATAAAGAAGTCTTAAACGTTCCAAATGAAAAAGCACGGCAGGTCGTACTCGAGAACCTTCGCCTCATACGCGAAAACAACCGGCGAGACTTCCGGTTCTAAATATTTGGGGACGGAGGTTTTCTAAAAAAACCCCGTCCCCAATTAAAATATCCCTGTCCCTTTTTCAATTCACTATGTCCCTTATGGAAAGGAATAATATATGAGCTTAAACAGTACCCCTTCTTCCGAACGTATCCATATTGGTATCTTCGGAAAGCGCAATGCTGGCAAATCCAGTATTATCAATGCTCTTACCGGGCAGAACCTGGCAATCGTATCAGATGTAAAAGGTACGACAACCGACCCTGTTCTCAAGGCAATGGAGCTTCTCCCACTCGGCCCCGTCGTTATGATTGACACACCTGGACTTGACGACGAAGGCGATCTGGGCGCTCTCAGAATACAAAAAGCCTATCAGGTATTGAATAAAACAGATATTGCAATACTTGTGGTCGATGGAACTGTCGGAATGACCAAAGAAGACCATGCCATTTTAAATCGTATAAAAGAAAAAGGAATACCTTCCATCGTCGTTTTGAATAAGGCAGACATCGCTCTGCCAGGACAGTTTACGGATGCCCCCTCACTTGGGCTGGCCCCAGAGGATTATTTTATGTGGGTGAGCGCCTCTGATATGAGTAATATATTTGAGTTAAAAGAACTTATCGCTACACTTGTCCCTGCAGATGACCCTAAATTAAGAATTGTAGGCGACCTTATCGAGCCTTCAGACTTCATCATACTAGTTGTTCCAATTGATAAGGCGGCGCCAAAGGGACGCCTCATACTACCTCAGCAGCAGACCATACGCGATATCCTGGAAGCTGATGCTGCTGCCATTGTCATAAAAGAAAATGAATTATCCCACACCCTTTCATCTCTTGGGAAAAAGCCGGCTATGGTAATTACAGACAGTCAGGTATTTGGAAAAGTATCAAAAGAAACACCGGATGATATTCCACTCACCTCGTTTTCAATCTTGTTTGCAAGATATAAAGGCAGTTTAAGAACAGTAGTAGACGGCGCCAGGACTTTAGGCACACTGGAGGATGGTGATACAGTCCTTATCGCTGAAGGATGTACACATCACAGACAGTGCGACGATATTGGCACCGTAAAGCTGCCCCGACTGATTCAAAATTACACAGGGAAAAATATCAACTTTGAGTTTACAAGCGGCACCGAATTCCCAATTGACTTATCCACATATAAGCTGGTTATCCACTGCGGTGGCTGTACCTTAAACGAACGTGAAATGAAATACCGACTGAAATGTGCAGAAGATGCACGATTACCAATAACGAACTACGGAATTGCCATAGCACATATGAATGGTATACTAGAGCGGAGCATAGAAATATTCCCAGAATTATAAAAAGGGACACCCTATTTTTAATTAGGGACGGAGGAAAATTAAAAAACCTCCGTCCCTAATTTGTCCCCAATTTCTTCAGAACTTCTAAATCTTGCCGTAAAATTCTTTATAAATTCTTCAGAAATGCTACAATACATCTTTATTTCTTTTCGTTACAATATTCATATCAAATTAAAACATTATCTTTTCCTAGGGGGGATTTTGATATGAAGACAATGGCAAAGAAAATTGAAAGCACTGTTTTATCGCTCAGTCCATTTACTGAATTAAACTATGAACGTACGTATTCTGTTGATTCTTTAATTCTTATGTTTTTCGCATTCTCTGGAATCGGCTGGATTTGGGAGGTATTTTTACATATCATTGAAGATGGCATGATTATAAACCGGGGCGTTATGACTGGTCCATGGCTTCCAATATATGGTATGGGCGGCGTCTTGATACTGGTTGTTCTTAAGAGCTGGAGAAACCATCCTACGCAGCTTCTTTGCATGATCATGGGATTATGTGGAGTGATTGAATATGTAACAAGCCTTATGTTGGAAACTATATTTGGTGCCAGATGGTGGGATTACAGCGATATGTTTCTTAACATCAACGGCAGGGTTTGTGTGGAAGGTCTTGTGATATTTGGTATCGGCGGTCTTTTCTTTATATATATCATCGCTCCTAAAATGGACAACCTGCTGCAGAAGTTTTCATCGAGGTCTAAATTCATCGTGTGTGTATTTTTGACCGCTGTATTTCTGGGCGACCTAGTGCACATGTTCATAGCACCTAACATGGGATTCGGTATAACTTCATAATCAGGCAAACATTGGCCGGGGACGGAGGTTTTTTAGAAAACCTCCGTCCCCGGCCAATGTTTGCCCTGTCCCTTTTATAATCTACTTTTCCACAATTTGTGGATTAAGTATTCTTTTGCCTCTTTACAGTCTTTTATATGTATTGATTTATTTCCGATAATATATTCAACTGTCTCCTGCCATTCTTTTAGTTCGTATTCGTTTTCATCTATTGACTCTATTGCTCCCAATACTTTATCACTATATATAGGCAGAATGACATCTGACAAATAGACACATCCCGCTTTGGACGCTATCACCGCCAGCAGCTCTTCCCTCGTATTCTTTTTCATCTTCTATTCCCTTCCTGCGCCTTATCCGACTACATCCCCTCAAAGAAATATGGCTACAAAATCAGACATTTTTATCCATCAATGATACTATTATTTTATGTAATCGCTTTAATTAAGTAGGATTTGTGTTAAAACGCTTTGAACTTTGTTGTTATTATATGGAAATTTATGTCTACATTTCTATCCATTTTTATACCAATTTATCGTCCATGTATATCATTCTCTTCTATATAGAGCTTAATCCATTTTGAAACTGTCGTATGGTTCGTCCCCATGATCTTCCCTGCCCTGCGCATACTAATCTTGCCCTGTCTCCACAGTTCGAACACGTGAGGAAACTCCTCCGGTATCTCTTTTGCAGGCCGGCCGAAAGCAACGCCCCTCGACTTGGCAACCGCAATTCCTTCCGCCTGCCTCTGCCGTATATTCTCACGTTCTATCTGGGCCACATACGACAGTATCTGTAGTACGATATCTGCGATAAACTTACCGGTAAGTCCGTTTACCTGGTTCCTCGTATCCAGCAGCGGAAAATCTATGACGACAATATCAACATCCTTTGTTTTCGTCAGGAGCCTCCATTGTTCTATAATCTCATCATAATTTCTCCCCAATCGGTCAATTGACTTCACGAACACAACATCTCCTGCATGCAGCTTGTTCATCATATTCTGATAATTGGGCCGATCGAAATCTTTTCCCGACTGCTTGTCTATGTATATGTTTTCTTCCGGCACTGATACTTTTTCCAACGCTGCAATCTGACGCCCGATGTTCTGTTCCTTGCTCGATACCCTGACATAACCATAGCATATTTTATCCATTCTGATCTCTCCTTCTCCGTATATAATATCGTAAATGAGAGTATTATATATTTCCAAATATTACCATATGTTATGATATAAAACAGTTGTTTTGACAGAATGATATTATAATAATCGAGTAGGAGGCTAGCCATTACTTGGTTAGCCTCCCTCTCACACCACCGTGCGTACCGTTCGGTACACGGCGGTTCAATCAACTTAACAAGCACCACACCTTTCGGTATAGTAGTCTAACATTGAGATTAGTCCAAATGAAGCTAATCTCTTGTTTGTTATAGCTGGGCTCACATCTGATGCTCTACATACTCTTGCATAACCTTTTGCGTATGTAGTTCTCCATGCTGCCCATCTTGGAACTCCAGGTTTTATCAGATTTTGCGCTCTGTTTTGAGGTGTTTTCCAATATTTCCAGACACACATACGTATTCGATATCTTATACGTCCATCCATATCTCTACATATGCTTTTCATACTACCGATTTTAAAATAATTTATCCACCCTCTGGTTAGTTCATTAAGTTTCTTTATTTATACTGATGTGCCTTACTGTCAAAATAAAATCCAAATCCAAGGTATTTAGTCCGCTTGGTCTGTCTACCTTGCTCTTTGTCACATTTACTTTAAACCCTAGATTTACCTCAATAAACTTCGTGAGATTTCTCATCACTCGCCTTGCCGACATTTCACTACCGACCATGATAATACAGTCGTCCGCATATCTGACAACGTTCAGTCCTCTTTGTTCCATCTCCTTGTCCAGTTCATTTAGCATGATGTTTGCCAGAAGTGGCGAGAGACTTACACCTTGTGGTGTGCCTATCACTGATTCCTTGTATTCATCATCTACCATAATTCCACTGACTAAGAACTTTCTGATGATTGAAATAACTTCTCCATCTTTGATTGTTCTTCCTATAAGGGTCATCAGTTTGTCATGGTTTACTGTGTCAAAGAACTTTTCCAAATCAATGTCAACTATCCAATGCAAATGAAACCGCTGTGAGACCTCCACGCTTAAGGTGCACGCTCTTTCTCTCCATCTATCCGCCGCATTTACTCTGCTTCTACAAATGTGGTAGTTATCAGACTTTATTGCTCCCTCTAGAGCGCGCCCACGGCGCGCAAACCAAAAAGCGGAGCGCCTCAGGCGCTCCGAAATTTTAATCCATGTCAATATGTTTTTTATCTGTGTACAGCTATCTGTCCTAGCACTTCACCGATAGGTGCGGCAATTGTCAGATCCGCGCCCACTTCCTTCGCCGTAGCACTTTTGTTAATCACCACAAGGTGACTGCCTCTGAAATAGTCGATAAATCCGGCTGCCGGATACACGATGAGCGACGTGCCGCCGATAATAAGAGTATCCGCCTCGCAGATTGCCTTAATGCTTTTTGATATGACCCCCGCATCCAGACTTTCCTCGTAAAGTACCACATCCGGCTTGATGAGCCCGCCGCACCCGCACCTTGGGATGCCGTCTGCCTGCTTGACATATGCCGCCTCATAGAACTTTCCACAAGCCTGGCAATTGTTTCTGTGGATACTGCCGTGGAGTTCCAGTACATTCCTGCTTCCTGCGGCCTGATGCAGTCCGTCAATATTCTGTGTCACGATTGCCTCCAGCTTTCCGGCCTCCTCCAGTTCCGCCAGCTTCTTATGGGCCGGATTCGGCTCTGCATCCAGAAACATCATCTTCTCCTTATAAAACTCATAGAAATCCTCTGTATTCCTCGTAAAGAAGCTGTGGCTCACTATCTGTTCCGGTGAATACTTGTACTTCTGCCTGTAAAGTCCATCCGCGCTTCTGAAATCCGGAATACTGCTCTCTGTAGAGACCCCCGCGCCTCCGAAAAATACGATGCGGCTGCTCTCATCGATAATCTCCTGAAGTCTCCTCACATCCTCGTCCATGGTATTACCTCCTGTCCGTTATCCATAAATATTGAACTCGTACTAGTCTGCCTGCATATCCCTTCTTTCGCTTACAATCTAGTTTGCCTGATTCAATTACACTGTAATTCTATTATAGCGCAAAAAAACCATGCTGTAATCCTATAAATACAGCATGGTTCTATTATCTTCTATCGGCTGCTTATCTCTGCGTTCGTTGACTTTATCCAGTCAATCACTTCGAGCAGGCTGCCCATCCGGGCTGTTATCCCGTCCAGGACTTCTTCCGGTATATCTGTTTCATCCGGAATATATATGATATATCCCCCTGCCGCCTTGCCTGCCAGGACTCCTGCAGTACTGTCCTCCAGCACAAGGCATTCGCAAGGGCGGCATCCAAGCTCTTCCGCCGCTTTCCAGAAAATGTCCGGCTCCGGCTTGCTCTTTTCCACCGCATCTCCGCAGATGCACGCAGAAAGGTACTCATAAGCCCCTGCACGTCTGATGATATCCACAGCCCTATCATGAGCGGTGGATGTGGCAACCGCCATCGGAATCTGCTCTTCCTTCAGATAGTCCATCAATTCAAACAGCCCTTTTTTAATAGGTATGCCGTCTCTCTTCGTAAGCATTTCAAAAAAGTCATGCTTTACTTCCTTCACATATTCATAGTCCACATCCGGACCAAGTGCTTCGGAAAATAATCTTCTTATCTGCGCCGGGTTCCCGCCCCTGAAACTTTCAATAAGCCGGTCATCGATATCCAGATTCAGCTTCTCCCCGGCCATCCGCCATGTCACGGTAGACAGATGTTCCGTATCGAACATCGTACCATCCATATCAAATATTACGCCTTTTACCATCCGCCTCTCCCGCCTTCTGTACTCTGCATTCTTTGCTCTGCTTTCTTTACTTTGCTTTCTTTTCTCTGTTTCCTTAGCTACTGCTGCCGTCCCCGCTGTCACGGCGCTGGCTGTAGCCGCAGAAGAATTCATCAAGAGCGTCCAGCGTCTTGACAAGTACCGGAATCTCATCTTCGCTGAGCTTATCCAGTATAGCCTGCGTCATCTGGCGGTGGTAGTCTTCGTGGTGCCTGTATGCGCTTACCCCCTTATCCGTCAGCTTCACATACACGACCCGTCTGTCTTCCTCGCTTCTCCTGCGCTCCACGTACTTTTTATTTACAAGGCTGTTCATGGCAGTGGTGAGAGAGCCTACGGTGATGCCAAGCCTTCGGGCTATCGCAGACATATTATTACCGTCCCCGAGGCCGACCGCCTCTATCACATGCATGTCATTATTCGTCAGGTCTTTGAACTCCTCTGTAATAATTGCCTTTTCCTCAAGCTCCCATATCTCATTGATCAAGTTCACCAGTATATGGTTAATTGTCTTATAAGCGTTTTCCATCTTACGCTCCCTCTTTGAATACCATCAACATTTACCTGTCTACCATTATACCCTCTCAGGCAGAAGAGAATCAATAACTTCTTTTACGGTTTCTATCCGGTCTGCTTTATATGCATTGGCTCCGCAGAACAGAAGCGCGTCTTCCACTTCTCCCCTGGCCGCATGGATAAGAGCGTCCGTAATACAATACGGAATCTCATCCGGGCTGCATTTGTGAAGGCAGCCATGGCATGGGCTGTGAGGTATCCGCTCCCCTGACAGCACCCGCTCCATAAATGCATTTCTAATTGCTCTCCCCGGCATACCGACCGGGCTTTTAACAATAACGACATCTTCTTTTCCAGCTCTTAAGTACGCTTCTTTGTAACGGACGTCCGCGTCACACTCTTCTGTGGTAACGAATCTGCTGGCTACCTGGATGGCGTCTGCTCCAAGGGAAAATGCGTGTGCAGCCTGGTCGGAAGTCTCTATCCCACCTGCCAGGGCGACAGGTATCTTCTGGTCATATCTGTCTTCATATCCCTTTACCGTGTCCATAATCCTCAGAATCTCGGCATCATAAGAATCCCCTCCGAACAGCTCCAGCTGCTCCCTCGTAAACCCGAGATGTCCTCCGGCCTTTGGACCTTCAATAACGAGCAGGTCGGGGACACGTTTATATTTCCTGTCCCAGTATTTTAAAATTACCTGGGCAGATTTATCCGTGGAGACGATAGGTGCCAGCTTAACCTCTGAATCTCCCGCAATCTTCGGAAGCTCTGTGGGAAGGCCCGCTCCTGAGATAATCAAGTCCGCCCCCGCCTCTATCGCGGCACGTACGTATGCCTCATAATGGCGCATCGCCACCATGATGTTGAACCCGATTACTCCATGGGGCGCAGCCTCTCTGGCCTTATCATACTCCTTGGGGATTGCCCGCAGGTTTGCTTCCAGAGCATTCCTGTCAAAATCGGGTTCTCTATAACCAATCTGGGCGGCAGAGATAATCCCTATACCGCCCTCACGAGCCACAGCCCCGGCCAGGCCGCCCAGGCTGATTCCAACGCCCATGCCCCCCTGTATGACCGGTACCTCTGCTCTGATATTACCCATTACCAACGGTGCTGTTTTCATCCTGACATCTCCTACATTCTCCGGAACCGCATATATCTGTGCTCTGTCAGCTCTTCCTCCGACATCTGCCCGTAAATTCCGAGAAATCCCTCCATATATTTCTTAAGCTTAGACGTAACCTCTCTCAGGTTCTGTATCGTATAGTGTACCGGTTCTTTTACGATGCGCTCGACGATTCCCGCCTCAAGCAGGTCTTGGGCCGTAAGCTTCATCACCTCTGCAGCCTCTTTTGCCCGCGTGCTGTCCTTCCACAGAATACTGGCAAATCCCTCAGGCGACAAGATAGAATACACCGAGTTCTCCAGCATCCATACTTCATCTGACGTCGCCATCGCAAGAGCTCCGCCGCTTCCGCCCTCACCGATGATGACAGATAGTACAGGCACCTTGAGCGCAGACATCTCATATATGCTTCTGGCAATCGCCTCACCCTGTCCCCGTTCTTCTGCCTCCAGCCCGCAGAATGCGCCTGGCGTATCCACGAAGCAGATGACAGGACGGCGGAACTTCTCCGCCTGTTTCATGAGGCGAAGTGCTTTCCGATATCCGTCCGGTGACGGCATGCCAAAATTACGTTCAATATTTTCCTTCGTATTCGTACCCTTCGCCTGGGCAATAACCGTAACGGGACATCCTTCAAACCTTCCCACTCCCCCGATTATCGCTTTGTCATCTGCAAAGCACCGGTCTCCGTGGAATTCTATAAAATCTGTAAACATAGCCCGGATGTAATCTTCTCCCACCGGACGGTCTTTCATCCTCGATAATTCCACCCGGTCCCATGCGGATGCCACTTTGTTATATTGATCTGTTATATTATCACTTTCCGGCATGGCTGCCGTACCGGCTTTTGTCTCCTCACGGCCCGTGTGGAGCTTCAGGATACGGGAAAGCGTGCCTTTGAGCTCAGGCCGCTCTATAATTCCATCTATGAATCCATGTGCAAGCAGAAACTCGGAACGCTGGAACCCTTTCGGCAGCTTCTGGCCAATCGTCTGCTCGATAACCCTCGGCCCTGCAAATCCGATGAGAGCACCCGGTTCTGCCAGGATGACGTCTCCCAGCATGGCAAAGCTGGCTGTCACCCCTCCGGTCGTCGGATCTGTCAGCACGCTGATATACAGCTGCCCGGCATCGCTGTGCCGCTTCAGTGCGGCGGACGTCTTAGCCATCTGCATGAGGGAAGTGATGCCTTCCTGCATCCTGGCGCCGCCGGAACAGGCAAATATAATGACTGGAAGCTTTTCCTTCGTTGCCCGCTCCACTGCCCTTGCTATCTTCTCTCCGACAACCTCTCCCATACTGGCCATGAGAAAGCGTCCGTCACATACCCCGATTACGGCATCCGTGCCGTCTATGCGGGCTCTGCCCGTAATGACCGCCTCTTCAAGCCCAGTCTTCTCCTGCAGAGCTTCCAGTTTCTCTTCATACCCTTTATAGTCCAAAGGGTTTCTTGTCGTAAGTCCTCTGTCCCATTCTTCAAATGTTCCTTCATCGGCTACCATCTCTATCCTGCGGTATGCATGTACCCGGAAATAGCCTCCGCACTTTGGACAGATATAGCCACCTGCTTTTACATCTTCCGTAATGATAGCCTGGCCGCATCGATTGCATTTTCTCAAAAGTCCCTGGGGCACTTCCGGCTTGGCTTCCTTAAGCGAGATGTAATTCTTCCGGCTGGAAGAAAGCCTTGTCTTCTTGAACATATTTTCTAATTTCATAGGAGCTCACCTTTACATTTTCTCGATAAATTCAATGTCAATGTTGCCTTCCTGGTAATCTGGATGGCCTAATATCTCATACTGGTAGTCTACATTTGTATCGATACCTTCGATAATCACTTCTCCGAGGGCGCTCTGCATCTTCCGTATCGCTTCCTTGCGGTTCTTAGCCCATACGATGAGCTTTGCCACCATGGAATCGTAAAAAGGCGGTATCGTGTATCCGCTGTAGATGGCTGAATCTATACGGATTCCTTTGCCTCCGGGAAGATACATGTCTGTAATCGTACCCGGGGACGGGCGGAACCCTTTTGCAGGGTTCTCTGCGTTGATCCTGCACTCGATTGCATGGCCCGAAAGCTGTATCTCATCCTGAGTATAGGAGAGAGGCCTGCCGGACGCAATACGTATCTGCTCTTTGATCAAATCGATGCCGGTAACCCATTCCGTCACAGGATGTTCTACCTGGATCCGGGTATTCATTTCCATAAAATAAAAGTTTCCACTTTTCTCCAGCAGAAATTCTATCGTTCCGGCGTTGACATATCCTGCCGCTTTCGCTGCCCTGACCGCCGCGTCCCCCATCTTCTTCCTGAGATTTTCATCCAGCGCTACGGAAGGGGATTCCTCTATCATCTTCTGGTGGTTCCTCTGGATAGAGCAGTCACGCTCTCCGAGGTGTATCACATGTCCCTGGCTGTCCGCTAATATCTGGAACTCGATATGTCTTGGCTGCTGTACAAAGTGCTCGATATACATCGTATTATCGCCAAACGCCATCTGCGTCTCTTTCTGGGCAGTCTGAAATGCCTGGGAGAATTCCTCCGGCGTCTCTGCCACCCGCATCCCTTTGCCGCCTCCGCCGAGGGCGGCCTTCACGATAACCGGGTATCCTATCTGGGCTGCGATGACGGCACCTGCTTCCGCATCATATATAGGTTCCGTACTTCCCGGTATGACCGGTACGCCTGCCGCAGTCATAGTATTTCTCGCTTCCTGCTTGTTCCCGAGTCTGGCGATTACGCCGGATCCCGGTCCTATAAACGTAATGTTGCACTGCTCACACAGCTCTGCAAACTTACTGTTCTCGGACAGAAATCCGAATCCCGGATGGATGGCGTCCGCCCCGGTAATAATCGTCGCACTGATAATCCGGTCCATGCTCAGATAGCTTTCGCTTGACGGAGCAGGTCCGATGCATACGGCCTCATCGGCCAGCTGTGTATGGAGGGCATCTTTGTCTGCTTTAGAATATACAGCCACTGTCTCAATTCCCATCTCCCGGCATGCACGGATGATACGCACCGCAATCTCCCCGCGGTTGGCAATCAATATCTTCTTAATCATGTAACTCACCTATCCAATCATAAATGTCAGTTCCGCGCTAACGACGGTCTTGCCGTCTACGGATGCCACAGCTTCTCCCACGCCGACAGGACCCTTCTGCCTGATGATCTTCGTCTCCAGACGTACCTTGTCTCCCGGTATGATCTTGCCTTTGAACTTGCATTTGTTAATCCCGCCGAAATAAGCAATCTTGCCCTTGTTGGCCTCCTTGCTCAGGATTGCCACTGCTCCCACCTGCGCGAGAGCTTCTACGGTAAGAACGCCCGGCATCACCGGCTCCTGCGGGAAGTGGCCTGCAAAGAAGTCCTCCCTGTATGTGACGCATTTATAGCCGATTGCATACTCTCCCGGCTCGTAATCCTCGATATAGTCAACCAGAATAAACGGGTGACGGTGAGGGATAATTTCCTTGATCTGACTGATGTCTAAATGATTCATATTTCCTCCTTGGGGACGTGATCTTTTTCAAAAGGGTTACGTCCCAAATTGAACTTTACCCTGTACCTTTTTTAACGGATGCAGAACAACGGCTGGCCGTATTCTACTGCCTGGCCGTTTTCCACAAAGATTTCAGCGATTGTGCCGTCATAGTCACTCTCAATCTCGTTCATCAGTTTCATCGCCTCTACAATTGCAAGTGTCTGGCCTTTTTTTACTGTATCGCCGACAGATACGAAGGCTTCCGCTTCTTCAGACGGTGCTGTGTAGAATGTCCCTACGAGGGGGGATTCTACAATCTTTCCGTTGGGCTGAGCTGACTGGCCGGCTGCCTCTGGCTCTTCCTTTTGTGCCGCGGTGCTCTGGACCGGAACTGCCGGTGTGCCCGCCGACGGCGCTTCGGTCATAGCAGCCTGCCCGGCAGCCACGACGTGTACGTTATCTTGTTTCTTTGTGAGATGAAGCTTAACTCCGTTCTCTTCGTATTTTAATCCGGTCAGTTCTGACTCTGATACGGCTTCTATAAGTGATAGCAGATTTTCAAATTCCATACTATTAAAGTCCTTTCTAACCTTCGAATTTCTTAACTAATAAGGTTGCATTATGCCCGCCGAATCCGAGGGAATTGGTAAGCACGTATGTGATATCCTTCTCAATCGGCGCTCCGACCGCGTAATTTAAATCGCACGCTTCATCCACGGTCTCCGTACCGGCCGTCTGATGGATGAATCCGTCCTGTATGGACTTCACGCAGGTGATGAACTCCACACCGCCAGCTGCTCCGAGGAGATGGCCGATCATAGATTTGGTGGAGTTGATGACGACGTCTTTCGCCGCATCGCCCAGCGCCAGCTTGATAGCCCGTGTCTCGAACAGGTCATTGTGATGGGTGCTCGTTCCGTGTGCATTGATATAATCTACCTGTGACGGTCTGATATTGCCCTCCTCTATTGCCAGAGTCATTGCCTTTGCAGCCCCCCCTCCGTCCTCTGCCGGCGACGTGATGTGGTATGCATCCCCGGTGGAACCATAGCCTGCTACTTCCGCATATATTCTGGCGCCTCGTTTCTTGGCATGCTCCAGTTCTTCCAGCATGACAACACCGGCACCCTCGCCGAGGACAAATCCATCCCTGTCTCTGTCAAATGGAATAGAAGCACGCTTCGGGTCAGTGGATGTAGAGAGCGCGGTCAGGCTCGTAAAGCCCGCCACACCTGTCGGACAGATACAGCTCTCCGTCCCCCCTGCAATCATTACGTCGGCATCGCCGTACTGGATGGCCCGATAGGCGTCCCCGATACAGTTGGTGCCCGATGCGCAGGCAGTCACCACATTGGTACATTTCCCTTTGAATCCGAGCTGTATGGAAATGTTACCGGCTGCCATATTGGAAATCATAAGAGGTACCATGAGCGGATTCACCCGGCCCGGCCCCTTTTCCTTGATCTTCGTATGTTCCTGCTCCACACGTTGGAGGCTGCCGATGCCAGAACCTACGATGACTCCCGCACGGTAGGCATCTTCCTTCCCTATATCAAGCCCTGAATCCTTATATGCTTCCAGAGCCGCAGCTACTGCATACTGGGAAAATAACTCCATCCGTTTTGCGGCTTTGAAATCCATATAGTCTTTTGCCGAGAAATCCTTTACCTCCGCCGCAAGCTTTACTTTATATTCTGTTGTATCAAACTTCGTTATCTCTCCGATACCGACCTTTGACTCTTTGATGCCGGACCAGAACTCTTCTACGGAATTTCCTATCGGAGTCACTGCTCCCATTCCTGTAACCACAACTCTTTTCTTCATATTGCTGTCTCCCTCTGTCATCTGCACTTATGCTACATTACCATGCCGCCGTCCACGTGGATTACCTGTCCCGTAATATATCCAGACGCCTCTGATGCAAGAAATGCGGCCAGCTTCGCCACATCTTCCGGCCTTCCGAACCTTGCGAGCGGTATCTGTGATACCGTCGACTCTTTTACCTTCTCCGGCAGGGCATCTGTCATGTCTGTCTCGATAAAGCCGGGCGCAATCGCGTTCACCGTAATACCACGGGACGCCAGCTCCTTTGCCGCCGCCTTCGTAAGCCCGATGATGCCAGCTTTAGACGATGCATAGTTTGCCTGGCCTGCATTGCCGGCAACGCCTACGACAGAGGACAGGTTGATGATTCTCCCGCTCTTCTGCTTCAGCATCTGGCGGGAAGCGAAACGAATCGTATTGAATGCTCCTTTTAAATTGACATCGATCACTTTGTCGAAGTCTTCTTCGGACATCTTCATCAACAGTCCGTCCTTTGTAATGCCTGCATTATTGACGAGAATATCCAGGCTTCCAAACTGCTTCACGATACCTTGAACCAGCTCTTCGCATTTGGCAAAGTCAGAAATATTACACTGATATATCTCTGCCCTTCCGCCTCTGCTCTCTATCTCCTGCTTCAAATCCATGGCCTTATCCTGGGAGCCGTTATAGTTAATTACCACTATGGCGCCTCCCTTGGCAAGCTCCAGGGCAATCGCCCTTCCTATGCCACGCGCTCCTCCTGTGACCAGTGCTACTTTTCCTTCCATGCCGTGCCTCCTTCTAAATCAATCTGCAAGCGCTGATTACCGTCTCCATGTCAGCCCATTCTGCAATGTTATATACCGTTACAGCCCGGTTGATCTTCTTCATGAATCCGGCCAGCGTCCTGCCCGGCCCGATTTCTATAAATGTATCCACCCCGTCAGCTATCATCGTCTCCACGCTCTGCTGCCAGCGCACCGGCATGCTTACCTGTTCCGCAAGCAGTGCTTTTGTCTGTGCGATGTCCGCCACCTTTTTAGCGGTTACGTTCGTCACATACGGTACCGTCAGCTCATGAAGCTCAACCTTTTTAAGCTCTGCCGCAAGCCTGCTGCCTGCATCCTTCAGCATCGGCGAATGGAACGGGCCGCTTACATTAAGCGCGACCGCCCTTTTTGCCCCTGCAGCTTTCAGTGCGTCACAAGCCTCTTCTACCGCTCTTGCCTCTCCGGTAATGACAATCTGACCCGGACAGTTATAATTGGCAATCGTAACCCCGGGCATATCTTCCATCACCTGCTCAATGGCTTCCCCTGCCATACCGAGGATAGCCGCCATGGCTCCCTCTCCCGCAGGCACGGTATTCTGCATCAGTATGCCGCGCTTACGCACAAGACGGATAGCGTCCATAACATCCATCCCTCCCGCAGCTGCGATGGCGCAATACTCACCGAGGCTTAAGCCTGCGGTGACAGTTGGGGTCAGGCCCCCCTTTGCCACATCTTTCAAAGTCTCCGTTATGGCAAGGCACGTCGTCACGAGCGCCGCCTGTGTATATTCTGTCAGATCAAGTTTTTCATTTTCCTTAAAGCACAGTGCTTTCATGTCCAGTCCGAGTGCCTCGGAGGCTTTATCGTATATGTCTCGGGCGATGGGGCTGTTCTCATAGAAATCTGCGCCCATCCCTGCTTTCTGGGAACCCTGTCCCGGATAGATATATGCAATCTTACTCATACACTTTCGCTCCCTTTACCAGCGCGTCCGTCTCGCTCACCAGCTTCTGAATCAGCTCCTTACAGGACATTCTTTCTTTTACCATTCCTGCAATCTGTCCTGCCATGACGCTTCCGTTCTTCACATCGCCGTCCACAACCGCTTTCCTCAGGCCGCCAAGCGTAAGGTACTCCAGTTCCTCAAAACTTGCTCCGTTATTTTCCAGTTCGATATATTTCTTTGTCATCTCGTTGCGAAGGGCCCGCACCGGATGTCCGGTCGTTCTGCCTGTCACTCTGGAATCGATATCCTTCGCCTTGATGATTCTCTCTTTGTAATTGTCATGTACGATGGACTCATCTGTCACTACAAAATGTGTCCCCATCTGTATCCCCTGTGCACCGAGCATAAATGCCGCGGCCGCGCCTCTGCCGTCCGCGATACCTCCCGCGGCGATGACAGGGATATGTACCGCATCCACAATCTGCGGCACAAGCACCATCGTCGTATTTTCGCCGATGTGCCCGCCTGCTTCGCATCCTTCTGCTACGACGGCATCTGCTCCGCAGCGTTCCATACGTTTTGCAAGGGCTACAGAAGCAACCACAGGAATCACCTTCACTCCTGCCTCTTTCCACATTTTCATGTATTTTTCAGGATTTCCGGCTCCGGTCGTGACAACTTTCACGCCTTCTTCTACGATTACCTTAGCCACTTCATCCGCATATGGGCTCATGAGCATGATATTCACTCCGAACGGCTTATCTGTCAGCTTTTTAGCCTCTCTGACCTGGTCTCTCACCCAGTCTGCCGGAGCACTTGCCGCACCGATAAGTCCAAGTCCGCCGGCCTCGGATACTCCTGCTGCCAGATGATATTCGGCGACCCAGGCCATGCCTCCCTGGATGATCGGATATTCAATTCCCAATAATCTGGTTACTTCTGTCTTCATACTGCCAACCTCGCTTTATTCGTTCTGTTTATTTGTGTGCTTCTACGTATTTGATAACATCGCCTACTGTTGCAATCTGCTCCAGATCTTCCGTCGGAATCTCCACACCGAACTCTTCTTCCAGCGCCATCACCAGCTCAAATAAGTCAAGAGAGTCTGCGCCCAGGTCATCTTTGAAGGAAGAAGCCTCTGTAATCGTGCTCTCCTCTACTCCTAAGTTGTCTGCTACCATTGATTTAATCTTTTCTAACATCGTCGATCTCCTTTATATACATTTTTTATATAGTTTCGCCAGTAGGCGTAACTTACTGCCATTCAAGGACGCTTGCTCCCCAGGAAAGGCCTGCGCCGAATCCTGCGATAATAATCCGTTGTCCTTTTTTCAACCGTCCGTCTCTGCTCATTTCATCCAATAATATTGGAATGCTTGCAGATGACGTGTTACCGTATTCCTGAAGATTCATAGGAAATTTTTCCATATCTTCTCCGAGCCTTTTTGCAACTGCTTCTACAATCCGCTTATTCGCCTGATGGAGGACATAATAGTCAATATCCTGCGTGGCCAGTTCATTTATATCCAATACCTCACGAATCACTTCCGGAACGCGCCGTGCTGCAAATTTGAACACCGCCTGCCCGTCCATCTGCATATACGTCTCTTCCTCAGGCAGACTCTTCCAGTCCTTTACGTAACGGCTCTTGCATGTTAATGCATCACCTTTCCGTCCGTCAGAATGTGTCACGGTCTGGTACATACGTCCGTTCGCAGCTTTCAGCACCGCCGCTCCCGCACCGTCGCCAAACAGGATACATGTCCCGCGGTCCTGCCAGTTTGTAAGGGTGGACAGGCTCTCACTGCCAATCACAAGAGCACAGTTGTACATACCGCTCGCTATGTATGCCATAGCAGTATTATAAGCAAAGACAAACCCTGAGCAGGCCGCGCCGCCCAGGTCAAAACAGGTCGCATTGACTGCTCCAATAGCCTTTTGTACACAGCAGGCAGCACAGGGAAGGATGACATCAGAAGAAATCGTTGCCACAAGTATCAAATCGATATCCTCCGGTCGGGTCCCTCTGTCCTCAAGAGCGCGCCTTGCTGCCTCTGCAGCCATGGTAACGGTCGTTTCTTCCTGTATGATATGCCGGCGAATGACTCCTGTCCGCTCACGGATCCACTCGTCGCTCGTCTCTACAATTTTTGCCAGGTCATTATTGTCCATTGTATAGGATGGGGTAAAAGAACCCGTTCCGTGTATTACTGCTGCCATATGATTGTCCTCTTGCTATACATTTCAGACGGTTATGTCTGGATTGATGCTTTCCGTTTTATTGTTTTGTGTTTCAATTATTTTGACTTTCAAAGTATATATCTAAAAAATAAGTTTGTCAAGTAGTTTGAGCATCAAAATAATACGACACAAACAGACATTCCGTATTGCTGCTATGTCTATCTGTGAATAATTAATCTTTGAATTTCCTTAACATCTCCCTTAAATATAAACAAGTAAACTATAAACATACCTGCGAATAATACTGTTCCGGCCCACTCTAACAAACTTCCACACAATATAAAAGCTATAACCATAACAGTTTCTGCTACAATAGTTTTTGCACAGCTCCTTTTCATAATCTTACATATCTTAATCTCACCCACACTGCATCTGTATGCCAGTACGATTAAAATGGCAAGCATTGCTCCTATCAGGCTGTCCATAATATATATAGTAAAAAATGACAATACAACTGCCAGTGCAACAGATACGATGTTTATTCTAAATAGTATCTTTTCTTCCCTCAACGTCTTCAGAAAAGTAGATACAAGGACAGAACTCTTGCATTCATACACGCAAATTGGAAGCAAAAATGCAGCATAGCTAATGCTGGCTTCATATTGCGGCAGCCACCATATAAGGAGTTTGGTCATAGGATAATAAAATATCATACAACCGAACAAGCCTATCACGACAACACAGTTGATAATTGGGTACAGCCTTGACAGCTCCTTCCTGTCTGCCCTGCGCAGTGCTGGGAACAGCGTGACAGCAACCGCATTGATGCACTGCAGGAATACATTGGCGATGCTGATAGTAAGGGTAACCTCAGCAAAAGTCGTAATACTCCAGTGGTTCTCTATACACCATCTCGTAATACCTATAATTATCGTCCCCGCTAAGGTAGCAAATAAAAGCTTATAACCGCTCTGTATTGCTTTTTTCCCCTCTGCTGCCGCCAACTTTACATCCGCTCTTCCCCGTGACGTAATATCCTTACAACAGAAAATGACATAGACAAGTGACAATACTCTTCCCACTGTATCCAGCAGGATGAGCAGAAGATAGCTTTTCAAGCCACATAGCACTGCTATAATACTGAGACCAACCGAAACCCCTCTCCATATTACGATTGTCAAACTGTATTCTTTTATTCTGTTTGTCGCCTGAATAATAAACTGCAGATATCTCCAGATATTAACGACAGCACCTGCAAAGCAAGAGAATGAAAAGACTATTTTCTTCTCCGGTGTCATAGGACATATAAGGACTACTACAAATAATACTGAAAAGACGATTGTCATAAATACAGAAAGCAGACGGTATTGCGCTGAGAGGCTCTTTTTATCAATATCATGATATGACATACCCCCAATTTCCAGATAGGTCCCTTCCGGCCATCCTAATGCTGCAATGGAACTGTAAGTGACATAAAATATGTATAATTGATAGTACCCATAGGCATCTACGCCGATAAACTTTGGAATAATCAGCATTGCCGCCATCCCGAGTATAACAGATATGACGTTAGCCCCGACACTATATGAAAGATTGGTTATAAATTTACTATATTTTATCTTCAATTGTACTTCCTTCGCTGTTCTCTCCGGGTATTCTCTCGCAGATACTGCAAGGAATATTCTCGTTGTATTCTTAATTGCTCATCAATATATTTCCAGTCAATCTCTCTCGTTAAAACCTGCTGGAAGTTTTCTACACATGCGTCTGTCTTGTGTTCAGAAAGCCCGGTCTTTTTCAAAAGGCCTTTCTGACGGTTATTGTTCACCGTCTTTTTCCCTGATGTATCAGTCCTGTCAAGAACAACGAACTTCTTGTGGAAAAGAAGAGAAAAGCACAGACCGTGAAAGCTGTCCGTAAAAACGATGTCTGCATTACTAATCAGAGATAACCATTCCTGAGGACCTGCCTCATATATCTTAATATGCGCAAAGTGTTCATCTTCTTTCTTATAATGGCCCTGTGCATGGGGAATGGACAGGATTTTTATCCTCTCTTTATCACAGTAATCCCTGATTGCCTTTCTCTGCTTCTTATCCACGCCAATAAGGTATACAAAAGCGTACCTCTCATACTTTCTTTCATCAGATCCACTTCCAACTTTTTTCCACTCATCACCGCTTAAAAGCAGCGTCGGGTCAAGAGATACTACACACTGTCTGCTGCAATTTTGTTCAATAATCTTTTTCGCTTCATATTCTCTTACAGATATCTCATCCAGTCCTTCAAGCGCATACTGCAGATATTCCGCCTCCTTGTCCGTCAGCAGTTCTACCCCCATAGAAGCAGCATAGGATATCTTCTTTGTTTTTTTCCCTGCAAATTTTAAAAAGTAGATGTCGTTCCAGGAGCATGGATTCCATATCTGGTCGCTTCCGGCAACTATAATGTTGTAATTATCTCTACATTCTTTGATGCTGCTTTCATCGTATGAGGCGCTATGCGGTATCTTCTCCATAAATTTTTCAAAGTTTTCGACTCTGTTTCTTATTCCAACTCTGATGTGAGGGATAGTTAAACGAATCGCTTTCAAACCTGCTTTTCTCTTTAAAATGCTGATTATTTCCGACATCTGCAATTTTTTTATCTTGTGGATAACCAAATCTTTATAGTTTTGGCAATAATCAATTACTTCCGTATCATATCCCAGCTTTTCCATTACTTTAACCATGGCATAGGCCTGCAGTATCCCTCCATAATTATAATTTTTATGATATAATGTTATAATTCCACACTTTTCCATAGTAATTCACCTTTTATCCCTATTGCCAAAAGAACATATATGGCATCGTATCCCCTATGTTATTTATATTTAATCTTAAAACATACTGAAGCCCGATGAGCGAGTAAAATATTCCGTTCATCAGCGTTTTATTCTTTATAAACCTCATGTTTTCTGTTACATATGGCACGAACAGTATAAGCACCGGACTAAACAGAAACGACACTCTGGAAAATATCTCCAGCCGAAAAGACAGCCAGTAAAACTCTAATTCCAGAATAAAGGTCCACAAGTATAAATTAAAAGTACTGTCTGTTTTTTTAAAATCCGTTACTACCAGTATAAAAATAAATATAAGTACATGGAAAATAAACACGGCTCCATTCGTAATCTGTGATGTCGCAAGGTATCTACGATAAACTTCCGGCACAAACAGACTTATTACCGGGAGCAGTCTGTCATAAAGCATAAGCAGAACACCGCCTGCACCAAATAACACGGCTGCCCGGAATCTGGTCAGCCTTATCTTAGGAAGAAAATATAGGATGCCAAATATAAATACGCTTTGATGCATCTGCATGGCCAGTACAATCATCGCCAGATACTTCCATATCTTTCTTTCCATTATAAAGCAGTAGCTGCCTAGCACAATCAGGCACGCGATACTGCTTGGCATCATATTCAGAGCCGTCTGATAAATCCCGAGGGAAATATACAAAAAAAGGCTGAGAACAGGTTTTACAGAATATTTCTTTACCATGATAGCCAATGCGGCAAATAATAAGATACTGTTACATACCGTAATTGTCTGCCCCGACTCAAAGAAAAATCCAAGCAGTTTGTTATATATCATATAACCTGTTTCAATCAGATATCTGTCTGCATAATAACTCAAATCCTTCCACGTATGCAGTTGTGCTATATTTTCATAATACGCATAGTAGTTCTTCGTATCAGCTCCTACCGTTATCCCTCTCAAAACTGCAATTAAGGCAAGCAATATTATTGCAAGCCAAAAGGATATATCAAGCCCTGCTATCTTATACTGTCTTCGGTTACACCCATTTATTGCCAGAAGCGAAATCGCAATAAAGCTCGCTAAATATATCGTCATCTCTTAACCTCGATACTTAATCCAAAACCACTCTTTCGCAGTCTTTGGTTTTTTTATCGCCTTTCCACGGAACACCATCTGTATAATCGACAATCTTTTCTCTATAGCTGTCGTAACCTCCAATAACCTTGGCCGGTACTCCGCCGACTACAGACCCGTCAGGTATATTCCCTGTGACAAGGCTGCCCGCAGCTATAATAACATTATCCCCAATCGCTCTTTTATATTCATCTCTCAAAAGAAACATCTTTATATAATGATATATTCTTTTATACTTGTCCATTTCAATATCCTATCCATTCATAAGCTTCGTCCATGTTTGTACATTACTCTGGACAGAAAACTTTTCCATTCCATAGTTCCATGCTGCCAGCGACTTCTTTTCTCTCTCTTCAAACGGCAATTCAAAATAATTATTTAATGCATGGCAGAACTCTTCAATATTACCACTTTCTATCAAATCTCCAGAAAAGCCATCTTCAATCTGTTCCCCCATGGCACCAACATCAAAAGCGACAACATATCTGGATGCCTTATATGCATCTATCACGACACCAGACTGCGTTGCAGTCTTATATGGAAGCATTATTACTTCTGCATCTTTAAGATACGAATAATATTCTTCATTGGAAACATAATCAAGAACCAGATTCAGGTTCGGATACGAATCCATTCCCCTCAAATACTTTTCCGCCTCTTCTGTAGCTCTTCCGACAATATCAAATGATATCTGCGGACAGCCTTTTATAATCTCTTCCATATACTCAACACCCTTATACAGATTAATGCGTCCTAAAAACAGAACTTTCCCGGTTTCCCTAAGAGGTATATATTCTCCAAAATCTTTGTAAATATCAATAAATCTTATGTTTGAACGCTTCACCTTGTATGCATGGGAAAGATAATCAATATATTTTCTGCTATGGACGACAACATAATCAGCGAATATACCTATAAGTCTGTTAAATATACGTAATATTTTTGCCTGCCTGTCACCTTCGTGAGGGATAATATCGTGTATTACATGGAATTTCTTCACTTTCCTTAAGAATACAAGAAGTGGGAGATTCCACACATGTAACGATTCTAAATAAATGGTATCTATATGTAATTTCTTAATTATACGAACTATTTTCAAGTATTCTCTGACACGGAAAGTTCCCTTACATATTCCCGGTCTTTTCGGTGCATCAACAAAAAAATTATGACTGTCAAATTGAACCTCATATTTAGGATTCTGGATGCCAATCGTATATATGTTAGATTTATCCGTGAGCTCCCGGTATAAGGAATAGATTATCTCCTGGTGATCCATATTGTCAGAAAAACTTATGATAGCAACTCTCAATTCCGCTTCACGCTCCTTGCTTTTTGTACTTACATTTCCAATATTCCAGCATTTCTTTTACAGTCTGTTCAAGATTAACCCGCTGCTCCCATCCGGTATCTTTTTTGAGCTTTTCAACATCACCCACGATAATCCTTTCGTCTGTCGGGCGCAGCAGTTTTTTATCCACATGAAGTTGGAATTGTATCTTCAGCTCATTCTCAATCATATGTATGATGTCACTGATTTTATAGACCTTTTCAGATGATATATTGTATACTTCCCCGGCCTTCCCTTTTTCTGCGAGAGCCCTTAGCGCCGCAATCAGATCTTTTACATCCATTATTGCCCGCTCTGTATTGATATTGCCGACTGATAATACTGGATTTTCACAGTTCACATACAACTGTTCTATGGCTCTTTTTGTAAAATCAGATGTGACATCGTTTCTCTTCCTCGTTCCCGTAGTATTAAAAATTCTTGCCCTGATTGTCCTGATGCCATCGTTGGCAAAATACTGGTAAGCAAGCAGGTCTTGCCCCACCTTGCTTACTCCATATGGATGCAGCGGCTTTAACTGCACACTTTCTTTTACCTTTTCATTATCCATCTCCTCCAGCGTCTGCCCATACTCTGCACTGGAACATGCCACTATAACTACAGGGTTATAATGAGGGCAGTCTTTCCGGATCTCTTTTATAGTCTCAAATACTGCTATCGTACCACCAATATTAATATCCATCGTCTCATAAGGCTTGTCCCAGGATACTGTCGGATAGCTCTGTGCCGCCAGATGATAAATCTGGTCCGGCATATAATGCTTAATAATTTTCTCAATGTTTTTCGGATAGCGGACATCACACTCTATCATTTTAATATCATCAGAGATTTCACACATATCTACGGTTGGTTTATAATAGGTTCCTATTACCTCTATCCCTTCCCAGGCCATTATCTCTGCCATGTGTGATCCGACCATTCCACCTGCACCCGTAATCAAAACTGCCATTTTAAATTCTCCTCTCAAAAAACTCATCTTCCAACATCAGACACAAACTGTGATAGACAGGCAGATGAAGCTCTTGTATCAGATACGTTTCAGTCTCTGGTACTTTAATCGCCACATCCGCAGCACTGCCCAAATATCCACCATCCTTTCCAGTCAGACCTATCACTTTCATTCCTTTTGCCTTTGCGGCAATGACTGCATATTTTATATTGACTGCATTTCCGGATGTCGATATCCCCCACAGCACATCTTCTGTCTGCCCATATCCCCATACCTGCTGCGCATATACCAGGTTTCCGTCTACATCATTGGCAAATGCGCTGCACAGTGACAGGTGGTTCCCTAGCGCAATTGTCGGCAACGCTTCCTGCAGGCTGTCTGCAAGCGTACTTCCCATATCATTATCGATATTGCATAACTTTTCGCGCATTTCAAATGTCAGCAACCTCCTGGACTCGAACCCTTTCATCAGTTCTCCCACAATATGTTCTGCGTCTGCGGCACTGCCCCCATTACCTCCTACCAGTGTCTTGCCTCCGCTAATATAACAGTTCTTCAGCAGTTCAAATGCTTTTTCTATTTCCTGTCTTACAATATGTAATTTGGGGTATCGGTCAATTAAAAAATCCATCCTCTGTTGCTGTCTCTTATTCATGCTTCATCCTCTTTCATTGCAGAATATCCTGAATGCAGCAAAGTAAATCCGTATATTCCTCACCTTTTCCTATTTTTGCTGTTTTGGATCCTGCCGCTTTCCCCGCTTCCACGTCTGTTTCACTGTCTCCAATCATCCACGACCTGCTCAAATCGATGTTATAATCTTCTGCAGCACGCAGGAGTAAGCCCGGGCTCGGTTTTCTACATTCGCACTTTACTTTATATTCCTCCCGCTCCCCTTCATAGCCCTTATCGGGATGATGGGGACAGTAATAAAGTGCGTCTATATAAGCCCCCCCTCTGCCTAACAGTGTCTCCATCTTATTGTGGATCTCTTCTAATTCCTCTATGGTAGCTTCTCCCCTGGCAACCACAGGCTGGTTTGTAACCACTATCGCCAGATAGCCTGACTTGTTGATTCTCCGTATTGCTGCTTCTACCCCTGATATTAATTTAAAATCGTCTATGTGTTTTAAAAAGCCTGCATATTCGTTGATTGTCCCGTCTCTGTCCAGAAATATGGCCCTTTGTTTCTCCCTCAGATTTTTTCCCTTTACTTTTCCTGACAGGATATCCATTTCAACTTCAGCCAGCCTCTCAGGAGTTCCCATATCCTTCACATACTCAGGGCTGTCATATGCATACAGCATTCCCTGGGGAATCAGTTGTTTTAATACATCTCTGTCCATATCCATCTTTTTGAGCTCTCTCATCTCATACAATATCTGTGGGGATAATATATGCAAGCCGGCATTCACTCTGTTTTTGTACCATTTCCGCTCATCTTCTTTGCAGAGCCATTGAAACACGCGTCCGTCCGTGTCTGCTTTTATAATCCCGCTGTCAAAAGGATGGTCGTTAGGATGAATGAAAATTGTGGCTTTTCCTTCTTTTTTTCTGTGATGTTCTACAAATCTTCCAATATCGATATCAAAAATTATGTCTCCGTTTATAAGCAGAAACTCTTCTTCTATTCTATTTTTTAATAAATACAAAGCTCCGGCAGTACCCAGAGGTGTCTGTTCAACTATGTACTCGATCTTCACGCCAAAATCTGTGCCGTCTTTAAAATATGCCTGTATCTGCTCTCCTTTGTAACCAATGACAATAATGATATCTGTATAACCCTGTTTCTCGAGACACTCAATCTGATATTCTAATATAGGCTTTCCCAATATAGTTATCATCGGCTTCGGAACCAGCGCATTCACAGCCGCTATTCTCGTTCCCATTCCGCCTGCCATAATAACGGTTTTCATCTCTTGTCCTCTCTTCCCGGATATTACCTGGCACCCTCCAAATCAAAGCTTTCCGGTGCGTAATAGATTACTCGTGTTCCATCTTCTTCAAACGTAAAAGGGATATATAGAAAATCCTTCAGCATTTGTCTTACATTATCCTGATATTCTGGTTCCACGTAAAATAGTAAGAATCCACCACCGCCTGCTCCCAGCAGCTTTCCACCTACCGCGCCTGCTGATTTTGCTTTTTCATAGCATAAATCGATGACATCGGTCGATACTTTTTCAGATATGTTTCTTTTCAATTTCCAAGTATAGTCAAGCAATCTTCCAAATTCCGTCAAATCCGTCTTTGTTGTCAGCACTTCTTCCGCTACATCTACCAGCTTCAGCATTTCTAACAGCCGGCTCTCCTTCTTTTTGATAGATAACCGGGTTTCTTTCTGTATATCGGACGAAAACCTTGAAAAACCGGTAAAGAACAGCATCAGCCTGTTGTTCAGCTCTTTTTTTCGTTCCAGCTGCAGAATGACAGGACTAACTTTATAGCCGTCTGCTCCAAAATCTATCCGGTTAAACCCGCCATACGATGCCGCAATCTGGTCCTGGATTCCTCCTGCCTCACCACACAGCGTCCTTTCCAGATAAATAGCGTCATCAGCTAATGTCTTCTTAGATACTCTTTTCCCTTTCAAAGCATAAAAGGCATTCAACATGCCTACTGAAAAGGAACTGCTCGTACCCAGTCCTGAACGTGCAGGCAGATCGCCTTCATAGGTCAGACGCAGTTCATACATCTCCAGATATTTCATGGCTTCCCGTATTGCCGGATGTTCAATTTGAGAAATGTCAGTTACTCTTTCTATTTTTGAATATACCAATTCTGACGTATATTCAAAAAACCTGGGCAGATGTCTGACATTAACATAGCAGTACTTATTAAAGCTTGTAGAAAGCACCGCACCGCCATGTTCCTGATAGAATTCCGGGAAGTCTGTGCCCCCGCCGAAAAATGACATCCTGAATGGTGTCTTAGTTGTAATCATCTAAGTATTCTCCTATGTATCATATTAATATTTTTTCACCCTCCGAGATGCACCTGAGGCAGTCCTGCTGCCTTCTTCTATTCCTTCGGTGCTCTCAGGAATAAACAGGATTTTTATTGTCCAGACAATCAGCTTTAAATCCAGCAGTACAGACTGCTCATTGATATATAGCAGATCCAGCCTGAGCTTGTCATATGGTGTTGTATTATACTTCCCAAATACTTGTGCATAGCCCGTCAGACCTGCTTTGACCTTCAGCCTCAGGCCAAATTCAGGAAGCTCTTTCAGATACTCCTCTTCGATTTCCGGTCGTTCAGGCCTTGGTCCTACGATTGACATATCTCCTTTTATGACATTGAGCAGCTGAGGAAATTCATCTATCCTTGTCATCCGAATGAATTTTCCCACAGGTGTTATCCTGGAGTCATTTCTGCTCGCTAACCGGGCCCCTTCTTTTTCAGCATCAACAACCATGCTGCGGAATTTAAATATCTTAAATGTTTTGTGTCCTACGGTCAGCCTCGTCTGTTTATAAAATACCGGGCCTTTGTCATATAGCTTTATGCATAACGCTACAATAAGCAGTACAGGAGACATGATAATCAGGCCACTTAATGCTAGAAGGATATCTGCAAGCCGTTTTGCGGCAGGATAATACCATCGTACCGCCTCCCTCCGTTTACGCATAAAAGGAATATCCAGCGAGTGGGATATTTCATACTCCGATGCCAGAATCTCTTCTATATCCCTTGTGATATATAACTCGACATTTTTATTTTCACAATAGTTTATAAAGTATTTCTTGCATCTGTCACTTACTTCATATAGATATATCTTTTCACAGTTATCGATGGCTTTTCCTATCTCTTGCTTTTCTTCATTTTGCCTAAAGCATCCTGTCAATATATGTACTTTCTTTAATGCCTCAATCTTCTTCACGAGCCGCTCGTAGTCGTTCTTCCCATATATTATAATGGTCCGAATAGGAAGCATGTACTTCATTATCCATCTGTTGAAGCCAAATGTAACAACCATCATACCCGCCAGCTGTATTATAAATATATTAAGGATAGGAATGATGAAAACTGGTTTGTGATAGTATATGGTAGCTTCTACATAAAGAAACATATCTGCCATTCCAAAACACAATAAATGAAAATACGCCAGATCTGTCAGGCGGTATTCACCAATTCTATAAGCATGGTACATTTTAGCCAGCACGTGATAAACGACAGAATACAGTGCGGCTATGAATAATAATTTTATCCGTCCCTCATACCCTTCATCCCACCATGGGCTGTAACTTACATCCCACATAATCATGGCCAGCAAAAAAGCAAACAACAATATAACCAGCTTATAAATAAACTTTATTATTTTAATCTTATCCTGACGTACTTTTTTCATCCACATCACTCTTCTCCGCCCCGCTGCTCTTTTGTATCCTGTTACTTCTCTTCTCTGACGTTCCTCATCTTCTCCGAAATCTGCTGAACCGACTTTTCATCCGGCCACATGACATACAGCGGCTGTAATCCTGATGAATAACACGCTTGGCTATCCCCTTTTCCTGCTGCAGCAGCGGATTCAATCGTCCAAGCTGTTCCATCTGAAATCTGCATATTAATCAACCGCGACATCTCGTCCTGGGTCATATTCGTCTCCACGCAATCACTGATATTCCTTAATATTTCATTTGCGCTTGTCAGGATAGCAGGGGACATCGCTTTTTGTAAGATGGCTGTCAATACAGCCTCCTGATTTTTCCCTCTCTGGTTATCTCCAGATTCAAAGCTATACCGTTCCCTTGAAAATGCCAGCGACTCTTCCCCGTTCAAATGGTTGATGCCCTTCTTGAAGCTGAAGCCCATTGCCTTAAAGTCATAATCAGAATGTACATCTATGCCGCCGAGCGCATCCACAATCGTAATGAGCGAAGTAAAGTTAACCCTTGCATAATAGCTGATGTCAATTCCATATAATTGTTCCAGCGTATTCATGGATACATCCACCCCATATATTCCCGCATGTGTCAGCTTATCCCTCTGCTCACCGGATACCCCTGGAATCTGTACAAAATAATCTCTTGGCGTTGTTGTCAGCAGAATCTTCTTTGTCTTAGGGTTAACGGTCATAATAATGTTAACATCGCTTCTGCTGTTCGTCGTAATCGGGCCAGAGACGTCAATTCCACTTATATAAATATTGAACGGCTCCTCTACATCCGTTTCCTCTGGTTCAATAGGAGTGTCTATTCCATATTGATATAAAATTCTTATCTCGGATGAATAATCCTCTATCGCGTCCTCTAAGATTCCATTAAATGCCTCGTTATAAATGGCAGCATCAATCCGGCCTTTCAGAAGTGCTTCTGCTTCTTCCTGCAAGGTTGCGTACTCTTCCAGCTTCATATCCCTTCCTATTACTTTCTGCACATCTTCAACCATCTTCCGATTGTTATCCTTGTCCACTGCCGTCTGCACGCCGAAACGATAGTTCTTTGCAGCCAAAAGATTCGCGGCCGGATCGTCTTTTTTTACTACCACAATCATGTTATCGGTCTTATAAGAAGCTCCCCCTACATCTTTCATAATCTGGGCCGCCTGCATCGTATAAAATAAACCACCTGCCAGACAGATGCTGATAAGGGCACTCAAGACAATCCCCACTATATTTAATTTGCTCTTTACACACTGTACTCCAAAGCAGAACCCGAACAGTACAAGAAGCAATATAACCATTGATACAATATATTTTGCGGGTAGTAATCCACTGTTCCAGACAACAGCAATCAGCCCAACTGACAATAGAAGCTGGATTAGCGCAATGAACTTGCCTGCCATGTGTCTGCCTTTCTTTTTCTTTGATTGGATATGCTTTTCCATATGTATTCTCCACTTCTTATTGTACGGTCAAACTAAAAGTCTTAACGTCAGATGTGTTTCCTTCGCTGTCGCTTACGTAGATTCTGAGTTCATATGTCCCCGCTGTATTTACATCATAATTACCATCTGCATGAATATGCCGGTACAACGTATTTTTATCATCTTTGTCATCTACTACGTCTTTTACAAAACGTGTGGCATCAAAGACATCTCCCGCTTTAATCTGTGCACTATCAGCAGTCAAGGCGATTGCCGGCCTGATACCATCCGGTTTTAACTCCTCTTCTTCACCATCTGGACCTGCATCCACATCAGCATCATCTTTCTCATCATCCTGGCTGTCAGATGTCTCACTGTTTTTCTTATCCTGCGTATCTGTCGGAATATTCTGAACATACTCAACCTTACGGACAGCAGTACCGACGTTCTTATCTCTGTCCAGCACGCCATAATATACTACTGCTTTTCCGTTATCCAACGGTATGACTCTGTCAACAAATACCCTGTCCGTCAAATCGCCATCGTGGCTGTCTTTTGCCGAAACCCCTTTCAGAAGACTACTATAGTCCGCGCCTTCTGCATAGGTTATCTCTATCTCTTCCACACTGACCACCGGCGGATTATTATCTTCACGCATGGACAGCATCACCGATACGGCACCGAGCACGACACAGCCCGCCGCCAGCACCAAGACCAATAACTGTTGCTTCATCTTAAGTTATCCTCTACTTTTTCCCATATTCTCCGTAATATTTGCCATAATACTTGCCGTAATATTTATTCTGCTTCATATTCACCTTATTTAACACGACACCGAGGATGGAACAGTTGGATTTCTCCAGCTGTTCTTTCACGACACGTGCAAATTTGTAGCTAATTGCATTCGCTGCTATAACTAGCACTGCCGCATCACAGACTGTGGCTACAATGGCACTGTCAATCACGCTCCCCAATGGTGGGGCATCAATGATTATGTAATCGTATACCTTTCTCGCGCTGGCCATCAGAGAACTGAAACGCTTATAGCCGAGCAGTTCAGCCGGGTTTGGAGGGGTAACTCCGGAAAATATCACCATCATGCCTGGTTCCTGAGTCTTGTAGATGATATCATCTACCTCAGACTGCCCGGACAGGAAATGGCTGAGTCCTTTCAGGTCTCCATTTACCTTATGCCTTCCCATCAATACCGACTTTCGCAGATCCGCATCTATAAAGAGTACCCGCTTGCCTCCTTCTGCGAGGGACTGAGCGAGAGATAGTGAAACTGTACTTTTCCCTTCATTAGGTGTGCAGCTTGTAAATACTATCACTTTATTGTCTGCGCCCGAAAACTCTACATTCGTACGAAGGGTCTTATACGCTTCATTACTACGGTAGTCCTTCCCCATATTCTTCAAATATATTTCCTGCATGATATAGCCTTCCTCCTTACTGTTTCATTTTTCTAACAAATTTTTTGGCAGACATGCCCTTTACTTTCTTGGATTTTTTTACCCCTTCCTGAATCGGAATGGAAGTCAGGACATTAAGGCCAAGATAGTGCTCTACATCATCGGGCGTCTTAATCGTATCATCCAATACAAAAATAAGCACAATAATTGCCAGTGCAATAAGGATTCCCAGCATTCCACCAATCGCCATATTTTTGGCAAGGCTCGGCGACGATGGCTCTTTGGGAAGATTTCCCTCTTCAAATGTATTGACCGAATCTGCATCCATAATCTCTGTAATCTGGATGCTGACGGATTCTCTCAGTGCATCTGCAATTTCTTTTGCCGTCTTCGGATCCTGATTCTCGACAACAATGGTCAGTATCCTCGTATCTGTCGGCGTTTCAACAGTAATCAGGCGTTCCAGCTCTTCTATCTCCATATCCAGATTAAGTACCGCAATCACCTGCTCCAGAACCGGCCTGCTTTTCACCAGTTCCATATAATCTTTCGTAAGCTGTGTCCCTGTCTGTATATCACTGTAAGTTACGCCTGCACTGCTGTCCTGCTTTGTCAGGACATACATCTTAGTCGTAGATGAATACAACGGTGTAATAAATACCTTTGTTCCTACAAACGCAAGCAATGCCATAAATATTCCCGCCAGAATGACAAGATGTATCTTGTTCCACACGGCCAGAAACAATTCTGTAAGGTCTATATTGACGTCATCATTCTCAAAATCTTTATTTATAATACTGTTATATTTCATTTTCAACCCTTCTCTTCAGCATTCCCTTGGCATTGCCGAAGAATATCCTCCTCACATAGTCTTCTCCATACCTTTTTCCCACATAATCTGCCGCTTTTTTCATTCTGGGTGCCCGGTGTATGGCGCCATGTGCGTCCGTACCGACACAGAATACCAGATTACGGTCCATAAGTTCCTTCACATATTTTCTTATCTTTCTTCCACTATCTCCTGTAATGCTTCCTGCATTAATCTGGATCAGCGTACCCATTTCCCACAAATGTTCTGCATAGACTACATTCTCGACAAGACAGTGGTACCTTTCCACATGAGCCAGGATAACCTCGTACCCGTTCATCTGAAGCTGTTGGATTCCCTGCAGGATATATGTGTATGTATCAGAAGGGGAGAATTCGACGAGAACGATATCCCTCTTGTTCATACTCAACACTCTTCCCTTCTTTAATTTTTCAGGTATATCCTGTCCAAAATAAATCTCTGTCCCGAGATATACACGGAACCGTGCATCAATCCTGTGCGCCGCTCTCCTTACTGCCTTCAATCTTTCAAACAGTATCTCCGGGTGTTCTCTGCCTCTTCTTGGATGATAGTGGGGTGTGGCAATCATACAGCGGATGCCCTCGTCATAAGCAATTTTAAGCATCTTCTCCATCTCTTCTATGCTTTTGGCCCCGTCATCAACCTCAGGCAGTATATGGCAGTGCATATCTATATAGCCGCCCATAAATCTTCCTTTCTAATACTTCTTTCTACAAGATGTACGCTATGGTCATGGCAGAAAAAACTGCCTCCTTTCCCGTCCATCATCTTGTAGAGTATGCTAAAGTACACCTTAGTACACCTTAGTACACACAAAAATACTTGCTTTTAGCCTGAAAAAAGGTATAATAGATATAGTAATTTTACATAAAAAAAGCACTTCTATCGAAGTACTTTAAGGTGTACTTTTGCATATTTTTTAAACAGAAGGTATCTGGCTGGCAAAATATTCTACAAATCAAGCTGCTTAATCTGGTTGAAGAAATAGCTCCTGCTGACCCCAAGCCTTTCGAGTGCCTGCTGGCATGTGATTTCCTTTTCTCTCCATTTCACGACCGTTTCCCGAAAGCCTTCCGGAAGCGGCTTTTTTTCTCTTCCAAACCTGACTCCTCTTGCTTTCGCCGCTGCAATCCCCTCCGCCTGGCGCTGCCTGATATTTTCCCTCTCAGTCTGTGCCACATAGGAGAGTATCTGCAGTACAAGGTCCGCAATAAAGGTCCCCGTAAGGTCATCCCCCCTCGTCCTCGTGTCAAGCAGAGGCATATCTATGACAACGACATCTGCACCAATCTGCTTTGTCAGCACCCGCCACTGTTCTAATATCTCATTGTAGTTTCTGCCCAGCCTGTCTATGCTCTTTACAAACAGGACATCTTCACTTTTCAGCCTTTTCAGCAGCCTCCGGTATGCAGGCCTTTCGAAGTCCTTTCCACTTTGCTTGTCAATAAAAAGGCGGCTCCGGGGAATTTCATATTCCGCCAGAGCCGCCAGCTGCCTTGCTTCGTTCTGATCTTTTGATGATACTCTGATGTAGCCAAACGTATTTGACATGCGGATAACCCTCCCTTATTCTATTGAGAAACCATTTGTATGTATTTCTCTATTTTAGGAGCATTAATCCACTAATTTCTACTGTAAATTTTTTCCAACTTCTTGTCCCCTTGGACTTCCGGCCACGCCGCCGATGCCTGTCTCCCTTAGGCTGACATCCATCTTCTCGCCCACTTCGCGCATGGCATC
>NZ_JABFCH010000242.1:0-213 GCF_017566055.1 Extibacter sp. GGCC_0201 | reverse complement strand
CTTGCCATGTCAATAAAATCCTGACGCACGAAACCAGGGCGGATTGTGACAACTACTGTTTTCCCTCTGTAACTGAAACGGAAATAATATCTTCCGTGAGGACTCTCCAGAACCTCTTTGGCTTCCGGCATGTCCTTGTCTACATGAATCCGGCCATCGGAAACGCAGCGTGTCACGAGTTCAAAAGCATCTCTCCCTCCGGGTCCAGGAAAC
>NZ_JABFCH010000241.1:0-213 GCF_017566055.1 Extibacter sp. GGCC_0201 | reverse complement strand
GGAAGCGTTATTGAAGCCCAGGTTAAAAAAGGAAAAGGCGCGACCGCCAGTCTTTTGGTACAGCAGGGTACACTGCACGTTGGAGATTCCATCATATCCGGTATGACCTATGGTAAGGTTCGTACCATGATTGACGATAAGGGCAAGCGAATTAAGAAAGCTGGTCCATCCACTCCGGTTGAAATTTCTGGTTTGTCGGATATCCCTGTGGCA
>NZ_JABFCH010000240.1:0-213 GCF_017566055.1 Extibacter sp. GGCC_0201 | reverse complement strand
CCAAAATCAAATAAAGAAAAATATTGAACAAAATGAAAGAGGAAAAACGAAATTAACTAAAAAATACACAGCATCAAGTTTTGTGGTATCTTCTAAGATTGATCATATCATCTTCAACAGAAAAAAAACAAAAAAAAAATGTGCTGACATTTGTAGAAAATACAATAATCCAATTTTCAACAAAACCGGATTTTCAAAATGTTACTTTTTACC
>NZ_JABFCH010000239.1:0-213 GCF_017566055.1 Extibacter sp. GGCC_0201 | reverse complement strand
AGCCCGTTTCTATTTCTACCAACCGCTTCCAGTCTTTCACCATATTATCCGTATTTGCGTCTATAAATTGGCCGCATTGTTCCCTATTAATCATAACCTTCTCCTTCTTAGACTTATTATTAATAAAATTTCAGCCATGTGGCCGCGGGTATGCCAAAAGGGGAGCGCGCTTCTTCCGAATCCGTCAGGCATAGACACAGGTCACCGGTTATG
>NZ_JABFCH010000238.1:0-213 GCF_017566055.1 Extibacter sp. GGCC_0201 | reverse complement strand
CAGGAAAAATCCCGCCGCTTGTGGTTGCAATCGTAGGGGGCATCATCTATGCTTTCTGTCTGGGACGTACCAGCATTGATTTCAGTGGAATCGGCTTTTATTTTCCAAATCCGGTAAACGGTATCCAGCACCTGCTAAGCGGTTTTGCCGTAGTAGCGCCTTACCTGACGATTGTCATTCCGATCGAAATCTATAACTTTATCGAAACAATGG
>NZ_JABFCH010000237.1:0-214 GCF_017566055.1 Extibacter sp. GGCC_0201 | reverse complement strand
CGTGCAAGAGGCCCCTGCATATACCCCGGATATGCCTGTAGAGGATATTCTGAAGGTGATGACGCTGGAACAGGCACAGGAGGTCGTTGTGGACAGCGGTGTGTGCCGGGGGCTGACTATTGCAGAAGTGGCGAAGAAGCGGCCTGTCAATCTGCGTTTCTATTTGACTCCGGGCAACAAAAGCAAGGACAACATCGTTCGGGCTGCCGCCCAG
>NZ_JABFCH010000236.1:0-214 GCF_017566055.1 Extibacter sp. GGCC_0201 | reverse complement strand
AAAGTGAAAGCGCCCCTTATGGTAAAACGTTCGGCGTAGGCATACCTTTTATCTGGTGTTCCAACAACCTGATAACCGCAGCGCTTACACAATGCCTTCTCTACCGGACTCTTACCGGGAACACCGATTTTTACGAAATGGAATGCGACCTGCTTAACTGGATATTCGGTTGCAATCCATGGGGAAAAAGTATGATCGTAGGGTTCCCGGGGCA
>NZ_JABFCH010000235.1:0-214 GCF_017566055.1 Extibacter sp. GGCC_0201 | reverse complement strand
CTGTCAGCGCGACGGTGATTACTATGCTTTATTCAAACCGTCCAACAGAACCGTTTTCTACAGAAAAGATATCGCTGAGCAGAACGGTGTTACAGAGGAGGAGCTTAATATTAAGAGTCCCGAAGATTTTGAAAAACTGGTTGAAAAGATGACAGTCAGGGATGACAGCGGCAATGTTGTGACCTATGGTTTGGAGATTGACCCGGATGAAGTA
>NZ_JABFCH010000234.1:0-214 GCF_017566055.1 Extibacter sp. GGCC_0201 | reverse complement strand
GATTTTGATGCGGCTGTGGATAAACTGGCAGCTGCAGGAATATCACCGTTCAGTTTAAATGCAGGATGGCCTACCAATCTTCTTGCAGCCGGCTATTCTCAGAGAGATGAAGCATCCCGTGAATTTTATGCTAACGGAAAAAATGTAGAAAGTTTTGGGGATGAGAGCTTTAAAGGAACCATGGATTTTCTTCAGAATAACGTGCTGAAAAAAA
>NZ_JABFCH010000233.1:0-214 GCF_017566055.1 Extibacter sp. GGCC_0201 | reverse complement strand
AGGAAGGGTCAAATTGGAACACCGTAGGAAGGCCTCTTCCATCAGCAATATTCCATTGCTGCCCGTACCCCTGGCCATATTGGAGAAATACAAGGAACATCCGACCTGCATTAAGAAAGGATGCTGTTTGCCCGTCATGTGCAACCAGAAGATGAACAGCTATCTCAAGGAAATAGCCGATTTCTGCAGCATTAAGAAGAATCTGACCACGCAC
>NZ_JABFCH010000023.1:0-68674 GCF_017566055.1 Extibacter sp. GGCC_0201 | reverse complement strand
GGGACGGGGGTTTTTTAAAAAACCCCCGTCCCCAGACGCGTTTCTCCCTGTCCCCGACCGTTTAGTTAAAGCTCTGTTCGGTCCGTTCGATTATCTCATCCTGAAGAGCCTTGCTCAGGTTTCTGAAGTGGTCGCTGTAACCCGCGACACGTACGATCAGGTCCTTGTAGTCTTCCGGGTGCTTCTGGGCCTGTATCAGCGTCTCTTTGTCTATAACATTGAACTGGATGTGGTGGCCGTCCATATTGAAGTACGTACGCACGAGATTCGCCATCTGGTTCAGTCCTTCTTCTCCTGCAACGACGCTCGGCGTGAACTTCTGGTTCAGAAGTGTTCCGCCTGTCTGGAGGTGGTCCATCTTGGCACATGATTTTACGACAGATGTCGGGCCGTTCGTATCCGCGCCTTTTTCCGGCGAGATTCCTTCGGATACCGGCTTGTGGGCCAGACGTCCGTTCGGGCTTGCCATCATGACATCTCCAAAGTATACGTGGCACGTGGTAGGAAGCATGTTGATGCGGTACATGCCTCCGAGCATATTCGGCCGTCCTGTCACCTGGCTTCTGTAGTATTCGAACACATCCTTCATGATGCTGTCCGCATAGTCATCGTCATTGCCGTATTTCGGCGTCTTGTTGCATACGATATTCCAGATTCTGTCGTGCCCCTCGAAATTGTCTTCCAGCGCTTGCATCAGCTCATCCATCGTAAATGTCTTCTTCTCATATACGTTGTACTTCACGGATGCCAGGCAGTCCGTAATCGTACCGATTCCTACGCCCTGCAGATATTTTGTGTTGTACCTTGCGCCGCCGCCGTTGTAATCTTTGCCTTTTGAGATACAGTCATTGGTAATGATGGAAAGGAACGGTACAGGCATATCTTCTGCATATATCTTCTCGATGACATTGCTTCCCTGCACTTTGATATCGATAAAATATTTCATCTGCTTTTTAAATGCATCATATAGCTCTTCGTATGTCTTGAAGTCCGCAGCATATCCGAGCTCAAGTCCGAGCTGCTGTCCGCTTACTTTGTCATAGCCGTTGTTCAGCGTCAGCTCGAATATCTTCGGAATATTGAAGTATCCGGTGAGGATATAGGCTTCATTTCCAAATGCACCTGTCTCCACGCAGCCGCTCGTGCCGCCGCGTCTTGCATCTTCCAGCGACTTGCCGGCATTGAGCAGTTCCTGGACGATTGCCTCGGTATTGTAGAACGCCGGCTGTCCCCATCCCTTGCGTGATATCTCGCAGGCACGCTTCAGGAACTTCTGCGGCGTCTTCCTGCTGATCTGTACATTAGAGCTTGGCTGCAGCAGCTTCATCTCATCCATGCAGTCCAGAATCAGATAGCTAACGTTATTGACTCCGTTCTCACCATTCGGAGCGATACCGCCTGTGTTCAGGTTGGCAAAATCTGTATACGTGCTGCTCTCCTTCAGCGTAATGCCGACCTTCGGCGGTGCAGGCTGGTTGTTGAATTTGACCCACAGGCATTCCAGCAGCTCCAGCGCTTTCTCATCATCCAGCGTCCCCTCTTTTACGTCTTTTTCATAGAAGGGATTCAGATGCTGGTCAAGACGTCCCGGGCTGTACGCATCCCACGGATTCAGCTCGCTCGTGACGCCGAGGTGTACGAACCAGTACATCTGGATTGCCTGCCAGTATGTCTCCGGCTTATGTGCCGGTACGACATCACAGTTGGCCGCAATCTGAAGCAGCTCTTCTTTTCGCTTTGGATTGCCTTCTTTTTCTGCCAGCTCTCTCGCATAGGCTGCATATCTCTCGCCGAGGATCATGATAGCGTCGCAGGCAATCTTCATGCCCTCCAGCTCGTTCTTCTTATCTAACGCCTCCGGGTCATTGAAGAAGTCCAGCTTATCGATTGCGGCCTGGATATCTTCTTTATAGTCAAGGAATCCTTTTTCATATATCTTTACAGAACCGACCGTATGTCCCGGTCCCCGCTGTTCCATAAACTCTGTGAACAGCCCTGCCTCATACGCTTTCTTCCACTCCGGCGTCATCTGGCGCAGAATCTTGTTCCGGATACATCTCTTATCCCAGAACGGAATCATCACCTTTTCCTGCTTCTCAAAATCTTCTTCTTTTACTTTGAAGCTTATGAGTTCACGGTCATTCATGACATGCATATCTTCCATCGTGTGGCAGCACAGCTCCGGGAATGTGGGAGATGCCTGCGGAGAATCGCCCTTCTCGCCGACAATCAGCTCACCCTCGCCTATGTATAACGTCTTTGTTGCAAAATAGTCTTTGAGCACCTGGGCGCGAAGTTCCGGGATGGACAGCGAGCCTTCATAAGCCTCATACGTCTTAGTCATGCTCTCGGCACGCTCCATGTCAATGTGTGCCGGAGTGTCCAGGCTGAGCTTTCTGAGTTTCTTGATCCGTTCGTTCATTCCTCTTTCTTCCATCTTCATTAACCTCCTATTTTTACGTTGTGGAAACCTGATTCTTTAAAAAGCGTCACAAACTGTTCCATCTCATCGTTCGACGGCGCATGAAGGTCCGACCCTTTATACGTCAGTCCAAGCTTTTCATACTTTCCCGAACCGGTGTTGTGATATGGGAGAAGGTTCACATTGGCCACCCTGATCTTCTTTTCCTTGAGATAGTCTATAATCGCTCCCATATCCTCGATTGATCCGTTTACTTCCCGGACTACCGGAATGCGGATATATATGCGGGCACCCTTGCCGCTGATATATTCCAGATTCTCTAAAATCTGCTCATTCCCCATGCCCATATACTTTTTATGTACGTCGTTATCCATCGTCTTGATATCATACAAAAATGTATCTACATATGGCAGCAGCCTTTCAAAATTCTCACACGGCGCCTGTCCGCATGTATCAATCGTTACCGAAATCCCCATCTTATCGAGCCGCTTCGCAAGTTCTTCCACATAATCCATGTCGGCCATCATAACCTCGCCGCCGGACAGCGTAACCCCGCCGCCGGATTCTTCGTAGAACATCTCATCTTTCTTAAGCTCCTTGATCAGCTCGCTGATGGCATACTCTTTCCCGGCCACTTCCCGCAGGTTCAGGTTGCAGTAATCCACACATGTACCACAGCCGGTGCAGAGCTTCTGGTCCGTGACCATCTTGCCTTCCTCTGCCTTCACCGCCTTCTGGGGACAGACCGCGGCACAGCTGCCGCATCCTGCACATCGTTCCCTGTCGCAGAGAAGCTCAGGCTTAAAGCACTGTGTCTCTGGATTATGGCACCACAGACATTTCAGCAGACATCCTTTAAAAAAGACGGTCGTCCGTATCCCGTCACCGTCATGGATAGAATACTTCTGGATGCTTGTTATCAAACTCATCTTTTCACCTCACACGTCGTTCTTTCGCTTTTTAGACTAACGTTTGTACTTTAGTCTAAACATAACAAAAAAACAGTTCCTTGTCAAGAATTTATCAAGGAACTGTCATCCATTTCATGAAAATCAATATATTATATATTAAATTTTTGTGCACTTCTTACAATATCTCATCTGCCGAACCGAAGCCTAACGGATAGTCAAACAGTGATATCTGCATGTCTCTGCCTGACTGCACCTTACGTTCCACAATCGTCTCATCTCCCCGAAGCTGTCCAATCAGAAGGGGCGATGCGGGGTCATGCTGTTCTTTCTTCCTTCGGGCGCTCTCAATCCCCCCTGTCGCGTAGCAGTACGCACAGCCATTGACGCATGTATCATACATCCCTATATCAATGCTCTCCGCGCAGCCGCATTCCCTTCTTTGTCCGGTATCTTTTTTCAAATCCAGCTTATAGCCGATAATGTGCCGGATCTTTTCTTTGTCGATACAGGCGCCGTGCCGTATGCCGTAACGCTCCAGATTCACCTTCTCTGCGCACGTATAGAGAGGAAGCTTATACTTCCCGGCAATTCCGGCAAGCCCTTTTGCGACAGAAGCCATCTCATCTTCTTCCAGTTCTGGATAGGGATTCCCCCTGTAAGCATCCACGAAGCTGATGATGCACCGGTCCGTATACTTGTGAAGCCATTCACACATCATCTCGAACTTTTCCAGATGATAGCCGAGCGTATAAGTGCCACTCAGGATAATCGGGTCGAACCTCCAGTCAACCCGTTCTCTCCCGAGGCGCTCGCTCAGCAGTACGAAGGTTGCCATCGATTCTTCCGTCGAAGGCAGGTTCTCCTCCATATCCATTCCGTAATCCGTGACGGTCATCTGAAAATAATATCGGTAACCGAGCTGATCGATCTCTTTGAGCTTTGGCAGGAGCGGCTCCGGGTTCTTTGTCCAGAACACAATACAATCAACCGTATCCGGTGATATGGCGATACGGCTGATCTTCTTCCTGTTGTATGGGTTTGGCACTAATATCTCCCCGGCCTTCAGTCGGTTGACAAACCATTCCGGATAGCATGCGGGGATATCGGTTCTTCTGCTCGCGCTGATAATCATTTTATGCTCTCCTGACTCCCTTGATTCTAATAATATACTGAAAAAATAAAGTTGTCAAAGGGAGAACGTTTCCATTCCTATGTGCGTACGGATGCTAATTTGAACTTTCTTCTTTATAATGTGCAATCTTATAATCGATCACCCCCGCCGCAGCCGCGGCCGCCAGTGCAGAAACCGTCATCGGCAGGGTCAGCCAGAACGGCAGCTCATAATGTATCACGAACTTTAACGACAGCATGGCAGGATAATAGATCAGGAAAATCGTCTGCCAGATCCTGGTGCACATATTCCGATAATTTTCCAAACGATAGACTTTATCCAGTCTCATAATCTTCGCTCCTCTCATTTTAAAGAAAGCATTCTGCATATCCATAAGAGTTACATCCAGATTATCAAAGGTATCATTCCGCTGTATCAGCTCGTCACAAAGGCTTCTCGCCTCCGACAGTTCTGCCATCTCTTGCTCAAGTGCTGCTTTTCTTGCCCCGATAACCTCAGATACCGTCACTTTGCCTTCCTTTACCCTTCTGATATCTTTTACCGGAACACCGAGCACCCTAAGGAACTTTATCTTCTTCAGATCTTCCACTTCATGCATGCTGTATTCCCGGTAATTGTTCTCTCTATTTCTCCCCGGAGCAAGAAGGCCCTCCTCCTCATAATAACGGATATTTGCTTTTTTCATATCTACCAGTTGTTCAACTTCTTTAATGGTCAATTCTGTTCCTCCTTACCGTTATTAAACACCTTCAAGTAACTTGAATGTCAACATTTACGCACAATGTTAACTAATATATTTATCAGGTTGACATTTCCTTTGATTTCGGATATACTGCATACATACTAATTCTACAGGAGGCTGTCATGAATCATTCAAAAATATCTGTTCAAGACATCTGCACCATCGGTCTGTGCACTGCAGTAATCGCAATCATGGCACAGATATCCATACCGATGCCGGCGGGTGTCCCGATGACGATGCAGACGTTCGCAATCACCCTTGCGGCTATCATACTTGGAGCGAAAAAAGGGGCCGCTGCCGCTCTGATCTATGTACTGCTTGGAGCCGCGGGTGTACCGGTCCTTGCCGGCTTCACAGGCGGGTACCAGTACCTCATAGGGCCGACCGGAGGATTTCTCCTGTCATTTCCTATTATGGCATATATCATCGGCTTCGGGGCAGAAAAGTTCCGGCAGGTCAACATGGGGTTCATTGCCTTCCTTATCCTCGGCACAGTCATCAATTATATCGGCGGTATCGTGATGTTCTGCCTCGTAACCGGCTGCAGCATATGGGCTGCATTCACTGCCTGCGTGCTTCCGTTTATACCGACAGCGGTTATAAAAGCAGCTCTGGCCACAATCATAGGACTTAGAATCCACAGAAGGCTGGTGAGTGCCGCATGCGTCTGAGACCACACCATCTGCTCTGTACCCAGGGATACTCGGGCAAAGGCTACAGCGAAGCATTTGTAAAGAACATGGATAAAGTCGTTCACCGCCTGCGCACAGAGGACAAGACTCCCATCGAACTCGTCTTTTCCACGGATGACCTATGTTCCTGCTGCCCGGACATGCTGGATACCGATCTGTGCCGGAATAATGAAAAAGTACAGCGTTTTGACAGGAAGGCAGCAGAATATTTCGGATTGGAAGAAAAGACATACATCTATCAGGAGCTGGCTTCATACATACGCCGGCATACCACGCCGGACATGCTGGCGGATATATGCTGTGGCTGCAGCTGGTATCCGGTAAGTGCCTGCCGTGAAAAGATAACCGGAATAAAATGACGGTCAATAGGCACCGCCGCAAAAGCAGGCCGGAACTTACACGTAAGCGGTAAGTTCCGGCCTGCTTCTTTATCCTATCCGTTTGGTCAGGCAGCCTTTCTATCCAAAATTCTTTTCCACGAGCCTGCAGTATTCTTCATATGCCGCTACGCCGCGGAAGCTCTCCGCCAATGCATCCCGGATTCCCTTATAGTACCATCCTATCATCTCTTTATCCTTCATGCGGAACCTGTTCCACAGGTTTTCGCCCTCCACAGGATAATCCCTGTCTATATCCCTCATATTCGACAGCTTATCTGCAAGGCCTATCATCTGGACTTCCAGCGGTGACTTCCCGATATGCCGGATGGTCGCCCCTTTCCGTTCTACCCATGTCTTCGACTTATCCTCGCTTTCCTGAGCAACCATTACAGCTACCCTGACGCTGAACTCCCTGGCAAGCACTTCTTCCGTAATACCGGCACAGTCTTCAATCGTATCGTGGAGCACCGCCGCGCTGATAATTTCCTCGTCCTCCGTCATAGACGATACGATATCCCCCACTTCCACCGGATGGACGATATATGGCCGTTTCGTTCCCTTCCTGAACTGTCCTTCATGTGCTCTCGTTGCAAATTCAATCGCTTTGTCGATCATACTACCGTACCTCTCTCATCCTTAAGGTTCTGCAGTTTCTGCATCTTCTTCCATTTCCTCGCGAAGCCTTGCCTTTTCCTTTTTGTGGAACAAGTCAAAGATACATGGAACTACGACTAATGTTAATATGGTTCCGTATATCAGTCCTCCGATTGTCACGATTGCCATCGGCTGTACCATATCCGCTCCCATTCCCACTCCAATAGCGAGCGTCGACAGGCCAAGAATCGTCGTCAGCGCCGTCATGACTATCGGGCGGAGCCTCGTCCTTCCAGCTTCCACCAGAGCCTCATGCCTGGCAAGTCCGCCGGCAATCAGCTGGTTCGTATAATCTATAAACACAATACCATTATTCACGATAATGCCGGACAGCATGACAAATCCTACCATCGCGATCACGCTCACTGCCTTGCCCGCAATCCACAATCCGAGCAGGCCTCCTGTAAAAGCAAGAGGCACGGTGAACATGACGATGAACGGAGAGCGCAGCGACTGGAACTGTGCAACCATTATGAGGTACATGAAGACAAGCGCCAGGCCAAGCATCTTAAAGAGTTCTGTCATGGACTCGTTAATCGTCTCGTCTTCCCCGACCATCTTCACTTCATATCCTTCCGGCACATCGTATGATTGAAGTGCCTTATTTACACGGCTGCTGACAAGCCCGATATTATCCCCGTCTTTGACTTCTGAAGTTACGGACATATACCTGCTCTGATCCTTCCTGCTGATTGCCCGCAGGCCAGAGGCATCCTCAAACGTAGCGATGTCGGAAAGCCTCACCTCTTCCGTCGTCCCATCCTGCTTCTCCGCCGTTACCGTAAGCTCCCTGATGTCTTTCCGGGTCAGGCTTTCGTCCGCATCATCTACCACATAGATGTCGTAATCCTGCGCGTCCGTGGACAGGGATGTCGCACTCTGGACTTCAGACAGCCGCTTGTTCAGGCTCTGGTATACCTGGGCAACCGTGAGTCCGTGTTCCGTAGCTTTTGCCTTATCGACGATGACGCGGAGCTCTTCTTTGTTGTCTTCCGTCCCATCAGTTACATTCTGCGTCCCTTTGATATCAATCAGCATGCTCTTGATATCACCTGCAATCTTCTGCAGCTTATCCAGGTCCTTTCCTTTTATCTGGACATTGATTCCTGAACTGCCAAGCGCACTCATATCCATATTGGACATATTGACTGTCAGCTCGCCGCCAAGGCCCTTTGTTACCTTCTCTATCTCCTTCTTCAACTCATTGTTGGACAGCGAAGGCTTATCTTTCGTGATTGCATAAAACTCCACCACATTTGTGGCTGTCGATGTCCCCATCATATTGGAAGAAGATACCATCGCTCCGATATCTTTGACGTCCCTCAGCTTTCCGACACGGTCCATCACCTTATCCGCTGCTTTTGCCGTATCCTCAAGACTCGTTCCTTTCTCTGTCTCAAGCGTCATGCTGATCTCTGTGCTCTCCATCTGAGGCATGAATTCCGTCCCCCTGGATATGGCCAGCGCACCGCTTGCCACGAACAGGACAAGTGCTCCTATGAGCACAAGCGGCTTCTTGTGCAGCGCCCTGGCAAGCAGTCTGCCGTACCAGTCCTTAATCCTTATGAACAGCCGTGACTCTTTCTCTTCCGTCTTCTTTAACAGCCCGGCAGATATCATCGGCACGAGAGTCAGTGCTACTATGAGGCTGGCAAGCAGCGAGTATGCAATCGTAAGCCCCATGTCCACGAACAGCTGCCTTGTAATACCGGTGGTAAATACAATCGGAAGGAATACGCATATCGTCGTAAGCGTGGAAGCCGTAATAGCCCCTCCTACCTGTCTCGCTCCTTCAATAGCCGCCGCCTTGGCCGAGGCCCCCTCTTCGTTACGCATCCGGTAGATATTCTCAATTACTACGATAGAGTTATCTACAAGCATGCCGACACCGAGTGCCAGTCCCGACAGAGATATGATATTGAGCGTAACTCCTGAAAAGTACATGGCCACAAGAGCGGTCATGATGCTGATTGGTATCGAGCAGGCAATCACAAACGTGGGCCGGAAGCTTTTCAAGAATACGAGCAGTATGATAATCGCCAATACCGCCCCGTAAATCAGGTTCTCAAGTACAGAATTGACAATCAGATCGATGTAGACGCCCTGATCCATCAAAGTCACCGCTTTGATTTCCTTGTGCTCTTTCTGAAGTCTCTCCAGCTTCTCCAGCACACGGTCACTCACATCTCCGGTCGAATACCCGGTCTGTTTCTGTATGCTCAACATCATGCCTGGCTTCCCGTTAATCTTGGCGTATGTCTCATCCGAGTTGTCGGTAAGTTCTACATTTGCCACATCCGCCAGCTTTACCGGGTCTATACCATCCATATGGATGAGCACGAGATCTTTTATGTCTTCTATACTCTTGAACTTATCTCCGACACGTACAAGATAATCAAGGCCTTCTTCTGTCACATATCCGGCCGGCATGCTGAAGTTCTCCGCCGCCAGCAGTGTCTTCACCATATCGGCATTCAGCATGCTGCTGATATCCGCACTTGCAGAAGCTTCCCCTTTGGCCGCCTCCATCTGGGCCTCCTGGGATTGAATCATCGCTTCTCCTGCCGCCAGCTGCGCTGCTCCCTGTCCGAGGCCTGCCGCCGCCTCAACCTGGGCGGACGCAAGCTGCCCTCTGGCCTGCGCCAGTGTCATGGCGCCGTCGTTGACCTGCTTCTGCATAGCTTCCAGCTTCTGCCTGCTGGCAACCGCCTCGCTTTGCCCTTCCTTAATCGTAGCCTCCTGTTTGGAAAGCTGCGTAATCGTAGCCTCAAGAGCCGTTATGGCTGTGTCATTACTATCTATTTGTAACTGAAGCTCATCTATCTTATCTGCATTCGCTATTGGATCTTTTTTAAGCTCCGTCATCTGTACCTGGAGCTGATTATGCGTTTCCTTCTGCGTCTTAATCTGCGCTTCTGCAGCCTTCTTGGATGTCTGAACCGCTCCAAGCGACTGCTCCAACTGCACATCCGTTACATCCAGCACCGCCATCCCTTCCGTAATCTCGAGCTGCGCCTGCTTGATCTCCTCCGCCTTCTGCGATATCTGTGATTCGGCCGCTCCCATACCGGAAGATGCCTGAGCTTTGCCGGCCGCCAGCGCCGCCTTGCCGTTCTCCACCTGCTCCTTGGCCGCCTGGAGGGCCGAGGCCGCCTCATTCATCTTCTTTTCTAATTCCGCCTTGACCTCTTCATTCAAGTCCTCTATCTTCTGTTCATTTACAGTAATCTGTACGGTCTCTTCGATGCTGCCTGCGGTAGAGACCGACGCCACGCCTTCTACGCTTTCCACTTCCGGAAGAATCTGCTCTTCGATGATCCGGGTCGTTTCGGCCGCGTCTTCTCCATCAGCACTGACTGCCGCAATCAGTACAGGCATCATACTTGGATTCAGTTTCATAATAATGGGATTGGTTACTTCATCCGGCCAGAAGCCGCTGATCTGATCCAGTCCTTCCCGCATCTCTATAGTGACAGAGTCCATATTGGCTGTCTGATCGAATTCGAGAATCACTGTTGAAGCATTTTCATTTGATACAGATTGTACATTCTTTATGTTGCTCACAGTTGCCATCGTCTGTTCCACAGGCTTTGTTACAACTGTCTCCACTTCTTCCGGGCTTGCCCCCGGGTATGTCGTCATTACCATGGCATAAGGCAGGTTCATGCTCGGAAGCAGATCTACCGTCATATTCCCGAATGACACAATCCCGAGAATTATGATCAACACAACTCCTACCACCACCGTATAAGGCCTTTTCACACTGAATTTTGATAACATTGATGTCCCTCTTTCTGAGTATTCGCCTAGACCCGGACAAAAGTGCCCTGCAGGCCCCCGCATAGGGCGGGGCTAATCGCTGATACGTAAATAATAGCACTTGAGGGTTTAAATAGCAACGATTCCAGTATATAATAATGGCAGGAAAAATACGATTTAAGATTTTTTTTAGAATTGATGAAAACAGAGACTAGGAGGATATGCCAAATGTCAAAATATGCCCTCATTACGGGTGCTTCCAGAGGTATCGGAAAAGCCGCCGCCCTTCTTTTTGCCGCCAGAGGCTATCATGTTTTTCTCAACTGCCGGAACTCTGCGGACGCATTGGAAGAAGTAAGAAGAGAAATATTATCAACAGGCGGTTCCTGCGATATGGTTACAGGCGACGTGAGTGATTCTGCAGATGTTGATAAGATTTTCTCCTTTATATACAGCAGATGCAGCTGTCTCGACGTACTAATCAACAACGCCGGATGCGCCTACATCGGCCTGTTGAGCGATATGACCGACGGGGAATGGAGCCGCGTCATTCAGACGAACCTGTCGTCCGTCTTCTATTGTTCAAGGGCATCTATCCCTCCCATGGTCCGCAGGAAGCGTGGAACGATTGTCAATGTCTCATCTATGTGGGGAAATTCCGGCGCCTCCTGCGAAGCTGCCTATTCAGCATCCAAAAGCGGGGTGAATGGACTTACAAAGGCTCTGGCAAAGGAACTGGCACCGAGCAACGTACAGGTGAATGCTCTGGCGTGCGGTGTCATCGACACTGAGATGAATGGTCAGCTAAGTGACGAAGAACGTGCACAGCTGGCTGACGAGATTCCTGCAGGCAGGTTCGGTACCCCAGAGGAGGCTGCGGAAATGCTCTGGAACATAGCAACTGCCCCGTCCTACATGACGGGGCAGATTATAGGCATCGACGGGGGCTATTAGCGCAGATCCAGTTCTACCGGGCAGTGGTCCGAACCCATGACGCTCGTGTGGATCTTCGCGTCCTCCAGCCTGTCTTCCAGGCTTTCTGACACACAGAAGTAATCGATACGCCAGCCTGCATTCTTCTCTCTTGCACGGAAGCGATAGGACCACCATGAGTAGATTCCTTCTGTATCTGGATAGAAATGGCGGAACGTATCGATGAAGCCGGATTCTTTTATCTTACGGAACTTGTCCCTTTCTTCATCAGTAAATCCTGCATTCTTCCTGTTCGTCTTCGGGTTCTTAAGGTCAATCTCCTCGGCCGCTACATTCAGGTCGCCGCAGAAGATGACCGGCTTATCCTCTTCTAACTTCTTGAGATAGGCCAGGAACGCATCTTCCCACTGCATACGATATGGCAGCCTTGCCAGTTCGCTCTGTGCATTTGGCGTATACACCGTCACAAAGTAGAAATCCTCGAACTCCAGCGTGATGACCCGGCCTTCCTTATCATGTTCTTCTATCCCGATGCCACAGGAATAGGACAACGGCTCTTCTTTCGTGAATATGGCAGTCCCGGAATATCCTTTCCGCTCTGCATAGTTCCAATACTGGTAGTAGCCAGGCGTATCCAATTCAAGCTGCCCTTCCTGCATCTTCGTCTCCTGGATGCAGAAGATATCTGCATCCGCTTCTTCAAAGAAATCCATAAACCCCTTCTGTACACAGGCGCGGATTCCATTTACATTCCATGAAATTAGCTTCATTTATCGTCCTCCAATTATTTCTTGCTTCTTTGCTTAATAATATACTTTTCTGAGGAACAGGCCTCTTGCCGGGGCAAGGAAGCCTGCCAGGCTCCTGTCCTCTGCCGCAATCACGACCGGGAGCATGGACGCATCCCTTTTTCCGGTTCCAATCTCCAGCAGCGTGCCGGTCAATATCCTCACCATATGATAGAGGAATCCCGTACCATAGTATGTGATACGGACCTTATCGCCTGTGCTCACGATCTTGATATTCGTAATTCTGCGGATAGGATCCCCGCAGTCTTTGTCGTCCGTAAAACTTGTAAAATTCTTCACGCCGACGAGATACTCGACCGCCCCCCGCATCGCCTCGATATCCAGCTTCTCCGGATAGTGGTAGCAATATCTGCGGGAGAAGACATCCGGCTTTTCACGGCAGTCGATATAATATTCATATTTTTTACCCTTTGCGCTCTTGCGGGCGTGGAACCCGTTTTTGACAAGCTCTGCTTTGACGATTCTGATATCTTCCGGCAGATACCTGTTCAGAGAATCTTTAAACTCCTGCGGGTCATATAGTTTGGACAGTTTGACGCTCACCACCTGCCCCCTGGCATGTACACCGGCATCTGTCCTGCCCGAGCCGTCCACATGGACCCTGTAGCCGACCAGTTTCCCTATGCTCCACTCCAGCACGAACTGAATCGTATTATCTGTCGTGGCCTGCCTCTGCCATCCCTGATATCTGCTCCCGTCATATGATACGGTTAATTTATACGTTCTCATCTGCATCTCACCCAATCTGAATCTACGTCTGCTCTCTGTTACTTATCATCATCTGTTTCCACGATAATTATGTATACTTATTGAACTGCTAACGTTCAATAAGGTATACTTAATGAACTGATGTTATCCGAAAACAGTAAAAAGGAAGAAGCAAACATATCCCTTTGCTTCTTCCTTATTCTAACACTATACGACATATTTCGTAAATACCTTCTTACACGTATTCCTAATTATCCAGGATTTTTTTCAGCTCATCCATAAAGGTATTGACGTCTTTGAACTCCCTGTACACGGAAGCAAACCTGACATAAGCCACCTCGTCCAGCCCTTTTAGCTCTTCCATGACGATCTCTCCAATCGTACTGCTCGGAATCTCCTTCGCCTCCAGACTGAAAATCTTCGTCTCGATAGAGTCCACCGTCTGCTGTATTGCATCTGCGGATACCGGACGCTTATAGCATGCCCTGAGGACACCGTTCTCGATTTTCTTACGGTTATACTGTTCTCTGTTGTTGTCTTTTTTGATGATGATGAGCGGAATCGTCTCTACCTTCTCATATGTGGTAAACCGCTTGCCGCACACGTCGCAGGAGCGTCTTCTGCGGATGGAGCTTCCGTCCTCCGCCGGCCTGGAATCTATGACTCTTGTATCTAGGTGGTTGCAGTATGGACACTTCATCTTGACCCAAATCCTTTCTTCTGTAATACATATAGTATATCTGCTGCATCGGCAGAAGTCAAACAACATTGCCAGTTTTTCCCTTTATTTTGTCTCTTCGTGAATTTCTACCAGTATGACATCTGGTCCAATTCTTTTGATACATTTGCACGGAATGATATACTCGCTCCCGTCGCCAAAAAATCCACAGAACTTGCCCGACTTTGGAATAATGATAGCTTCCACGCGGCACCCGCAGTCATCCATTATCAGGTCTGCCACGTATCCAAGCCTTTTACAGTCACAAGTATTGATCACTTCTTTATTCTGAAGCTCACTCAGTCTCATACAGCGTTCTTCCTCCCGAATCGTGCAGAATGCACAAGGGGGTCAGGCCCCTTTCGAAAGGGGCCTGACCCCCTCCGTCTGCATCTGCTTCTTATTGACAGTATATGCAGACGGATAAGAAGTGTCAGACGTTCATGACTTTTTCACTCTGGAAGGCTTTGACGATGACGCCCAGGAGTACGCCGCCGATTACAAGCGTCTCTATCAGGGTGATGCCATACTGCAGCATAGTCACGTTCTGGCCCAGTATTCCCTTCATTACAAGCGCGCTGTTATAAAGCGGAATATAGTAGTCTGTCTGTGTCGGATCCCCTGTCGTGAACATCGTCAGAAGCCCTATGATAAGCACGAGCATATAAGCCGGCATCACATAGGTATTCGCCTCTTTCGTAGACTTGGCAAATACTGAGACAAGCGCGATGATGCTGGAGTAGAGGAACGCAATCGCCACGAGCAGTGCGCCGAGCATCACTACCTGCTGTACGCTCAGGTTGATGTTCAGACTGTCCGCCCCGGAGCCTACCATCGACTTCATCATCAGAGGCGCACATACGACCATCGCAATCACATATATAAGAGATGATATGCCGGAGATTGTCATAAGAGAGAACACTTTTCCGAGAACGATAGAGCTTCTCTTGACCGGGGACACGAGCAGGCTCGCCATCGTTCCTCTCTCCTTCTCTCCCGCTATCATGTCGGTTCCGATACCCATAGCTCCCGCAAACAGGAGAATCGTGATAAAGTACGGAAGCATCATCCCTATCGCCTTGCCGCTGGCTTTCTCATCGTCCTGGATAATCATATCTTCATTGTCTGAATTCACTGTAAACACGGTGAGCTGTGCCAGATCCTCTACACGTCCCGCAAGCAGCGACTGCCGGTAGGCTTCCAGAACACCACCCGAAATATTCTCATATGCCGCCTTGGAATAATCTTCGGAAGGATTATAATACGTCTTAACCTGTGGAATCGTATTTCCGGCTTCATAGCCGCCGACGGCATCTTCAAATCCATCCGGAAATTCTATAATCAGATCGGCTTTGCCGTCAAGGATATCCTTCTTGGCTTTCTCCATCCCGCCAGCGTCAATGAGCCTGGACTTGAATTCCTGCTTGCTGTCACCGAGGAAGGCTTTAAAGCTGGCAGGCTCGTTTGCAACATATACTACCGATTCGTGGGACTCTATATCGTCTTCCATATTGGATACAAGACCGCTGATAATCGTCATAATCAATATCATGATAAGTACGGGGAGAAAGAATACGGAAAACACCATCTTCTTGTCTTTGAATATTCTGGCCATCTCTTTCCCAAATATATGCTTGATTCCGTTCATCTTACAGTTCCCCCTTTCTTTCCTTATACAGCTCGAAGAACGCCTCTTCCAAATCATCGGTGCCGGTCATCTTAAGCAGATCCGCCAGCGTGCCCTCGGCCACTTTGTTTCCTTCAATAATCACGCCGATACGGTCACACAGCTTCTCTGCCTCAGACATGATATGCGTGGATACGATGACAAGCTTCCCGTCATCTCTCAGCTTCCTGAGATAGTCGGTTACGCTTCTCGCTGTAATGATATCAAGCCCGTTGGTCGGCTCATCGAAGATTACGATATCCGGGTTATGGACAAGGCTCACCGCAATGGCCGCCTTCTGCTTCATACCTGTAGATAGTTCCTTAATCTGCTTGTGGGCAAAATCTTTGATTCCAAAGTATGTAAAGAGCTCCTCTTTGCGTCTTCCCAGCACATCCTGCGGAACATTATGCAGGCGTCCGAAAAAACCGAACATATAATCCACATCAAACTGTTCATCCAGCTTAATGTCACTTGTGAGAAATCCGATGCTTTCCCTTACCGCCTCTGGTTCCTTCTGGACCTCATGTCCGCTGACGTAGATTTCCCCTTCCGTAGGCTTGATCAGCGTTGCAATGCATCTGAGCGTCGTCGTCTTTCCGGCACCGTTAGGTCCCAGAAGCCCATATATCTCACCTTCATGCGCATCCAGGCTCAGATTGTCTACAGCAGTTTTCATCGGATTCTTCGTCTTGGATTCCAACATCTGCTTCTTATTCAGTTTATAGATTTTTGTCAAATTCTTAATCTCAATCATAACTGCGCTCCTCATAAATTTTTGTATTATTATGCTAATACAATAATATTTCTTTTTTCTCTGTTTGTCAACAACATTATAATGAACGGGACATAATAAATTTCATCAGGCCGCCGCACACTGCCGAAAAAGCCGTGACAACCATGAGCGTATAAAATACCGCCGTATTATAATATCCGGCTATAATCGATGCAGTCATGAATGCTATAAGGCACAGCCTGTATGCCTTGGCCTGGCCTTTCGTGTATATCTCAAGCGTCCGTTCATCATGCTCTTTGATGTACAGCTTCCGCAGATATTCCCTGCTCCGAAGCGCCTTGGCCGACACGAATATTCCATAGAGCATCACTCCCGCCCACACGGTAAACATCCCTGCCTGGAATCCCTGGAAAAAGCTCCCCGCATGTTCTGACGCATCCATGGCGCTTGCCCTCATATAGCTTAAGACAATTACCGCTACTGACACTGCTGCAAATATGCTTTCAAATATAATACCGCGCTTTAATTTGTTCCTGTAGTCTTCCATACCTATATCTCCTCCACATCAGAAAAGTCAAACACCTCTTCTATCTTCACTCCAAAGTACCGTGCTATTTTATATGCCAGCACGAGTGAAGCTGTATACTTCTCCCGCTCCAGCGAGATGATTGTCTGCCGTGTGACCCCGACCGCCATCGCCAGCTCTTCCTGGGACAGCTTATGTATTTTTCTCAGTTCCTGTATCCGGGTTTTCATAACGTCTGCCCCTTCCTTCTTGTATAGCACGCTTTACATTTATAGTATAGTCTGCTTTACATTATATGTCAAGCTGATTTTACATCTTACTTATTCGGCACCGCAAAACGGGAAGGCGCTGCGCCTTCCCGTTCAATGTGTCATGTACATCCCCACTATTCTTCAATATCTATAACAGACACCGGACATCCGTCCCTTGCATCTTTTGCCGTGCTTTCGTATTCCGGCTCCACGTCGGCATATGCCTCCGCGATGCCATCATCATCAAAGCGGAACACCTCCGGGCAGATGGCTACGCAGGCACCGCAGGAAATGCATCCTTCGTTTACTCTGGCTTTCATCGGTCAATCCTCCTCGCATTTTTCCTTAGTATGTCCCGTGAAGCTCCAGGTTATGCAGCAATTATTTTATGATAGTTCCTGTCTTTCCTTTCAGTGCCGCATCCAGCTTGTCAAATGAAGTTATAAGCGCACCGCGTCCTTCTCTCTTTTCGATAAAAGCCACGGAAGCGCTGAACTTCGGCAGCATGTTATACTTACCGAAATGTCCCGCATCCATATATTCCTTCGCCTGTTCTACCGTAATCTGGCCAAGTTCCTCTTCCTCCGGCCTGCCAATATTAATCTTGACCTTCTCCACGCTTGTCAGGATAATGAGCTCATCGGCATCGATTTCTTCCGCCATCCTGCCTGCTGCCAGATCCTTTTCGATAACCGCGCTGGCGCCTTTGAGGTGGTTATCCTGCTGCAATACAGGGATGCCGCCTCCTCCGCAGGCGATGACAATCTGGTCAGCATCCATCAAGGCTTTTATCGCGTCTATCTCTACGATGCTCACCGGATTCGGGGCAGACACGACACGCCGGTAGCCTTTTCCCGGCTCTTCCACCACATAGTTTCCCTTTTTCCTCTCCTCATTGGCTTCCTCCGCCGTCATATAACGTCCAAGCACCTTGGTCGGCGTATAGAACGCCTCGTCATACGGATCCACGACAACCTGAGTCAGTACCGTGCTTACCGTCCTGTAGATGCCACGGTTCAATAGCTCTTCCCGTATGCCGTTCTGCAGGTCATAACCGATGTATCCCTGGCTCATGGCCGAGCATACCGACATGGGCGCCGCCGTATAGTCCTGATGTGCCCTGCCGAATTCATTCATAGCGGTATGGATCATCCCGACCTGAGGCGCATTGCTGTGTGTAATTGCCACCTGGTAACCTGCCTCTATGAGCCCGGCGATAGTCCTTGCCGAATGCTTTACAGCTTCTTTCTGTTCCGGCAGTGTTGTTCCAAGGGCTCTGTGCCCCAATGCTACTACTACTCTTTTCTTCATAATCTATCCCTCTTCATAATTTTAAAATCCCGCTTTCTCCTGCATAAACATAAGAAAATTATATTATCTTTCTATATAAAATGCAACGTCTTTATTTCCATAATATCACAGGAAAAATCGCTTTCACTTTCTCTCTTAGCGTGTTATAATAACGCTATTACTACATATCAATTATAAAAAGTAAATGAAAGAGAGGAAAAAATATGATCGATTTTAAGAACAGCGAGTATGTCAAACTTAAGGAGACCGATCCTTCTGTCGTGATGAAAGATATTGCGCCACTGCTGATCGATGGGGAACAGGTAATCGGAGTGTATAAGGGCATCCGCGACTACTGCCTATTTACGGATAAGCGGGTTATCTCTGTCAATGTACAAGGAATGACCGGGAAGAAAAAGGATTTCACATCTATGCCCTATTCAAAGATAAGCGTATTTTCAGTAGAAACGGCCGGTGTACTTGATATGGACAGTGAACTGGAAATGTATTTCAGCGGATTGGGAAAAGTGAAGTTCGAGTTTACAGGCAGAAGCAATATAGTAGAGATAGGCAGAATCATCGGCCATTATGCACTGTAAATAAAAATACAAGATTATCAGGAATGAGAGGTTTTTTATGAAATGTCCAAACTGCGGCGGCAATATGGAGGGAAACACATGCCCCTATTGTGATACGCAATTAGAGCCGTCTGAAAAGAAGAAAGAAGATTCCAGAGAATACAAGCCATTTAAATATGAGGATTCAGACTATCAGTATACTGTCGAGAAATGGTATATGAAGACCTGGGTAATCATCTTGTTCCTTATCTTTTTCTTCCCTGTAGGGCTTTTCCTTATGTGGAGATACAAAGAGTGGGGGAAAGTTACCAAAATCGTAATCACCGTCATCATTGCCCTTATGGCAATCTGGGGATGGTTTTCACCGGATACGCCCAGAGAGGATGCTTCCCCGGCTTCTCCTGTCCAGACGACAGCGGTAAGCGGAAGCCGAAATGTAAGCCTTCCGGAAGGTACGACACTGACCGTATCAAGCACATCTATACAGCTCGTACCAGTCAGGTGAAAAATTAAATTCATTCCTTGATTTTTTCCGGCCTATGGACTATAATATTTCTTGTGCAGATATATGCGCAGATGTAGTTCATCGGTAGAATGCCAGCTTCCCAAGCTGGAGAGGCGGGTTCGATTCCCGTCATCTGCTTTTAGCAGGAACGAATTTTCAATGAAAAAGCAATCAGAATGTTTATGAGCGTCTGGTTGCTTTTTATCATTTGACCTTAGTCTGCCCCATCCGTATATTTATCCCAATTCTCCGCACACTAACAGCGGAGGTGATTCCATGGCATCTTATGTTGCCCCTGCAATCAGGGATAAGTTTGAATCATTGTCTATCAACTTGAAAAACTGTATTCTCGAACGTGACGTCCGGCTGGAGAACATCCATGACTTGATTCATGTACTTGAGGATATAGTAAAAGACGGGGAAGCAGAGTAATCTGTTTCCTCTTTTTATATATGTTCTCGTCGATTTAGGACTATTCTTATCTGTTTATTTCTATTTTTATCTTTTCCATTCCCTTTATCACTATTTTATTGTTAAATTAGATACAATTACTTATTGCCCTCAATTTTAATGGAAGGAGGAAGAAGTGTGGAAAAAATCAACAACCTCATATTTAAGCTTGGGATTCGCTCAACGTACCAGGGGTTCTATTATCTGCAATATGCTCTTCATCTGTGTATGCTTGACGAACGTTATCTGCTATTCGTATATAAATCCCTGTACGTAGATGTAGCAAGAAAGTATAACACGAGCAGAGATAACGTCGAGCATTGTATCCGTACCGTAGTGTCCAACTGCTGGTATAAGGGTAATCAGACTTTCCTTATAAAGATAGCCGGATATCCGATTACTCAAAAACCTACCAATGGAGAATTTATCGACATCCTGTTTCATTATTTGAAGGCACAGGAGAATTGACCGTATCTGAAGTAAGTTCAGCGATATCTGCCCAATACATGAAACTCCAGGAAACCATTGAATTGTCAGGCACAAAAAAAGCGGCGCTTTCCGCCGCTTTTTTAGTACATCCCCTACTGTCCTGCCAGCCTGTACACCTCCTCTAAAGCTCTGCCTGCCTCCACCGGATAGTCCGGTTTTAAAGGCTCTGCGTCTTTACCAGGATCAGGCCTGTGAAAATATTAGTATGATACCGTGAACAGCAGCCTGGCATTTGGCGTCTGGAACTGCACCAGGTCGCCATATGTAGACGGCATTCCTCCCGACACGCTCCCTACTACGTATCCCAGATTATTGTCCGTGACTGCAACGGCAAAATCAGTAGCCGCACTGAAGGTACCGGAAGAAGTAAGTGCATATACGGTTCCGTCAAAAACAAGTCCCTCTTCCTGCTGGTTATAAATCAGCTCTTTTTCGTCTGTCAGAAGAAACGGTCCGTATCTGACATCTATATCACCGAAAATATAATATTCATTTATATCGATGTATCGCAGAAATTCGTTGATTACATAGGAGCTGCCCCCTCCGTTGTATCTCAGGTCAACTGCAATGCTGCCAATCTGCTGTTCCTTTACAGCCTTGAAAAACTCTTTCAAGGTATCTATGTACTCATCGTTATAGTTACATTCCTTCAAGGTCAGTACCGCCACATTCTTCTCCTCATCGATTTCAAAGCTGACGAACGAATCATTGTTACGGGCCAAGAGGTCTGTTTCCTCGAAACGGAGCGTTTCTTTCACTTCTCCATCTGGTGTGTCCATTACGATATCTACATCCGTATCCGCTTCGAGCCCAGAAAATTCAGGTAGTCCTTCCTGTCTATATGGTTCGCATACAAGACAGAGGCAAATCCCTCAAGTTCATAGGAAGACTGCCGGAGAAAGGTTCTGAACAATTCTTCTTCGCTGACACCTCCTATCGATAGTATTCGGTATCCGTCATACTTGCCGCCGTCACATGTAAGGCTATCTCCGTCTCTTTTGCACCGGAACGGAAGCCGTGGCACCGCACCAGGATAATAAGGCATTACCGAGGTATGTCCGTCATTCATAAGGGCCATAATCTTGGCTATGGACTGCCACAGGCTCAGTACGCTGACGCGGCTGCCCATGGCCTCCTTCTCCTTATCCCCCTGTTTCTTCTACTTCTCCCCGGTGCGGATCTGCCCATAGCTGATAGGCTGTACAAAGGAGGAGGATTACTGTGAAGACAGCAAAAAACAGTATCCCCATAATCTTTCTTTTGTTTTTCATATTCCCACCCCCTGCCCTTTAGTTTTAGGAAAGGCACGTACTGCTGATGGCTTTTTCAAGTGATAGATACAGTGTTTTTTCTGTATCATAGATGTACCGGATGGAGCGTGACAGTTTCTTCAGGAGTGCCGTGTCGCCCTCGAGAGAAAGCTGCCAGAGGCCGTCTGCTATACCATCCCACAATTCAGAGACACGGATGAACTCCTGGCCTAATGAGGCAATTGCATCATCTTCTAATATATGCGCAGCCTCCGTCAGAAAGTGGCCGTACATGCTGCGGAAGATTCCACCGCCTGTCCCGCCTGCTTCGTTAATCTGAAAATAGTTTACCAATCCCGCCTGCCGCAGTTTAGCGGAATCGAATTTTTCCCACTTTACTATTTCTTTTGAGAACTTCATGATTCCGTTTATTCCAAGAAGCTGTGCGGGAGGATCCAACATCGTCCGGCATGTCTCTTCTACCGCCTCCTGCAATACTTTTTTCCCCGGTCTTCTATAGCCCCCAAAATCAAATGTCAAGTATTTGTTATTAGCAGGAAACGGCCTGCAGGAACTGCTGCGTGCCTTTTCAAGTTCAGCGTAATCAACGAGATGATAATCTTCGGCTATCTGTCCCCCGGGAACCCGTATCGGATAATCATGGTTATCCCTGTCGCTTATCCAGAACGTTCTCCTCATGTCATCGTAGCCGAACAAGACTACCGCATGTCCCCCAAAATGGCTGTCCTTGTCCATGCCCAAGTAGTTCATATAAGGCATATCCACATAAATCAAGACCGGATTGCCAGTATCTATCATGTGCTTTGATGCGGCACTGACACGGTCATAATCTTTGCCGGACCGGCATCCAATCTTAATGTTCAGACGTTCCGCCAGCTTTTTCTCAAACTCGAATACTTTCGTCCTTCCATTTATCATAGGGGATGTGGACTGGTTTATGTACAAAAAAGAAAGGCCGGAAGCAAGCCCGAACGTCATCTCCTCTGACATCGCGTATCCATAATAGGTGAAGATCTGCTTTAGTGAATTCGTGATGCAGTGTTTTCCTCCCTGTGTCTTAAAGTTCTCTACAATCTGTTCCATTCTCTTGCTCCTTATCAAATTGTAAGGGCAGGATAATCTCTGTAATATAATCGGCAGGATCGCCCTGAAATATGATACCCGGACTCTTGACATATATTTCTCTTGACGGGCTAAGCAGCTGGAGGCCTTGTCTGTTCGCATAATCGAATACTGCTCTGTATGCCAGATATAATGTATCGTAACTGCCATGGTGTACTGTTTTTAATGCCGTAATTCCAGGCAGCGTTCTAAACGAGACTGCGGTGCCGGCAACTCTTTTCTTCACGGGCACACATACTTCAATGTCCGCGGTCTCCATGCAGGCCTCGTCATAATAGCAGTTGAAGTGATTTCCATGCTTGTTATGGCCCACTGCTTTATAAAGCTGCCGGACATATTTCCCAGTGTCCTTGTATCTCCCCGTAAACCGGATTGAAGCTACAAGCTCCTCACCAATCACTACCGTATCGATCTTATATTCATTATACTCCTGTCTGTCCTTCTGGGGAATGATATTCTTGCTGATGTTTCGTATTAGCTCCTTCTCCCTGTCGATATTGCTTTCAATAAGCTTAACCTTCTCCTGAAGGATACATGCCAGCTCCTCCTCACTTTCAACCATACCGGCTATCTCTCGAATCTCCATTATAGAGAATTCCAGCGAACGCAAAAAATTGATAAGCCTGGCCTTTTTTACGTCTTCGTCACTATAGTACCGGTACTGGTTCTCTTCATTTCTGTAGGAGGGCTTTAAGATTCCCTCCTCATCATAATAGCGCAATGCCTTTACAGTTAATCCTGATATTTTAGAAAACTGGCCGATTCTATACATCTCTGCCCTCCTATCTTATCTTAAACTATCCTCCGCACAGGAAGGTCAAGCATGTATTCGTCTGTATCAGACGGGTCTTCTAGACGAACTTCTCCCGGATAATCTTCCTCAGCATATCACAGCTAGCCTGGAATCGTTCTGCCTCTTGTTCTGTCATCTCCATCTCCGGCAGCGGTCTGGCGCCATTCTTCGACACGATACACGGTATGCTGGCGAAGCAGCCGTCCTGTCCATAATACCCTTCTGGATTGACGGAACAGGGGAGAACCCTGTTTTCATCCCCGCAGATAGCCTTAATCAGTTCCGTGGCCGCCATTCCAATGCCGAATTCCGTACTTCCCTTGCTAAGTGCAATCTTGCAGCCCGCCTCTATCGTATCCTGCTCAATCTCTTGCATCTGCTCCCTCGTCAGCTGTCCGTCCATATTTGCGCCGCCTGCTTTCACCTGGGACCACACTACCGTCTGGCTGTCCCCGTGTTCCCCGATGCAATAGCCTTCGATACTGGAAGGTGCGATATCGAGCGCTTCTCCTACCCGGCTCCGAAGACGTGAAGAGTCGAGTGCCGTCCCCGTTCCTATCACTGTAGCATCAATCTTGCTGTCGAGGTAGTATGCAACCAGATCACATGGATTCGTGAGCACTACTGCGATACCGGAGAACTGATTCTTCTGTATTTCAGGTATTATCCTGTCTATGACTGCTATAGAGCCATCCAGTTCTTTCAGACGGTCTTCATCACATATCCTTCCGCTGGCTGTGATAACCAGTACTTCTGCATCTTTCAAATCACGATAGCTTCCACTTCGTATCTTGCACTGCTTGGGCAGATAGGCCGCCATATCGGCCAGATCTCTGATTTCTCCGTATTCCTTCTCTTTATTATAATCAATCCCTACCACTTCATCTGCAATCCCTCTGAGTGCGAGCATCTGCATCACATGGGCACCTAAATGACCCAGTCCTACTACTACGACCTTACCTTTCATATCCGATCCTTCCTTTCTGTTTCTAAAAATGTCCCTCTTTTTTATTGAAGAGATATGCCGGCTGTCCGTTTCTTATATGCTTATTCATCAACGTACGGACCTCTTCCTTCTGGTGCTGCTCCAGATAATTTACAATTTCCGAATGCTCACCGGCCGCAAATTCCCAGTCATCTTCCAGATGCCCTGCCAGTGTCAGGACACGCCTCTGCAGAATGCTGATACTTCTCAGCAGCTTTTCATACCATACATTTCCACAATATTCTCCAATTTTGGAATGAAATTCACACTCGTGCTCAAGAAAGCTGAGATAGTCATTTGCCTTTACTGCTTCCATCTGCCGGCTTACGATTTTTCTTAACTGTTCACACTGTTCCCTTGTGGCGGTCTCTGCCAGCATACCAGCCACCTCTACTTCGACCAGGCTCCTTGCCTGGATGGCATCCTCGATATCCTTCTCTGTAATTGTTGCAACTATGATGTTTCTGGATGGGTTTACTTCTACAAGATTCTCAAATTCCAGCTGCTTTACCGCTGCCCGAACCGGTGTCCGGCTGATGGCAAGCTCATTGGCAAGCTGTTCTTCTGTAAGTATCTGGCCCTGCTGGAATTCTCCTGATATGATTGCCTCCTTCAGGACCTCATATGCCTGTTCTGTCAGCGACTTCTTATTCCCTATCTGTTTCAGCTTCATCCTTTCACCTCTTGCCTTTGTCAGTTTAATCGTATCTTACAACATAGTATTTGTATTTGTGTTTGTATACAATATAATCCATGCACTATTATTTGTCAATAACTATCCAAATATTTGTTAAAACAGCACAAAAGAGAGTCTGTTTCCAGACTCTCTTCATTTTTTTATCCTCCTTAATATTTGATAGTGTTATCCTACCAATAAGGATAGGGACATAGTGGGACACTTTTAAAACTTTACTGCGAAAATCCAAGAACAGGGTATGATGTCCAGGGGGGGCTAAGGATATTATCCACTGGCAATAAGCGCACTGCTCCAACTGCTTACAATCATTTATAGATTGCTTATGTCAGTTTCATGTATAAGACAGGATATGGCTTGCCTTGTTCATCTGTCTCTGTTCTTTTGTAAACCCGAAATCCCATGTGTTCATAAAATCCTCTTGCTTTTGTATTTTGCTCATTTACACCCACTTCATCTATAGCGTATTCTTTGATTCCATATTCAATCAATTTCTTTCCTAAGCCATGTCCACGTTCTTGGGGCGCAAGAAACAGCATTTCAAGTTTATGTTCTTCTATCCCCATAAATGCAATCGGAATGCCGCTCTCATTCTCTGCTACAATCAGTTGGGCGACACCCATCAAAGCCTGAGGAATGTACTTCTGAATATTGTTTATCTCTGCATCTGATAAAAACAAATGGGTCTCTTTTACAGATTCTTTCCAGACCCTCTCAAGCTGTTCTATCAACATTGGATTTCTGTCCTTAACTTTGTAAATATACATACTTACTCCTTCCATTTCTTGCATTTGAACCGCTTTATTTTTTTATGTTCATTTTATTTTACTCTAAGTTCTAATACGGAATCCGTCAAGTGATTCCGGTACTCTCATACGGTAATTAAAGCTATCTATACTCTGTTTCTCTGCAACGCCCTACAGCCATCCCGCCAGGTCTTGCCTGCGATGTCAGTTCATCATTTTGCTTTGGCGTATCAATCTGCCCTTATATGTAGTAACATTTCTGTTATCATCTTTTTTAGACTTTTTTACATTATTTTAATCCTTTAAAATCTGTTTATTTCCACAATTCTCTTTTTCGCTGCCAAATGCTTACAATATAGCCGTAAGGTCGTGAGGAGGGGGCACTGCCATGGACAAACAACAAAGAGCTTTATTATTAAAGCTCGGGATACGTTCTACACTGAAAGGGTTTCACTTTCTGTTGTATGCACTACATCTGTGCATGTCAAATACCGAGTACCTGCTGTCTATCTACAAGACGCTGTATATCGATGTAGCGACACATTTCAGCACCTCAAGGGATAACGTAGAGCACTGTATCCGCACTGCTATTTCAAACTGCTGGTATAAAGGAAACCGGGAGCTTCTAATCAGCATTACCGGCTATGAGCTTAAGCAGAAGCCGGCAAACGGGGAATTCATTGACATTCTCTACAATTATCTGTATCAGGAAGGATAGCCCGCTTATGCGGGCCTTTTTCCTTTTGAAGATGAGATTGCTGTACTTTCTGACGACTTGACGACACTTGCTGATATGCTGGCAAGCATACTTGCCAGGAAAGCTGCATATGATTTAAGTAAAGCAAGGAAAATGTGATGATATGAATGAAAAAAGTAGAAGCCCATTAATAATATCGGTTCTTATCCCTCTTGCAGTGGGGTCTTTATCTTCTTTGTTGAGCGGAGGCATGACAACGTATTCTTCTATTAACAGACCTGATTTCAGCCCCCCGTCATATGTCTTCCCGATTGTTTGGACGATTCTGTACGTCTTGATGGGAATATCATCGTACATCATTTATGACTCAGATAACCCTTTTAAAGGCAAAGCATTGAAGATATATATACTTCAATTATTCTTTAACTTTTGCTGGAGCATCATTTTCTTCCGGTTTAATCTTTACTTATTCGCTTTGATATGGCTTACAATATTAATTGCCCTCATATGCTTAATGATTAAGGAATTCTACAAGATAAGCCCTCTGGCAGCATATCTGCAGATACCCTATCTATTATGGTGTGTGTTTGCCGCCTTGCTAAATTTCTTTATATATAAAATGAATTGACAGAATACTGTGAACCGGCTGAGCATCCCTTAGCTGGTTCTTTTTATGTAATTACAAATCTTCATCGCATGTGGCAGACTTTCTATTTTGTAATATTGCAATCTATACTATTATCATATTGCATTATACACTATTCCCAACGAATCATTTGCTTAATAATACAATGTTTATTTACTTTTATTACGGAGCATTGTAAAATCTAAACAAGAAGGAATTCGATGGCTGCAAAGCCTGAGTGCATTCCTCCTGGCTAAAACAAAGGAAGAGAGGAAACGTTATGAAAAAGAAAATTTTAGCTGCTTTATTGGCAGCAACTATGGCGCTTTCACTAGCCGCCTGTGGTGGCGAAGGCTCAGAAACAAAGGAAAAATCCAAACCAAAGGAGAAAGAGTATATTGACGAAGAGCAGATCTCTGATGTATTCACTGATCCTGAAAAGTACAAAGGAAAGTACGTTAAATTAAATGCTCAGATATTTAATGGTCCTGATACTGAAGATGGCATTGCTGCGTATCAAGCTTATTATGATATCGTAAACTATAGCAAAGACTTTATTTTTGGATTGGAAGACAGCTCATTTGCCGTTAATGATTATGTTGCCATTGATGGGGAAATCACCGATACATTCGAAGGGGAAAACCTCATGGGCGGCACGATAACCTGCCCGGTTATAAAAGCAGATTCTGTAACAAAAATAACTTATATAGAGGCGGTCGCCCCAACGACCAAGGAACTCGTTTCATCTGTATCTGCGGAGCAAAACGGGCTTGCAGTATCTGTTGATAAAGTAGAATTCTCTGACATAGAAACAAGAGTTTATATGACAGTAACTAATGGTGGAACTGAAAATGCCAGCTTTGGACGATATGATATCCGAATCATCCAAGATGGAAAGCAAATCCAGCAAGACACCAACAGCACGTCTCCGTATGACGGCGGCTATGAGGAGTTAGGATATGATGTTACACCTGGTGCGTCTACTTCCGGTATTCTTGTATTCCCGGTTATCGACCAGTCAAAAGATTTTCAAGTGGTTGTTCCAAACGTATACAGCGATGATTATAACTTGAAGTTCACAGACTTTTCTTTAGATATTAAAGTTCAATAAACAAACCGCCCCATTACCGGGACGGTTCCACGCTATACCATGCAGATGGAGAGTGTCTTGAAATTATTCACCATTTTTATAACTGGGAATAATCGGATATTCCGTTTAAGAGGAGTCATCGCCTTGCTTTCCAAGCACATAGAGTCTGCCTTCTACGGCGGGATGCAGCAGCGGCAGGATTCCTCTTTTTCTGTAGTACGTTTCTGCCTAGAGTGCTTCTTATATCATAGAAGCACTCTCCTATGATTAGTCCGCCTTCATTTCTTTCATTTCAACCTTATTGTTTAAAAAGTCCATACATGATTCCACAGATTCAGCAATTGCCTTGTTGATATCATCTTCTGTCACTCCAAGGAAATCACTCCCCTCGGCTTTGTCAATATATGCTTTATCATATTGCACGTCAGCTAATTTTACTGCATCCATTCCGCTTTCTAAATCTTTACTTTTCTGTTTTGCCATCATCTTTTCGCTTTCCACAACACACCGCTGCCTAGGAACGTAAATCAATTTCTGACTGGTATGACCCATGCATCTCTGCATTATCTTAACCATTTCCTTCCATGGCATATTGTAGTATCCTACCGGGTAGCAGTGTCCGCCTCTGTTGCGTTCCATAGCTCCGGCCATGGCCTGCCCAACCTGACGCACCGTCACTACAGCCGTACCGCCATCTATATAAAGCGTTACATTTTTCATCTTTGATATCGTTTCTATCAGGAATACCCACACTGGTTTTCTGCCAGGCTGTGTTCCGAAAATATACGGCAGCTCCAACACCGACACATCAAAATTCTCATCTGCATATTCCATAGCTGCATTCTCCTGATCGATCCGGCTTCGGATATAAGGATGCCAACGTGTCAGTTCTTTTTCCGGCCATTTCTTAGCTAAGTAAGCAAGATAGGAGCCACAAATGACAGAGTGCTTTACACCGCAATCCTTTGCAATTTTAAGCAGCTTACGTATCGGGTACACATTGTGCTTTTTATACAATTCGTAGACTGGAGGAGTGCTTATTACACGTTCGTCTATTCCTGCGGCAAAGATAAATCCGTCGTACCCCTGAAATTTCTTTCTTAGTTCTTCTTCTGTCATTTCCAAATAATTCCCTTGTTCAACCTTCATTTCTTGAGGCAGCCCTCCATCGGATGGGGGGATGGCGCGTGCAATCGTTGTTACTTCATGACCTCTTGCAATCAATTCTTTTGCTGCCTCACTCCCCAACAATCCAGTTCCACCAATCATAAATATCTTCATAAGCATGCCTTCTTTCATTAATGATTCAAGAATAACATCTCAGAAATGTACTTGACAAGAAATGTAACTATATTGTTAGTTTATTAGCAAAAAATGTACACTTGTAGTTAAACAACCCTCTATTATCAACCAACAATTCAGCTTTTCCTACTATTCGCTTAAATACTTTTGGTGATAATACTTCGCGCCTGCTTAATCTACCGTACAATAGCATATCGTTGTCTCAGGTTTTGCACGTCCTGCCATGAGCATGGCTTCCTGCAGCGGCATTTAGAACCCCAACCACAAGCCAGCTAATGACAAATAAAAGCAAGCGACCCAAAGGTTCGAAAAGGATTAGTAAAAACTACTATCCATAGGTGTTTGCCTGTGGCTAGTAAATTATTCTGATACATTTTCAAGGATTAAAATATCGTGCTTATCCTTATCTCTTAAATCATAACCTGAATGGAAAAATTTTTGACCCTTTACAGAAATACATGGAATTGTCTTCCCTTCAAAAACCGCGTTACCAAAAAAGTCTTTTTCAAACTCATACCAACCACCGTCAATCCAATAAGTAATTCCTGCATCTTCCAATAGGTCAATGACAGTAAGCAAATCTCCTTTTGTTGTCGCTTCTTTTCTACCCATACGATTTCTCCCCTATAAATTCTAATCTGTACTACAATTTAATCTGCATAAAATTTCCGTTTTCTAAAAATCCAAAATCTCTATATAACGTTACCCCCATATCTGAAGCGGTAACTTGTATTGTACCGCAACCTTTTCAACAAACGAAATGCCACTTGTTCCGATAATTTTTTGTTTATCTATTGCAAGCCACGAAACAAATGTACCTTCTGACATATGTTTTACATAATAAGCATAAAGCGCTGGTTTTAAGTCAAAATTAGATATGAATTTTGATTATCTTTTTAGAAGTTCTTATATGCCGGTATAGCCCGTATTTACAGGCTTTTCCGGCATTTTTCGTATCGGAAGAAACTCACATATATTTTTATATCCGCTTAGGTTTTTGCTTTCAAAAGTAGTAAAGAAGTAGTAAAACCTTGATTTACTACTAAGCTGCTATCCGCAGCATTTCAGCTTTTGCGCTGTCGAAAGTAGCGTGTGCGTAATAGTTCAGCGTCATAGTAATGTTGGAATGTCCCATAATGTACTGTAATGCTTTCGGGTTCATTCCGGCATTTGCCATGTTGGTACAGAACGTATGACGTAAGGTGTGCGGTGTCATTACTTTCGGTAGAGCTTCCTCATGGTACTTGTTGTACTTCTTTGCAAGCCCCCTAAACATACCGTCATAATTGGTAGCTGTTTTCGGGTAGCCGTCCCGGTTGAGGAAAAGGAAGTTGCTGTAACCGTCAATAGTAACAGCTTTTGCACCCCTGCGCCGTTTCAGCACTCGGTTAAATGCTTCATATACTTTTTCGCTCATTGGAATTTGACGAATACCGCTTTTCGTTTTTGGTGTTTCAATGTAATATCCTGTTTCCGCACTTCTTAAAAGTTGGTGGTCTACATTGATTATCCTATTCTCAAAGTTAATGTCAGTATCGGTCAGCCCGCAAAGTTCAGAGATACGAAGCCCTGTCCCAAGCAAAATAATAAGCTCGTCATAATACTTCTGATAAACTTTGTCATTTTGAGCAAAGGACAAAAAACTTTCTTCCTGCGCTGGTGTTAGCGGAACCTTTGGTTCTGTATCATCTTCAATGACAGTGTTTAACTGGAAGTCAAAAGGATTTTTCCTTATGCAATCGTCCTGTATCGCTGTGTAAAAGGCAGCTTTCAAGGAACGCTTGTCATTACTGATAGTCTTATAGGAAATTCCTTTTTCTTTCATGCGGATTGCCCATTCTTTCGCGTCGGACAGCTTCACGCTGTCAATCGGGCAGCCCCCAAGTTTATCTTCTTCCAGTAGCTTCATCAGCCGCTTGCGTCCGTTTTTCGTATTGTACCTTACATTTCCCCGGTGGCGTATCTGCTTTGCATAAAGTTGGCAGACCGTCATTTTCTTGCCTATGGTGTCTATCCCGTCGTCAAGGTCTTTCTGTATCTCTTTTACCTTTTCTCGTAGGGATATATCCTCACGCTTTCCGGCAGGGGTCTTGTCCGTAGGTACTAACTTCCACGCATACACAAACTGCGGATTACCAAAGGTATCTATATATTTGTAAGCATATCTTCCGTCTTTTCTCTGGCTCTCTCCCGACCGCAAAACTCGATTTTTGCTGTCACGTCTTTTCTTTGACATTTTTCAATGCTCCTTTCCAAGACGGAAAGAGCCTTGATATGCTTATCCCATTATAGCACATTCAAGGCTCAATTTCACTATCAGATTGTGTCTATGGTATCAATCATTTTTTCAAACTGTTTGCGCTTGATTTGAATACGGTTGCCGTTCATAATAACCCACCCGGCGGCAGGATTTTCCTCGGCTAATTTACGCAGCTTGTTTTCTCCGATACGGAAGTATTTAGCTGCTTCATCTATCGTAAGCGTGTATTTTTCCCAAATAGGCACGTCGGCGTTACTCATAGTATCGTCCCCCTTTCAATATTAGGAAAAGTGAATAGTAAAAGGGGCTTTAATCGGACGGCTGTTAGCACAACCTCGCGGGAGTTCCACCCCTGCCCGTTAAGGCAGCTCTACCCAATGCCTGCGACGCTTTTAACGCTCGGACTATGGCTATAAAGGCTTGTCTACCCTTAGTGCGTGTCGTCGCCCACAAGCCGCTACACTTGTTCCCCGGCGTGGTGGTGGTCGCTCGACTTTCTCCAATAGAAGAAAAGCGTCATGGCGCACCTGCCGTATGGCTCAACGCAAAAAGGACGTATCCGATTTGCCCTATACTGCGTCGCCGTTATCTTGCGTCGCTTTCTTTGTCAAAGAGCAAGTAAGGTCAAGTCAACAGGCAGCGGAAAGGGGGACGCTGCTTGTGGTTATCTCAAACCTTGAATGAAAGGACAGCCCGCATAAGACGCGAACGCAAGCGGTCGCGTATATCCTCATCTATGCCCCAATAGATATTTCCGCGCTCATCACGCAGCTTTCGCATAGACAGGGACGCTATGTAGCTTTCGTAATGCTGTACGACAATGTTCATAGCTTCCGGGTCGCCCTTAGTAGCGGCTATGATTACCGGGTAAGGCAACAAGCCGCGTTCGTCCTGTTCTGATTTACTAATCTGTGCAGTCATAGGCTTTTTCCTCCAAATAGCGTTTTAACAGCTTCATTGAGCTTGTCCGGCGGGACTGTACCGTTGTCCTTGACAGATTACAAAACTTTGCAATCTCGCGTTCGCTCATGTCAAAGAAATAATACAGCAGTACGGTTTCCCGCTTTTCTTCCGGCAAACTGTGCAGGGCTTCGGCAAGCAGCTTCGCAGTAATTTCTTTGCCGCCGACAACGAAAGACTGTTCTGCTTCATCATCTGCAAAATACTCGTCGCAGACGTAGAGCTGTTTTTCTTCCAGTGGCGACAGGTCAGAAAAAGTAACCTCGCGTAATTGTCGCTGCTTTGTGTCCCTGTGGGCATTCATAGCTTCTCGCTTCAACGCCAGTTTGCAAAAGCCGTTAAAAGCACAACGGATTTGCCATTGGGTACGAATAGGCTCGTTCATGTTCTCACCTCCTTTCGCTGCCGCGAAAGCGGTGGAGTTTGAAATGTCCCCTTTCGTAAACCCTCAAACCAACGCACTTCAAAATGGACGTTGGTTTTAGAAATTTTTTGAAAAAGTTTTTTGATAAAATACAAAATGCGCCCGTCTGCAAATTGCAGACAGGCGCAAAGGAATTATCAAAAGTATATGTATGATTTGTGAGTTCATCTATGTAGCCAGAATAACCCGTTGGCGGGTAATGGCTTTTTTTGATAACAGTCTATTAGGGCATAGGAAAAAGGACATGACGATACCTCCTTGATACCGCCATGTCTTTATCTAGTAGGAGAGTTATCGTTAGAATTTAGATAGATAAAAAGAAACGGCGGCTCTGAAAATCAAAGCCGCCGAAATAGAATAGGCGCGTGAAAACCTGTCTGCGTTGCGACGGCTTTTTTTCTTTGCCGTCGTCCGGCAGATGTTCTATACTATGTCAATTTCAAAAATTTCTCATTATCCTTTATTACTTTTTTGTTTTGTCTTATGTAAAAGCAGGATAACCAAAACAGAAATAGCTATACTGCATAGAATATATGTCCAATTAAAATATGATAGATTTATTAAATTCTGTGCTGATTGATTTTTAATGAAGTTTGTATATGGTGCGTTACTCTTAATCGCTTCCATAACTCCTACAACATTTATCGGTCTTAAATTGTATAAGTACGCACCAAATAAATATATTGCTGCTTTTTCAACGACCGACGGTATTAAAATAGCCAATGCAGCAAGCCATAATTGACATTGCTTGTGGGATTTCTGTAAATATAACGCCCCAAAAAGATAGGGCAATATCGCAAGGCAACAGCCCAAGAGGACAATATTCTGATGAAGCCCAAAGAGGGCAAAGAATATGCGGATAAAAAGATACGTTCCAAATATAATTAACCAATCAATGAGCAAGCTTTTTATTGGCGTGTGCTTTTTTACTATTTCATTCTGTAACTGCATTTCACTACCTCCCAAATAGACGTTACACTTTTGGAAACGTCAAGGTTACGGTTGTTCCACCGTATGAATTGTTTTTAAGCTCCACCGTGATAAATAAGTCAGTTGCCATTTTCTGAACAAGGTATAAGCCCATACCTGTAGAACGACTAAGGTAACTGCCCGTATCTCCGGTAAACCCCTTGTCGAAAACAAAGGGTAAGTCAGACAATGGTATGCTTGTGCCGTTGTCTTTGATAGATAAAGAAATCTGTTCACTATTCATACTATCAGCTATGGAAAATATGAGCCGTGGGGCAAGGTTGTTTCCCACATATTTCACACTATTACTGATTATCTGTCCTAAAATGAACATCAGACCTTTTTTGTCAGAAATCACTTGATAATCGTTTTCGGTATATTCAATAGAAAATCCGGCTTCTTCAAGAAGCGTTAAATTATCTTCAACTGCTTCACGGCAAGTTCCAAGAATTGAAAGCGACTCAAAAGAGTAATCCTTATGTGTAGCCCCAAGCCTTGAAAAGTATAGAATTTGTTCTATATCCTGTCGGGTATGGTCGCGTACATAAAGCATACGAGTATGAACCAAAGGGGACATTTCATCTTTTCGATTATCCAGTAGCAAGGTCATAAGGGATAGTGGTTTTTTGATTTCATGCACCCAATTTTCAACATAGTGTTCATAGTCTGTAACTGTAATTTTCTGTTCGTTGATATATTCTTGCTGCGTCCTCAAATGTTTTCCCAATTCACAGATAAGAGGGCGTATTACAGCGGGAACAGCTTCACACAGTAAGTATTCGTTGGTATCGTCCGGCTCTAATAGAAAACGCCGAAAAATAGCGTCTGCCTTGTTACGTTTTCTGATTGATATAGCAAGAGGAATAGCAAGTGCGGCAAATGACACAAAAATTATCAATGCAGCATAATTTATAAAATAATCAGGGTTAGCCAACCAAGCAAGAAATATAAAGAACAAGTCCAAACAGGCAAGTGTAATAATCCATACCCGGTTAGAGGAAATATAGATTAAAAGTATTTTCAACTTATTCATAAGCGCACCTGCTCTTTCAAGCGGTAGCCTTGACCGCGCACTGTTTCTATACGTTCTTCAAGACCAAATTCACGAAGCGTTTTTCGCAGCCGAGTAAAATTTACTTGTAATGCATTTTCGTCTATAAATTCTTCTGTTCCCCATAGTCTAATGCATAATTCTTTTTTAGAAACAATCTTAGGGCTATTTTTCAAGAGAGCAAGTAATATTTTTCCTTCGTTCGGTGGCATAAGGTAAGAGCTATTCCCTACATAAATTGTAAAGGTATTCGGGTCAAGTAAAAAACCACCTCCATCAAGTAACCCTTGCTGTACCTGTTCTTCTTTACGTCGAAGAAGATTTTTAATTCGGGCAAGTAAACGTGACATATTACAAGGTTTTGTTAAATAGTCATCAGCCCCCAAGTCTAATGCGTGCAGTTCGTCCTGCAATTTATCTCTTGCAGTCAATACGAGTACCGTACCAATCTGTTTAGCTTTCAACTCTTTACATATTTCAAAACCCGAACGAAAGGGAAGATTGATGTCAAGCAAAATTAAGTCGGGAAAATATGCTGCTATTTCTGATACTGCGTTTTCAAAATCCGATAATCCAATCGTATCATATCCCGATTTTTCTAATAAGTTCAACAGTTCTTCTCGCATATAAACATCATCTTCAACCACAACTATCTTTGCCAATATGTCCGCCTCCTTTCCCATAATATTTATAAGCCTGTTAAGAATTGGGCTTGTAATTGAGCTTTCCTATTTCACGATTAGCTGTTCGAGCAACAGCCACACCGTAAATTACCATAACAAGAACAACAATAACAGCCATAGCAATTAAAAGAGGATAGGACTGTTCAAGGTGTGCCGCTCCTGAATATAAATATAGCTGCATGGCATATATCCCTACTGCTCCGCTGATACACGCTAATATAAGAGGAAGCAGGAAATACCATAATACTTGTTGGTTGATAGAACGCTTAATTTGTTCACGTCGTGCTCCTAAAATAGAGAGTGTTAGATACCTTGATTTTGTAGTTTGCATTTGCGTCAAGAATTGCAGGGCAAGTAATGCACACGCAATAATCAAAAACATAAATCCCATGTATAGTGTTGTATAACTTCCGGAAATAACATAAAATAATTGTCGCCCAAAATTATTAAGATAGCTTTCGTAATATAGACCAGATGGTTTTAACAAATCACGAGCTTCCATAATCGGTAACATTAAACCTTTTGTTTCAACAAGTTCATTAGGAATACAAAAGTTCCAATAAACCATACAAGTGTCTGAATTTACAAATTCTGAATATATCTCATCTGAAACAATCAATGCAGTTATAATCTTGATATTTTCATCTGCGGTCAACCCTTTCATCGGTACAGAGGGAACAAGATAAAATGGTCTTTCGTTGATAGAAAGCAACGCTTCATTATTCGCCTGTGCGTCTGCTGCAATTTGATTTAACAGTGTAACCGTTTCATCTTGAGCATTACCTAAAAAATCTGGGTTGAGATAATAGACAACTTCATTGTTCCCAAGGCTAATCTGTTTTTCTCCCGCGGCATCCAATAACCGATTATAGGAAGATACAGGAAGCAAATAAGGAGAAGAACTACCAGTATCAATAAGACCTAAAAGGTTTAAGGCAGCAGGTTGGTCGGAGCCAAAACTATACATACCATCTTCTTGTGTGGCAGGGTCTACTACATCTTGAGGTAAATGCTGCACGATTTGTTTCCTAAATTTCGACCAATCAACAGGAGAACTTATCCCATCCGAAGCAGTGGATTTTATATTTCCTATTTCCATACGGTTCAGATTTGATACATAAGGACGAATTTGTTCGTTGGAAAGATACTTCTCAACAATTTGGTCGTTGCCCATTACAGTAAAGTCATAAACAGAAGTACCTCGTGTCAATTCACTTCCATATGACATTATGCGCACTGAGCCGTCGGTAATTAACATAATAGTAAGCATCATCAGAATGGACGCTACGCTGATTGAAATATATTTATTAACGACATTTTCATGCAACTGCCGTAAAGTAAATACATAAAGTCCTCTTGTGGCTTTGTGTTTTATAGAAGCTGCCCATATACTCAAAATTCTTGCAAGTCCTCGAATAAATAGAATTGTTCCGATAATTCCAAGTAAAACGGCAATAAGCAGCATTGCCCCACTCGCAGCCATAAAATGCTCTACAACAATCCAGTACGCGACAAGCAAAATTACGGTGCCTATAGCAAACGATACGAAACTTACATATGGATTCCCTGTGCGTTGCTTTTTCGCCATCTCTCCATAAACAAGTTGATGTAGCTCTTTACGGAACAGCTTTCCGCATAGAACAAACAATGCTACAAACTGAATAATCAAGAAGCCTAACGATGTGAAAATAGCGGCACTTACAGAAAAACTTAATTGGTGTGTAATGATACCATGCCCTACTAAACGCGCGGTTGTAAGACTTATAGCTTCGGATAAAAAGCCACCGCATACAAGCCCTCCTAAAAGAGCTAAAAACGACGTGATTAGCCCCTCTGTCATTATTTGAATAAATAATTTAATCTTTGTCATTCCAAACATCAAATAAAGCCCCAGTTCTCGACTACGACATTCAAGTTGATATTTGTTTGCAAATACTACGAGAAAGAACACAAATAATAAAGCACAAAGATAAACCGTCGGTAAAAGATTAGTAAGCAACCGTTCTACTGCGTCGCTCTCAATTTCACTTAAAAAACGTATTACGTCCTGTTGTCCAAGAGAAAGCACTATATAAAACATTGCTACGGCTGTTATCATTGTCAGAAAATAAATTAGGTTTTCGCTACGGCTCCGTTTGGCGTTTCGCCATGTGAGATTAAAGAACATTTGCACTTCCTCCCCCCATTTGAGCCATCACTTGTAAAATACGTGCATAAAAATCTTCCTGTGTTTCATTTGGAATTTTACGACGTAACTCATGGAAAATAACACCGTCTTGAATGAACAAAATACGAGAACAGAAACTCGCGGCGTTAGGGTCATGCGTGACCATTAGGATTGTGCGTCCACGCCTAAGATTGATTTCCTGTAACTTCTCCATGAGTAAACGTGCTGATTTTGTATCTAATGCACCTGTAGGTTCATCAGCCAAAATAATATCGGGGTCAGAAATCAAACTACGTGCAGCAGCTACGCGTTGTTTTTGACCGCCCGACATTTGTGACGGAAATTTAGAAAGAACGTCTGTAATTCCAAGAAAATCTGCTATATCTTTTAGCTTTTTTTCCGCTGTAACAATGTCAATATTATGAATTGATAAAGGCAATATAATATTTTCTTTACCAGTTAGATTATCAAGTAAAGCAAAATCTTGAAATAGATAACCAATCTTGTTGCCACGATATTCAGCCAACTTCGTGCCATCAAAAGAGCTTATATTGGCACCTGAAAGTAAAATTTGTCCAGAGGTTGGTTTAATGACCGTAGCAATACAATTCAACAATGTTGTTTTTCCAGAACCGCTGGCTCCCATAATTCCCAAATATTCGCCATTCAGAACATCAAAGGTAATTCCGTTTAGTGCTTTTGTTGGAACCCCCTCTTTGGAATATGCTTTGTGCAAGTCGCGTACTTCTAATAGTTTTTTTGTATCATTCATATCTCACACCTCACATTTTTTGCTTACGCTTATCTTACGAATATAATTTTACTGCATAAGAAGCAACCACACCACTTACAGTTGTTGTAAGGTTTATTTGTTTGTTTATTGTATCTGCATTTTATGTTGTTTCTTTCTCATATCAAAAGGTTTTTCCGCGTTTTTTGGTATCAGCCACATATACCCCAGTTTTGAAACGCCCGGTATGCGATTTTCGCTACAAAGTATCTGTACTCGTCTTTCAGAAATTCCCCATTTCTTTGCCGCTTCGGGACAAGACATATATTCCATAATCAAAACGCCCTTTCCTCAAATTTTACCAGTATAATTATACTCGGATAGCCGAATAATATCAAGTATATGATATGCTCTATTTCAGTCAATAATGTGCTGTGTGTAATCATATCTCGAAAGGAAGATGAAATATACAATGTAGTTGGGTGAAATGACTATGAAGCAGAACAAAGAAAAATTTGATTTTAAGGCTTTCGGGCAAGCCATTAAAGCAGCAAGAAAAGCAAAGGGAATATCACGCAATCAGTTAGCCGATACGCTGAATATTGCGCCCCGATATATCGCGTCCATTGAGAACAGCGGGCAGCACCCAAGTTTACAGATTTTATATGAGCTTGTAACCCTGCTTGATGTATCAGTAGACCAGTTCTTTTTCCCGGAACGGGAACAGGAGAAATCCACGCGCCGCCGTCAGCTCGATACTATGCTTGACGGTATGAGCGAAAAAGATTTGAAAATCCTGTCTGCTACTGCAAAAGGAATAGAGGAAGCCAACAACGACGAAACGGGGGAATAAAGTTCTCTCGTTTTTGTTTATATAGAGTGATTGAAACGTCGCAGATTGCGGCGTTTTTCTTTTGGGAAAGTTCGTCAAATTTGCCGTTCCCGGTGTTGTAGGTAGTAAGGGATAAAGTTTCGTAGCAAGCATAGGAAAAGAGTACCCTTTTCCGTATTTTCGCCCTCCCGTCCTGCGGTGCGTCGGTTGAAAATTGCTTGTTGGGAAGTGTCCCAAACCCTCGGAATGGAAAGGAGCGATTGCATGAACGGACGCAAAAGAAAAATACAAATCAAATTCTATGTAACAGAGGAAGAAAGGGCATTGATTGAACAGAAAATGAAGCTTGTCCCTACCCGGAACATGGCGGCGTATCTTCGCAAGATTGCCATTGACGGGTATATCATTCAGACAGACCATAGCGATATAAAAGGCATGACAGCAGAGATACAGAAAATCGGGGTCAACATCAATCAGATTGCAAAGCGTGTCAATGCGACAGGCAGCGTTTACCAAGAGGACATAGAGGAAATAAAGGGGGTGCTTGCGGAGATATGGCGGTTACAAAGATTAAGCCTATTAAAAGCACGTTGAGCAAAGCCCTTGACTATATCCAAAACCCGGATAAAACAGACGGGAAAATGCTTGTGTCCTCCTTTGGGTGCAGCTATGAAACGGCAGATATTGAGTTTGGATTTACGCTTGCACAAGCCATAGATAAGGGAAACAATCTCGCCCACCATTTGATACAGTCCTTTGAGCCGGGAGAAGTAGATTATGAGAAAGCCCACGAAATCGGAAAGCAGCTTGCCGACGCGGTAACAAAGGGACAGCATGAATACGTCTTAACTACCCACATAGACAAAGGGCATATCCATAACCATATCATTTTTTGTGCGGTCAATTTTGTTGACTACCATAAGTACAATTCCAATAAGCGCAGTTACTACGGCATACGGAACATGAGCGATAAGCTGTGCCGGGAAAACGGGCTGTCTGTTGTCGTTCCGGGCAAAGGCAGCAAGGGAAAAAGCTATGCAGAATATCAAGCGGAAAAGGTCGGTACAAGTTGGAAAGGCAAGCTGAAAATTGCCGTTGATACGCTTATCCCCCAAGTAGCAAGTTTTGAAGAATTGTTGCAGCGGTTACAGGCAGCGGGTTATGAGATAAAGCCGGGAAAATATATCTCCTGCCGCGCTCCCGGACAGGAACGCTTTACCCGTCTGAAAACTCTCGGTACAGATTATACAGAGGAAGCCATAAGAGAACGGATAGAGGGCAAACGCACAAAGGCAGCGAAAGCTCCCAAAGAGCAGCGCGGCGTATCGCTGCTTATTGACATTGAAAACAGTATCAAGGCACAAGAGAGCCGGGGCTATGAACAGTGGGCGAAAATCCATAATCTGAAACTGGCTGCAAAGACTATGAATTTCTTGACAGAACATAAGATTGAGCAGTACGCAGATTTAGTCAGCCGGATTGAGGAAGTAAATGCGGAAAATGAAAAGACAGCAGACGCATTAAAGAGCGTGGAAAAGCGTCTTGCAGATATGGCGGTGCTGATGAAGCACGTTACTACCTACCAAAAGACAAAACCTGTCTATGAAGCATACCGCAGGGCAAAGGATAAGGACGCATACCGGGCAAAGCAGGAAAGCAGTCTGATACTCCATGAAGCGGCAGTAAAGACACTGAAAGCGGCGGGCGTTACTAAACTCCCCAATCTTGCCGCCATGCAGGAAGAATACGGGAAACTACAAGCGCAAAAAGAAGCCCTTTACGCTGATTATGGCAAGCTGAAAAAACAGGTCAAGGAATACGACGTTATCAAACAGAACATAGACAATATTTTGCGGCAAGGCAAAGAGCCGGAACGGAAGAAAGGAAAGGAACGGGAATAATTATGAAAATGGTTGGTATTACACCATGTTACAGAATAACATTAGAAAATGGCAGTTATGGCGTAGAAACTTATATTAACGCAGACAGTAAAATCCAAATTACTTTTGAGGACGGAAATACACTTATCGGATATATAGAATGTGTGGAATATGGAACTTATTCCGATGAAAATGATACTCTGGTTATAAGGGGAGAGAATGGAGAGCTGTATATCCTATTGGAAAACCGAATAAAGGATATAGAAGAACTGCACGAATAAAGTAAAAGAACAGGGCGCAGACAGCCAACAAAAGACTGTCCGCGCCCTGTTTTATGTAGGTGCGTTTTTGGTATCTGTTACGCAATAGAACGTCATTTTTAGGGGATAAGGTATAAAACCCTTGCCGCGTCATTTTCAAGCACTGAAAGCCCCGTAAATCAAGGCTTTTTTTGCCCCTACTACGTAACAAGGGCGCGCCGTTTTCTCATGCGCTCCGCTGCCTGTCTGCGGGTAATACGCTTCCGGCAGTCCGGGCAGTATTTGACGCTGTTAGAGGTGGACGCAAAAGAAGTTCCGCACTCGGTACAACGCTTTTTATCCTCGGTCTTGAAAAGCTCTGCATACAGCAGCTTATCAAGGGGCAATACGGCGGTCTGAAACCATTTGCAAAGAAGCGAATAGGAAATAAGCTGCGGGCAGACACATTCCTCCCCGTCGTCCAGTAAAATACAGTGTCCGTTATCGCAGTTGCAGCACTCCTTTTTTATAAGGCTGTTGACTTTCCGGCTTTGGGGTGGTGTAAGCCGCTTTATCCCGGTCATACCTCATCAGCGGCGAAAATAGCAAGCTCCGCATACTCATTTTCTGTCAGAGGTGCGATTTTCGCAAGGGTGCGTTTCGCCAGTTCCCGCATATCCTCGTCCATGAACGGCAGCGCAGCGTTGATGTTTTCTGTAAGCCCACGTTTGCCGTCCTCATTGTAAATGCTCAACAGGTTTGTTTCTTCAACTGTCAGTCTAATCATGCTCATACCTCCAATTCGTGATTTTTTGATTTTACAGCCGCCTTTTTCGGGGCGGCTTTTCTTTTGTCAGCGGCAAGCTGCGCCCGGATTGAGGGGCGCACCCTGCGAATATCTGTGCCCCGGTTTTCATTTTTATCAATCAAGGCGTATGTTCCATGTCTGCCCTCGATTTTGGAAAAGGAAAGTGTCTTATAGGGCAACATGGAAAACAGACGGTCGGTGTCCTTAGAGGACGCAAGCTGCATAAATGTCGGGGACAGCTCCACCATGAAATGTGTCCTATTAGGGCTATTGGGCGTGTCCCTGCGCTTCATTTCCTGCACAATGCGCCGCGCTTCGGCTTCAATCAGCCCAGCACGCAGGGCGGCGGTATGTTCCTTGAAGTCGCCCGGTGTCAGTTTATCCCGTTTTTGCTTTTCTTCCCGTAAAAGGAATTGTAGCGCGTCCGGGTCGTTGGGTACTGCTTCAAAGTGTTCAAACTTCCCTAAAGAAGTATCGGGATTTCCGTTAAAATGCTGTCCGGCGGGTATCTCCCTTGTCCCATGCTCATAAATCAACTTGACTGTGTCGGCGGCAAGCGCATTGTCCTTAACGCGCTCATACTGCCTTGCATAGTCAAGCTCATAAAGATTGCCTTTGATTTTCCCGCGCTCCCTGCCCGTCAGCTCGACGGCATAGGCAAGAACGCAGTCGCAGGTCTGCTCTTTGTAAAAACACCATGTATTGTGGGCGGCGGTATCCTTTAGGAACACGTCGCGCTCCTTAAAACAATGCGTCCCGGACGGGCGGCAAAACCATAGCAGCGTCTTATCCTCTCTGTTAGGGCTTGCCGCTGCTTTTGCGATAATCTCCTTGTCAATGTCAAAATCACTTTGGAAAAATCCTGTATTCTGCCGCATGATAGCGTCAAGAGAAGCGAAAATATCCACGTTTTCAAACTTATTCATGCGTCAGCTCCTTTCCAAATCCTGTGTTTTCTGTTTTGCCTGTTTCTTCGGTGTCTGTTCTTTCGCTGCTTTAAGCTGCGCCCGGATAGAGGGCTTCTTTTCCGTTTTTGCTGCCTTGCCACGTTCCTTGTCAGCCTTGACAGTTTCCGCAAGGTCAACAAGGGAAATGGTTTCTCCTGTCTTTACCTTTGCTTCCAATTCTGCGACGGTCGGGGTGTTGTTTATCTGCCCGTCAATCATGTTGTAGTTTTGCTCGGTGGTCTGCTCGGCAGTTTTCAGATAGTTTTCCGGCTGCAAAAATTCCGGCACTTTCTTATAACCGAAGCTGTCTACATAGTGGGCGGTGTCCTGCCCGTTCTGATGAAGCACCACTACGTCGGAAACAGAAAGGCTGTGTCCCTTAAAATCTTTCGGGTGGTCGATATTAAAGCGGGTGTAAATATCTTCAAGGGAAGTCCCCGGCGTAAGAGGTGCGGAATAGACAAGGGCATAGTTTTTCGGGTCTACCCGGTGTCCGGCGGCAATCAGACGGTCGTAAGGCTCAAAACGCAAGTCCCTTGTTTCGTCCCCGCCTTTTATCTGATAAATGGAAAAGGTGTCTTTGTCCTGTGGGGCTTCCTGCTCCGGCTGCTCCTGTGCGGGTTGTTCCTGTGCAGCTACCTTTTGCTGCCGGATATGCGCCCGCTGTAACTCGGTAGGCTTTTCCCCGGTAAGGGGAGCAATCGCTTTCACATAATCAGCCGCATAGTAGGCGTTACTGGTAAGCTGCCGCTGCCATGCCCCGGCTTTTGGCGACCAACGGAAGCCATTACTTTTTAAGGCTTCCCGCGTGGCTTCGTCCGGCTTATCCTCAAAGAAGATTTGCAGTCGGTTCGCTTCGGTGTTTGCTTCCACCTTGCCGCCGTCAAATTCCCAACCTACAAAACCGATTTCTTTTTGCTGTGAAAGGGATTTGATACGGTCTTTCACGCGCCGGATTTCTGCGCTGTTGTTGGATAACGCCCAAGTCGCAAAGGGCTTGTCCTCCAAATGCCAACTGCTCGCCATGTCTGCTTTCAATTTTTCCAGTTCCTCCGGCGGTAAATGCGGGCAGCCGTCAAGGGTCTTATGCTTGCGGTAGTAGGCGTTTACGGCTTTCATGGTTTCCTGTGATTTTTCAAGGCTTTCCAGTTTCTTTTCTAACTTCTGTACTGCCTGCGGGTCGTCTGCGCTGATACCGCCCATGCCGGTACTGCGGATTTTATCAAGAAGCCCTTGTATGTCCTGCCATTCCCGGTAATTGCTGTCGCGGGCTGCGTTCTGCTTTTCTTTCTTCCTTGTGGGGAAGTTAGAGCCGCCCGCAATCAGGATAGAGGGAACACGCGCGTCAATCTCATAGCCTTTATTCATGTTCGCCGCCAGTTTCCGGGCATAGGTGTCAAGCAGGCTGTCGATTTTCTCATGGTACATCGGGTCTACCCGCTGTTTCTGCCTTTCTGCAAGTTGTACGGCTTCATCTACATAGTGCCTGTATTCAGCCGTCGCGCTGCCTTGCTTATAATCGGAAAAACTGTTCATATCCTTTGCACGTTTGGCGGCAGCTTCATTGATAGTATAATAAGGGGCGGCGGGTGCAGCCTGTTCCGGCTGTGCTTCTTTTTCCTGTACCGGGGCTGTTTCTTCGGGAAGCTCCGGCGCGGCTGCTTTTGTTTCGGGCTGTTTGGCGGCTTCCTGTGCGGGCTGTGCCTGTTCGGTGGTCTGTTCCTTATCCTGTGCCTTTTGGATTTCTGCAAAATGTCCGTCTATGGTATCAATCAGATTTGCGGCGGTGCTGCGGATTGTTTCAAGAGAGCCTTTCAGTTCTGCAAGTTCTTTTCCGCTGCTCCACCCGGCGATATACCCAAAAGAATAGTCCGACGTATCAAGCCCGTAATGTTGGCAGACCGCATAGGCGACGCTTTCCGCCTGTACCTCGCGGGTGCGGCGGTCGGGGCGTTCCGGCATGGCAAGGGCGGTATCATGCAGCGTGGCGTGGGCGATTTCATGGATTGCGGTCTTGATATTCTGCAATTCGTCCATGCCCTCGTTGATGAAGATACGCTTTTCCTCATAATTGCAGCGTCCTTTTACGCCGCCGCTTAGTGCTTCAAATCCCATAGCAAACGGGGAAGTCTTTTCAAGGGCAGCGAAAAAATCCTTGTATTGTTCCACGTTGCCCGTAAGCTCATAGGTAAGGGCAGGAAGTTCTTTTCCCTCGGTCTGTGAAATATCAAAGACAGATACTACACGAAAAGCGGGTATCTTGATTTCTTTTTCTTCGGTAACAGGTTTTCCGTCCTTATCGAAAACAGGCTTTTGGGTGTCCGGGTCGATTTTTTCCACCTGCTTCTTGACGGTAAACGGGGACGGTGCAAGTATCTTGATAGCTTTTTCTCCGGGCTTTACATGGCGGTCAAATTCCTTTTCCCATTGTTTATAGCCTTTCACAAGATTGCCGCCCTGCATGGCGATAAGGATTGTATTGTTAAGGCTGTAATCATGGAATTTTGACATGGTACGCAGATAATCGGCGTAACGGTCGCTTTCATACAGTCCTAAAATTCCCTGTTCCAGTCGGTCGGTAATCTCTTTCATTTTATCGGCGGGCTTTTCAGAAGATAGGATAATCGGGAGAACCGGGGGCTGCTCTGTGGCGGCGGTTTGTATGGCTGCGGAAGCGTCAAGGTCTGCCTGTTCCTTTTCCTGTACTGGCGGCTGCGGCGTTACCCGGTATTCCTCCGGCACGTCGCGCCCGTCGTACCACTGTGTAAAGGTGTTGCGGTTATTGTAGATATAGCCCTGCTCGGTAAAGCTGCCCCCGTCATTGATAGCAGCGTCCCGCCCGTATTCCTCATACATGAAATATTTTTTTGCTTCTTCGGGCAGCTCCAACTCGTCCAGTTCTTCAATCAGATAATGCCCGTAATCTTCCTCACTCTGTACGGACGGGTAAAGCCAGTAACAATCAAGGTTTTGTGCAAGGTTGATAATATCCTGCAAGTCCCTTGTATGGTCGCCGTATTCCATAGCTGCAACAAATTTTTCCCGGTCGTCGTCAAACTGCATTTTCAAAAGTTCGCTCAAATAGTTCAGTTCGTCAAGGCTTTCAAGCTCGGTCAATTTTCCTGCCAGTCCTGCAATAGAGGACTGGTATTCTGTGATATGCAGCTCCCCGTAGTTTTTGCCGTCTATCCCGATACGGTCAAAGACTTCTTTCAAATGCTCGGCAGTCGTGGGGAATGATACCCATTCGCCCGCAGGTCTGCCCTCGGTGTACTTTCCAAGATTAGAAAGATACCCGCTTAAAATCGTTTCTACCATGCGTTCGCTCCTTTCGTTTTCAATCATACGGTGCATAAGTTCGTAGTCCTCCATGCTCATGCTCCCGTCAAAAATATAGGGGTCGGGTTCTTCGCCGTCCCGGTAGGCTTTTTCAGAGAAAGGAAGCCCCGCAGCGTGGGCGGCGGCTCTTGCTTCCTCGATAAGCTCCGGCGGCAGCCTGTCGTCGTGGGCTTCGATAAATTCCCCGATATTGCTATATCCGTTTTCGTAGTGGCGGCGCACCCCGGCGGTCAGCTCGTCAAGGTTCATATCCTCGCCAAGATAGCCGGAATAATAGCCGTTTACCACAACGGCGGCAGGGTCAGCCTGTTTGATTTCTTCCATGCGGCTTCTGTCCTCCGGGTAAATGTAGTCGCTCATTTCAAGGTGGAAATATTCGGCGTTCCAAGAACGTCCCGTTTTCCAAAACGCCACCCAAGCGATACCGTCCCTTAATTCTTCTTGATAGTCCTTTACGGTGTCCCGTAAACTTGCCATGTGTAACCTCCTTTCTTCGGTTTCAGAGGGTAAAACCCTCCATAAAACAGAGGGTTTGGGAAACTTCCCAACAAGCAAAAATCCCCGCCGTTCTCGGTAGAGAAAGCAGGGATTTTACGGAAAAGGGTACTCTTTTCCTATGCTTGCTATTCAGTTATTTCTTCTTCGACAGTTCAATGCGGTAGTTGACATATTTCCCGCCTGTATCAGCCAATACGATAGTTCCGTCGTAGGTTTTGCCCGTCTTTGGGGAATAGAGCTTTTTCACATTTACTTTGCCGGATTGTAAGAGTGCAGCGGCAATTTTGGGGGTAAAGGTTACTTTTCGTTCTTCAAAGAAACGGTCATTTTTCCACATGGTAAAGCTACATTCCTTATTGCTGCAATAGTAGTTTTTCTTTCCCTCATAGACAGGAGAACCGCAGCGGGGGCAGCTTCCCAACGCTTCCCGTTCCGGCTTGAACATCTGCGCTTTATCATCAGAAAGAAACGGATAGGTCTTTACCAGTTCCCGCGCCATATCCTCGATACCCTCCATAAATGCGGCGGGGTCTGCCTTGCCTTTGGCAATCTGCGTCAGATTGTTTTCCCATTCTGCGGTAAGCTGCGGGCTTGTCAAGGTGTCCGGCAGGACACACACAAGATTGATACCGTCCTTTGTGGGAAGTAGCTGCTTGCCTTTTCGCTCCACAAAGCCGCCCTTTACCAGTTTTTCAATGACGGCGGCGCGGGTGGCGGGAGTTCCAAGCCCTTTGCGTTCTGCGTCCGGGTCGGTGTCCTCACTTCCGGCGCGCTCCATAGCAGAGAGCAGCGACGCTTCGTTGTGAGGTTTTGGCGGTGTTGTGTCATGCTCCGTTACCTTTGCCGTCGGATTTTCAAAGGTCTGTCCCTCGGTAAATGGCGGCAGGGTCTTTTCTGTGTCACTGTCTGCGTCGTCCGTTTCGGGCTTGTTCTTTAAGGCTGCCCTGTATCTTCGGTCAATCTCTTTCCACCCGTCGGACAGCACCGTTTTTCCCCTTGCGATAAAAGACTGTCCGGCACATTCAAAAACTGCTGTAACCGCTTCAAAGGTATGCGGTGCAGCGGTCGCCATGAGCAGACGCGCCCCGGCAAGGGTAAGGATATTCCTTTCGCTTTCCGGCAGCGTGGCAAGGTCGGTCTTTGCAAGCTCCATAGTCGGGATAATGGCATGGTGGTCTGATACCTTTTTACTGTTCAGCACCTTTCCAAGCTCCGGCGTGAAGTCTTTTCCCGCCATAAAAGAAAATTTCCCACAAAGCAGCTTGATAATGCCCGCCGCTGTGTCGCTCATGTCGTCGGTCAGAAATGCGCTGTCTGTTCTCGGATAAGTAAGAAGTCTTTTTTCATACAGAGATTGTGCAAGGTCAAGGGTCTGCTTTGCGGTATAACCGAACAGGCGGTTTGCTTCCCTCTGTAAAGAAGTAAGGTCAAAGAGCTTCGGCGGGGCTGCGGTCTTTTTCTCTTTCACAAGGGAAGCACAGACTGCTTTTGACACTTCGCAAGCAGCTTTCAGCTTGTCAGCTTCGGAACGGTCAGATAGTTTTTCGCTTGCAGCTTCCGCGCCGGATAAGACAAGGCGCACATGGTAGTATTTTTCTTTCTTAAATGTGGTAATCGCTGCGTCCCGGTCAACAAGCATTTTTAAGGTCGGGGTCTGTACGCGTCCCACGTTCAAGGTATGATTGTAAAGGACAGAGAAAAGGCGGGTGGCATTGATACCGATTAACCAGTCAGCCTTTGCCCTGCACAATGCGGAAGCAAAGAGCGCGTCGTATTCCTCGCCGTTCTTCAGACGGGAAAAGCCCTCTTTGATTGCGCTGTCCTCCATAGAAGAAATCCAAAGGCGGCGCATAGGTTTCTTGCAGCCCGCCATTTCATAGACAAAGCGGAAAATGAGTTCGCCCTCGCGCCCCGCGTCGCAGGCATTGACGACTTCGGAAACGTCTGCCCGGTGCATAAGCTCTTTTAGGGTTTTGAATTGCTTTTCCTTGTCAGAAGCAACGGTGTACTTCCATTCCTGCGGCAAAATCGGTAAGCTGTCATAGCTCCACTTTTTATATTGTTCCCCGTAGGTGGCAGCTTCCGCAAGCCCTACCAAATGTCCCACGCACCAAGAAACGATATAGCCGCTTCCTGTGAGAAATCCGTCTTTCTTTTCCTTTGCCCCCAGTACGGCAGCGATTGTCTGTGCCACACTGGGCTTTTCTGCGATAACTAAAATCAAATATAAGTTCCTCCTTTCAGCGTTCCGGCTCGGTTTTCTTTTTCTCCTGTACCTGTTTCAGACAGTACCCCACACAAGGGGACTGTCCCTTGTAAGGGCAGGAAGCACAAGCAGGGGGATAAGGAACAGGCGGCGCATTATCACGCCGCCCGTTCGGTTTCTGTATCATCATCTTTTCAAAGGGATTGTTGGTAAACAGGGTCATAGGGTTTCTTCCTCCGTTTCTTCATCTTCGGGAGTTTCCCCGGTATCTGCTTCCGGCTCGTCCTCGTCGTAGTCCTCAAATTCAAAATCTTCAAGGTCGGTATCGCCCTTTACATTCTGCTTCGGCTTTAGAAACTTAAAGTAGTAGAACGCTGCGCCGCCACCAAGCAGGGCAAAGAGGACTAAGGCAAGCACCACACCGGGATTGCCGCCTTTTTCTTTCAGTTCTTCCGGCTGCTCCGTTGGTGTTGGGGTAGGTTCTTTGCCTGTGCAGCCTGTCATACTGGTAACACATACCGGGCAGGACGTGTTTACCTTTCCGACTTCGCATTTTTCCGTACAGTTACAGATTTCCGGCTTTTTGGCAGCTTCGCCGTTTTCGGTCAGTGCCATAAGGTCGGCTTCGTCCACTTGATTTAGGAAATGTACGGTCTGTTCGCCCTCGGCGGCGCGGTCAATGAGGATATAGAAATAGTTGCCGCCTTTGGTGGTAACAGTGATAAGTTGCTTATTGCCGCCGTAATCGTCAACCAGTGTAGCGTTTCCCTTTGGGGTAAGGGGCGGCGTTTCCTCTTTTTCCTCCACAACTACATTACTGTCGTTGGTCGCGTCCCCGGCGGGCGGCTCTGTGGCTGCGCCCTGTGCATAGGCAGGGACAGAAAAACCGCCCATAAGGATAAGGGCGGCACAAAGGGCAGTCATGGTCTTTTTCAGTTTATTCTTCATCTGCATTTTCCTCCTGTTCGTTTTCTTCTGCGGGTGCGGCAGTCATGCCGGGAATACCGCCGCCGGACAGCATAGCGTTCAGTTCCTGCGGGGTCAGACGCATAGCTCGTACAAGCTGCACGATTTCAAGGTTTTCCGCTTCGGTTTTCTGCGCTTCCAGTCCTTTTAACTTGTTCTGATACTCTGTGATTTTCTCGCGGGTCTTTGCGATTTCCTTATTGATACGGTCGATTTTATTGTTTGCCATAGGTCATTTCTCCTTTCTTTTTTTGGGCTGCTTTACCAGTTCATCAGCCCGTAGCCTTTGATACATTGATAGTTAAGGTCATAGCTCTTTATCTTGCAAGCGTCGCCGGAATTGCCCTCAACGGTATAGACGCGGCTGCCGTCCCTGCCAAGCACAAGCCCCACATGGTCGGCAACACCGTCTAAATCCCAATCGAAAAAGATTGCGTCGCCCGGTGCGATATTCTCATAGCCGCGTGCGCCCCATTGTCCCCTTGACTGAAACCAAGGGACACCCTGCCATTCGCAGCCCGCAAATCGGGGTTCGCTTTTTCCGGCTTGATTGTAGCACCATGATACAAAACAGGCGCACCATTCCACGCGGCTGTTAAAGCCGTACCAAGACCAGTAAGGGTAGCCGCCCACGTTTCCGACTTGCTGTTTTGCAAGTTCCATAAGCTCTTGATTTCCGGGGCGCGTACCGTTTACAAACTCCACGCCGCTTAAATCCTCAGACGGGCTTCCGTCGGGAGAACCGCCGCCAAAAATCAGCGGTTTGTTGCCGCTTGTTTCCAAGTACACATGAAACATTTCAAGCTGCTGTGGCGTAAGAAGTTCCTCCGCAAGCTCGGAAATCAGCTTATTTGTCAGTTTCACATTCAAGATGTAATACTCATAAGGGACTTCCTCGGTGGTGGTTTCCCCGGTTTCCGGGTCGGTACTTGTTTCGGTGCGGTAGCGTATTTCCACTTCCTCGGTCAGCGTCAAGGTGTACTGCATGGAAAAGATACGTTCAAGCTCTGCCTGTGCGCTCTGCGGGGTGTAGCTCTGCAAGAGGGCGGTCAAATAAGACGCAAGTTCGTGGGGGTTATGCCCGATACTGTCAAGGTCGTAGCGGTATTCATCATAGCCGGGGTGGGTGCTTTCGATATTGTCAATCTCACTTTGCAGCCCGTTTTCCAATGCGGCATAGTTGTTTTCAACTGCCACAAGGTCGCTGTCCTCGGATGTGTAGGAAGTGCCAAGCACCCCGTTTGTCAAGCCCGAAAACATAGCCCCGCAAGAGGACAGCCCTGCGGAAATCATAATAAAGAGAAGCAGCGCGGCAACTGCAATCAAAATGCCCGCCGGGTGTCTTGCCGCAAATGCGGCGGCTTTCCTCGTTTCCTCGGCGGTTTTCTTCGCCGTCTTTCTTGTGGCTTCCGCTGCGGCTTTTGCCCCTCCTTTCTTTGCCGCCTTTGCATACTGGCGTTTTATCTGCTGTTTCTGCATGAAACGGGAAAGCGGGTTAGAAGTAAGCTGCGGGTTGTCGTGCAGGGTTTTGTGATACTGGAAGTTGACGTTTGCCTTAAATGCTGCCTTTTCTGCCTTTGCCGCTTCCCGGTAAGGTTTCAGCTTATGGCTGCGGTAGCCCTGTTTTAACTTCCGCGCCCCGTATTTCGCGCCGCGCTCGGCAAGTTCCTCCGATTTATGCGCCCCCTCAACGCCGGAATTGTCCTTTTCAACGGAATGTATCTTGTTGTGGACGAAAATCCCTGCTTCCTGTGCGGGGCGGGACAGCGGGTTTCCTTTTTTGCCGCCGGGTATCGGTTTTTCCTGTTCTTCAAAGTGAAGTCGGGTCTTTGCCTTTCCTGCGGCTTCGTCAAAGGTGCGCTCCTTAACCAGTTTCTTTTGCTTCGGGATAGCTGCCTTTGCTGCGTCCAGTCGGTCAGCGGCTTTGTTTGATTTCTCAATATAGCATTCCAGTTCCGGGACGGCAAGTTCTTCCTCGGTAAACTGCAAGCGGGAAGATGTTGTTTGTACGGTAACTTCCTCCTGTGCTTTATGTACCGCTTTTTTACTGGCTCTGCGGGTCTGTGCTGCTTCGATATGCTCCATAACGCGCTCTGCTGTGGCGGTGTCCCTTGCGGGGGAAGCTCCCGGTGCGTGGGGTAACGGGGAAGTTTGGGACGCTACACCTTGAAGCTGCGTCCCGTCCTGCGCCGCTTGCTGCTCCGGGGACTTTTGAAAATCCGCGTCCTGTTCCCGTTTACTGATACGCTCGGCGGTCTGCTGTGTTTCGTTTACCTCAATAAGCCCGTCGCGGGTCATTTTCTGTGTGATTTTATCGCGGGATTTATATTGCTTCATGGTCTGCACCTCACTTTCCGCTTTCGGAAACTTCCTCCGGCTTCGTTGTCATTACCCTGTAAAGCTCGGTATCTTTCGGGAAGCGGTCTACAAAAGGCAGCACCACATTTCCATAGAAGATAAGCCCCTCGCCCGCTTCGGTGTGGGTAACATACTTCATCTGCTGCGGGGAAATATTAAGCTGCTTTGCAAGGATAGTACGGTCGCCCTGCGCTTGATTGAGCATGAGGACAAAATCGCTGTTCTCAAAGATATTTTCCACCTCGCGGCTTGCCAAAAGGTCTTTGACGTTCTGCGTAATGGCTGTTGGGATACCGCCCCATTTACGGAAACGCTTCCAAATCTCCACGCTGTAAGCGGCGGTCTGTTCCTCTTTTAAGAGCAAGTGAAATTCGTCCATATAGTAGCGGGTCGCCTTTTTCTCTGCCCGGTTTATCGTTACCCTGTTCCATGTCTGGTCTTGCACAATGAGCATACCTAACTTTTTAAGCTGCTTTCCAAGCTGCTTTATATCAAAGCAGACAAGGCGGTTAGAAAGTTCCACGTTGGTTCTGTGGTTGAATACGTTAAGGCTGCCGGAAACATACAGCTCCAATGCCGCCGCGATACGGGCAGCTTCCGGCTCCGGCTGTCTTAACAGCTCGTCGTAAAGGTCGCCCAAGATAGGCATTTTTGCCGGGTCGGGGTCTGCAAGGAACGGGCGGTACACATTTCTTACAGCCCTGTCAATGACGGTCTTATCGACAGGCTGCAAACCCTCCTTGCCTCCGATAACAAGCTCGCAAAGGGAAAGGATAAAATCACTTTTCAGCGCAAGGGGGTTGTCGTCCTCGCTGTAATTAAGGTTTATGTCCATAGGGTTTACATACTGGGGCTTGCCGTCAATGCCCCTGCCCGTAGGGGAAAGACGTATCACTTGCCCATTAAGACGCTGCACAAGGGAAAAATACTCGGCTTCCGGGTCGCAGATGATAATGTCGTCGTCGGTAATGAGGAAAGCATTTGTCATTTCCCTTTTTGCCGCAAAAGATTTTCCGCTTCCCGGCGTTCCCAATATAAGCCCGTTGGGATTTTTGAGCTGCTTTCTGTCGCAGAGTATCATGTTGTTAGAAAGGGCGTTCAAGCCATAGTACAGGGCTTGCCCCGTCTGAAAAAGCTCCTGCGTGATAAAGGGAATGAAAATAGCGGTGCTTGATGTGGTAAGCCCCCGTTGTATCGGGATAAGGTTTTCCCCAATCGGCACACTGGATAAAAGCCCTGCTTCCTGCTGATAGTCAAGGCGTGTCAGGCGGCAGTTGTATTTCTGTGCGATACCCGCCGCAGCGAAAATATCATTTTCCAGTTTCCGCTTCGTGTCTGCCATGTTTACCACAAGGAACGTAAGGAGAAACATTCGCTCGTTGCGGCTCTGTAAGTCCTGCAACAAGTTCTTTGCTTCGCTGCCAAAGGTGGCAAGGTCGGACGGGATTATATCCATGTCATAGCCGCTTCTAACCGCTTTTTTCTGTTCCTCAATCTTCATCTTGTCAAGGTCTGTGATTTTGCGCTTAATGGTCTTGATTGCTTCCGACTGGTCGATACTGCGGATATGTAAATTGACGATTACCCCTGTTTCCAAGTCCAGTATGTCGGCAAGCATACGGTCGTTAAGCTCCGGCGCAAGGATTTCAAGGAAGCTCGCCGCGCCGATTTTCTTCCCCATGCGGAAATATCTGCCCTCGCCAAAACGGAAAGAGGACGGGGCGATAAAATCCTTTGTAGACAGCCCCGACGGGGTAAGCCAGTCAAAGGAAAAGGAGAACGGCTCGCCCTCCGGGTGGAATACCCCATGCAGCACCTTTAAGCGTTCATAGCCGGATAAGGGGCGGGCGGTTACGCCAAGCACCTTGAAATTGTTAAACACGTCGGTTTCGATACGGGAAAGTCTTGATTTTGCAGCCGCCTTGTTATCGGCTTCAACGGTAAAGGTAATGTATTTGTGCTTCACAAGCCCGTTGTTGCCTTTACTAAGCTGATTTTTCAGCATATCCGAATACTCGGTGCGGATAGAGTTAAAAGCGTCCTCCTGTGCCGGGATAGTGATAGCTTTTTCTGCCTGTTCCCGCTGCGTCCCTTGATTGATGAAAGAAAGCTGCACGCTCACGCTCGCGTCAAAGTAGTTGAGGAAATCGCACCAGTTTTCAAAAATGGCGGTCTTATCGTCTGCCTGTGCAAGCTGATAATTGATGTCCTCGAACACGACGCACTTTGAATATCTCTTTTCCGTAACCTTGCAGATACCGTCCGGGTACATGGCAAGGTAAGGAATGGTCTGCTGTGCGGTGCGGGCTTTGCCGTCCCCCTTTGCCTTTCGGATAGCTTCGGCAATCTGTTTCTTTTCGGCGCGGGTCAGCTTACGCCTGTTTCCTGCGGCTTCCCGCGTCTTTTTTGTTTGTCCTTTTGACAATCGCTGATACCTCCTTTTCAAGTTTTCGCTGCTTTTCCAAGACAGCGTATAGGTTTTCGGTTCTGTAAGGTCGCTCCTTTGGGCGGGTAAACTTTGTCTGAACGACATTTCTTACCACCACTTCAAGGGGCTGCCCATGTTTTTCATACATGGCAAGCAGGAAACAGGGGAGCATGACGACAATCATCGCCATAGCCGCAAGGTTTGTCCCTGCGCTGCCTTTGAGCAAAAAAAACAGCGGCAGTCCGATTAAGAGAGCCGCCGCAAAACAAACGATTTGCCGCTTTGTCAGATTGAAAGCGACTTTTGTTTTGACTTTGGAAAGGTCTTTGGGTACAGGTACATACGCCAAGAAAATACCTCCTTTCTGCCCTTAGTGGGCGTTGAATATGGATTTTGCCAGTGTGCCGGATTTGAACAGGGAAAAACAGAGGATAACCGTATAGGCGGCAAGGGAAAATACCGCGCTGTGCAGATTGTCTGCGATTATCATATCGTTTACCAGTACGGCGTAAATACCGACACATATCATAATGAGGAAGCCTTGAAAACCAAGAGCGAACAGCCCTTTTAGGTAGTTGTTTCCAATCTGTCCCCATTCTCTGTTGGTCATGGTCGCAAATGGAATAGGCGATACCGAACAGTAAAGGTAAATCTCTATCATTCTGCCGTAGAGGATAACGGTTATCAGTACGGACATGATTTTCATGCAAAGGCTTACAAGGCTTGTTTCAAGCACAAGTAAGAGCAGTTCGGGGATTTCCATATCTTCAAGCCCCTCCTGCATGGCGGCAAGGGCTTCGGCAACGTCGATATTCGTATCGCCGCCGATAACCCCCGCTGCGCCGGAAACGATATGCTGCGCCATATCAAAGACCGCCATTGTGATGTTGAACGTGTTGGTTACGATAAACACCGCGACAAAGGCTTTGAATATCCACTTAAAGAACATGAATGTGTCTATGTCGTGCATATTGTTCTTTTCCGTTACCATGCTGATTAGCTCGTAGCATAGGACATAGGTAATGACAAGCCCCGCAATCGGAACGATTACATTTTCAGAAAGGGTCTGTATCATGCTGAAAATATTTGCGTTCCAACCCTGCGGGGTCTGTCCTACCTCGTTTGCGATAGTCCCGACTTTTTCGTTTACGTCCCCGAACATAGTTGACAGATTACCGTTTATCGCTCCGATAAGGATTTCCTTTATCCATTCGTTAATCGCGTCAAGTATGCTCTGCATAGGCAGCTACCCGCGCTTAACCGAACAAGCCGGAAAGCAGAGGTACAAGGATAGTGCCGATAAGGGCAACGCCGCCGCCCGCCATGAGCTGCTTAATGCCCTGTGATTTTGCGCCCGGATTATCATTTCCGTAGCCCTCCAAGAGATTGATAACGCCCCAAATGCCAAGTCCTGCTCCAAGAGCGATAACCAAAGTCTGTAATACGCCGATTGCGCTGTTGAAAAATTCCATAAAACTCCTTTCTGCCGCAAATGCGGCTTGCCCGTAAAAGGGCATAAAAAACGGCGGTCAGTTTTCAAACTGCCGCGGTCATAAGTCCCCGCGCTGCCTAAATGTCTGCTGCGCGGCGGTATTCAGTTGTCAGTGTGGGCGATAGGAATTTTTGTAGGGGCGCGTATCATGCAAGTTGTCTTTTTCTTTGTTACTGCGTCAATTCCTCCTTTCTTTTCGCTGCTGCTCATACAGGGCTTCACACCGTTTCACAAACTGCCGGATAGCAGCCTGCCGCTGCTGTTCCCGTCGTTCAGCAATCGAAACAAGCCCGTTTATGGCTTCTGTGATTTTCTTGTCCTTTTTCTTTCTGATACGTCTATTCATGGTCGGTGTCCTCCTGCAAATCGCTTTCGCTGATTTCGTAGTAGTCAAATACTTCGTCCGGCTTCACAAGGGCGGGTCTGCGCCTTAAATGCTTTTCCATATCAAAAGTATTTTTCTTGTCATAGTCGGAAAGATATTTATAGTTGGGGTGCTTTGTAATGTCGTACTTATCAGAGAAGAACGGGCGCACCCCTCGTAGCTGTAAAATACATTTCCCGCCGTCCATAACCGCTATTTCATCTTCCGTCATAAGCTGCTTGCCTAACTTCTGATAGTTCAGCCCATGCGATACCTCGCGCCCCCGGTTCTCGGAAGTGTTGAAGCTGTCAATGGTTTCTTTCCCCAAGATTTCCGACATTTCTTTGAGGGTGGTTTTCTCCTTGCCGCCCAAGAAAAGGGTGGTGTCGCAGTTGCCGACTATGGTATCGGCGTTGTCCTTATAGATTGCCTTTAACTGGCTTTGCGACTGTAAGATAATCGACGCGGAGATTTCCCGGCTTCGTATGGTGGCTATGAGCTTTTCAAACTTCGGTATCTGCCCGATATTTGCAAACTCGTCTAACAGACAGCGCACATGGACGGGCAGCCTGCCGCCGTATTCATCATCTGCCTTGTCGCAAAGCAGATTGAAAAGCTGCGTGTAAAGAATACTCACGACAAAGTTAAAAGTATCGTCGGTGTCGCTGATGATAACAAACAGGGCGGTCTTGCGGTCGCCTATGGTGTCAAGCTCCATTTCGTCGGTTTCCATAAGGTCGCGCAGCTCCTTAATGTCAAAAGGGGCAAGCCGCGCACCGCAGGAAATGAGAATAGAGCTTCGTGTCTTTCCCGCAGATAACAGGAATTTCTTGTACTGCCGGACGGCAAAGTGTTCCGGGTCTTTTTCCTCCAACCGTTCAAACATGAGGTCAACGGGGGACTGAAATTCCGGGTCGTCCTCGCGGGCTTCACTGGCATTTATCATTTCAAGCAGCGTCGTGAAGTTCTTTTCTTCCTCCGGGGCTTCGTACCAAATGTAGCCGATAAGGGCGCAGTAAAAGAGCCGTTCCGATTTTACCCAAAAATCCTCCCCGGCTTTTTCCCCGTCCCCTTTGGTGTTGGCAATCAAGGTATTTACCAGTTTCAAAATGTCTTTTTCGCTGCGGATATAGGCAAAGGGATTATAACGCATGGATTTCTTAAAATTTATCGTGTTCAGCACCTTTATCCGATACCCGCCGCGCTGTAAGAGCTTCCCACACTCGACTAAAACCGTACCTTTCGGGTCAGTTACAACGTAGCTTGAGTGCATTTGCATTAAGTTGGGCTTCACAAAAAATCTCGTCTTGCCGCTGCCGCTTCCCCCGATAACAAGGATATTTTTATTCCTTGCATACTTCGGCTGCTTCGGGCGGCTGTTCATGGTAAGCCGTTCCGTCTGTGTCAGAAGCACGTTATTTTGAAATACCGGGTCGGTATAGGGCTTTATATCTTCGGCGTTGCCCCAACGGGCTGAACCGTATTCGATACCTTTTCGGTATTTCTTCGCGTTCTTGCCTTTGAAGTACACCATAAGCCGGATAAGGACAGCCCCCACAATACCGATAAGCAAATCCATAGGGGCAAGGCTCGGAAGCGGGGTTGCAAAGGCAGCGGAAAAGCCGTCTGCAAGGGAAAGCACCTTGCCGGAAAGGTCAGCCCCCGGCGCAAGGCGTACCGCTTGTCCGATTTTGTCAAAGAGATAGACAAAGAGCAGATAGGGGGCATTTAGGATAAGCAGCTTTTTAAGTTCCGGCTTCATAGCGATACCTCCCTGTCCTTTTTCTTCACTTTGTCCTTCTGTGCGTTCAGAGCTGCCGCCTTGTCTTTCAGAGTGGAAAGCAGCTTGCGGATAGAGGGCTTTTTATCCCTGCCTAATTTCTTTGCGGTAAATTCCCGGAACGCTTCGGTCATAACGTCAATATCCTTGCCCTTAAAAGACACAAGATAGGTCGGCGGCTTGCCGTTCTCAATCTTCTTGACGTTGTAATCAAGCCCGCTTTTCCTTGCGATAGGGTCAAAGGCTTTGATATTTTGGTCGGTAATCTCAATGTTGGAAACCTTTTCTCCCTGCTTCATAAGCTGCCGCATAGTGATTTTCCCATGCGGGGCTTTGGTTAGCTGCCCTTTGCCTTTGGCAAGCAGGGCTTTCATAGCCTTTTGCAGCACTTCGGCGGTCAGCTTAGATGTTTTGATTGCTAAAGACACGACTTTTTCATTGACTTCATCTTGCATGAAATCCCTCCTTTCATAGTTTGGTTAGGGTGGTGTGCCGCTTCGGGGCATAAAAATAAGGCGTACATTTTTCATGCCGCCTTTAGATACGCACCCGCAGCCCGTTCAAATCCGAAGCCCTCACACCGACAAGATACCAGTTGTCCCCGTACTCCATGCGGGTCGGCTTCCATTTGCCGCGTACAAACACTTCAAGGCAATCCCCACAATGCAATCCTCCGTAGTAGTCGTTAAGGTCAAAGCGAATGTCGTAACGGTCTGCCGTTTCATCAAAAATCAAAGCTCCTGTTTTCTGTGTCATATTAAAATCCTCCTGTTTTTTAATAGCCGCCGTACATATCGTGGTTGACAAGGGCGGTGTAATAGCTGTCAATGGTGTTGGGCGCGTTGAAAAGTACCGCTTTCAGATATTGCTTGATGTTACGGATTTTCGTGGTGTTCTCTTTCATGCAGTCAAAGACAAATTCAATGTGGCTGCTGTTCAGCTTCATAAACTTTGCTTTGACAAGCTCTGCCGGATAATCGTCCCCGGCGATACGAATTGTCTTTCGTTTGGTGCAGACAGTTTCAAGGATAAGGGACACAATCTCGTCCAAGCGTTCCCTGTCAATGTTGGTATGCTTGATAAAATGCTCATACTCGATATTGTCCTTGATGATTTCCTCATACACGCTGTATGCGTCTGCCGCTTCCGTTCCTTTCCGTTCCGGCTCTGCCGTTTCTTCCCTCAAAGGAGAGGGGTTAGGGGAAAGGATAGGAATGGAATGGTTACTTGATAAATCCGTATTTGATTTTTCTTTTTTTGGTAAGTCAGTCTTTTGTATATCTTTATTTAATTGCATTGGATTTTCCAACGTAGGTTTTTCCTGCGTAGGATTTTCCAATGTTGGATTTTCCAATGTAGGTAAATCCAAGTTAGGCGGCTGCTCATAGATGATGTAATCAGTTCCCCGCAAGCGTCCTTTCTCGTCGCGCTCCCTTGAACGCTGAATATATCCGGCTCTTTCAAGCTCCCGGACAGCTTCGCGGATAGCGTCGATTTTTTCCCGGTTGATATAGGACAGTCCCGCAAGGGTATAGTCCCAATCCTCCGGCAAGGACAGCATTTGCGATAACAGCCCTTTTGCCTTTAGGGAAAGTTCTTTGTTGCGTAAATGGTGGTTGCTCATAACCGTATATCCTGTGTTTCTCTCCACGCGGAAAACTGCCATAGCTTCATCAACTCCTTTGCTGCATATTTGTTACGCGGTAGAACAGCGATTTTAAGGGTTTAGGTATCAATCCCTTACCCTGTGAAAACCGTACCCGCAAAGCCTTGTGTAGCAAGACTCTTTTTGCCCCTACTGCGTAACATGAGGGTAAAAAAATAGCGGCGTTCCTTGTTTCCCGGTTGGGATAAGGTAACGCCGCCAGTGCGGTGCTATATGAAATTGTGTGATTGCCGACGTGCCGCGCCGCCAGTGCGTCGCGTTTGTATTGGGTTGTTTCATGCTCGCAAGATGTTCCGGCATATCAAGGCGCAATCCGTTAAAAGTAGTAAATTGGTAGTAAAATCAATCTGAAATCCTGCGAATGTGCTTGTATTTCAAGGGTTTTTCGGGATAATCAAAATTTTTACATTCAATATCCTTGGTTGCGCCTTCTTCTCGAAGCTGGTTAATACGCATATCTATAAATGTCTCTAATTCTTTAGTTGTCAATTTTCTATATTCAATCATTGCCATATGCTCCTTACAACTTTTATAAATTCCATTCCACTAAAGCAACAGCCTGCTATTTTACATGAACAATCAATTCGCCAACTTCGCATTCGAAATATTCACAAAGTTTACAGATTAGATTTGCGTCCAGTCTTTGAAATTCATTTCTGCGATGTCTAGCTATATAGTTATTCTATTATAGGGTTTAGGAAAGAGAGGTACATGCACATGAGAAGAAAAAAATTTAGCAATCCAAGCATTCTCCTTAAAAAAGGGGATACGGATGTGTATCCCCTCATATCATTATCGTGTAGCGCCACAATCGCAATACTCATAGTCCGTATAGGTCTGTGTCTCGTTATGCCCATGGTCTTCCGTATGGGAACCGACTGCAACCCTTTCCGTATGAATACATGCAACATTCTGCCTACTACCTGTACAGCCGTTAAGCTGGTGATTGGAACACTCTGCCGGACTGTTGAAACGGCCACCACACCCACCACAAATACTGTCACATGTGTGTTGTGCCCTATTTTCATAGTCATCAACTGTCACAACATTCGGTACCCAAACTGTCTTTGTTGTCGTATGTGCTTTCCAGCTATGGGTATGCGGAGCTGGTTTTGGTTCGCTGGAACCTCCGCCTGCGTTAGAAGATGAGGAACCGCCACCCGCATTTGAAGATGAGCCTCCACCTACATCAGAAGATGCGTTTCCACCAGAATCAGAAGGAGCGCTGCTGCCACTGCCAGAAGGCGTATTGCTGCCTCCGCCAGAAGATGCGTTATTGTCCGTATTCGCTGTGGTGTCTTTCTCGTCAGCGATGACGCCGTCATCTTTCTTGTCCGTCACCTCCACATCCGTTTCCACTTCCACGGTGCTGTCTGGCTTGACATTCTCTTTTACCACTTCGTCTTTCGGCAGGTCTTTCTCTGTCTCTTTGTCCACCACTTCCGTATCGGTCGTTACATCCACGTTCTCTGGTGCGAGCTTCACTTCATAAGTTACCGTATAATGCCCGGCTCTCCCGAACTTGACATCTGACTTCTTGACGGTGATGGATTCGACCTCTTTCACCTTGTCTGCAATGTTCTTGGCACGGACATCGAAGTCATAGTCTTTTAAATTCTCAGACAGCTTTAAGTTCTGTGTGATGGCTTTCACTGGTTTTATGGTTTCCGGCAGAACATGCACCTTGATGTTCACGGATTCGGTACTTGTCTTCTTGTCTTTATCCACAAGAGTAAAGGATACCTTTAAATCCGATGCGGTCTTGGTCGGTGTGGTGAAGGTAAGTATCGCATTTGGTACGTTATTCTTATCCACCAATTCTTTGATAGCTTTATCTTTTGCAGCGGTGTAAAGCTTTGTCCCAGTCGTCGGGTCTTTGCCTGTCTCCAGCTTAATTGTCTCCCCGCCATAAAAAAGGCTTGCCTCTTTCACAGTCTGGCCCTTCTTAAGCACGACCTTATAAAGCAGGTCAGACAATTTTACTGGGTCTTTCGCAATAACGTTCCCGATTTCTGTCTTATCGAAGGTGGCGGTTTTTGTTGCTGTCCTGTCGGTTGTCTCTTTCACTTCCGCCTGTTCGTTATTTCCGCACCCAGCCAATATAGTGGCTACCAATAAAAAGCTCATTGTAATTGCTGTCATTGACTTTCTTCTCATGATTTTTCTCTCCTGTCATCTTCAAAGCTAATTGGTAATATCAATCCACTGTACTAGCGCATTTGTATTTGTAAAAGTTGTATTTGCATCATCACCCATCGTAAACTGATATTCCGGTGTTTCCGCTGTAATAAGCTCCCCGTTCTGTATCATTATCTTGTACATACTGATTTGCCCTGTTCCTCTGGAAAAGTCCTGACGGTAAATCCCTGACCCATCTGCCATAAGCCAGAGTGTCGGTGCATATACCTCACCGTCAATTGTTTTTAATTTATATCCATTTCCCGACTTTTCGCAGCTATAGGCATGGCATGCCCGTACATTTATGGTTCCGTTACCATCTGTAAATTCAGCCCCTACAATCAACTCTTCGATTCCGTCTCCGTCCAAATCATATAAAAAGTATCCATATTGTCCCGTGAGAGGTGCTACATTCGGGAAATCATATCCGGGTTCCCCATTTGCAACCGCCTGTCGTACCTCGGCATAAATCTCTTCTATGGTCTGTCCTTGTTCCGTTGATTCTTCCTCTTCGCTCTGTTCTTCCTGCACCTCTTCAATTTTTACAATCTGGTACATTCCAGTCTCGTCCGGCTTCAGGACAGCCCTTTTTTCAACTACCTTTTCGGGTATACCTGACTCGGCCATCCCCGTATTTATAAAACTATATGTATAATAAATCTCCATTTCTTCCTCGGTATATGCTGCCGATGTAATCTCTGCCCCTGCTACAGCCCCGGTGGAAGTAGGACCATAAGTCACTATATCTCCGCTTACCGATACATCCCGGGAACCCAAAGTGTTATCTCCTTCCTTAAGCTGATAGTCCGTAAAGGAAAGAAACATACGGTTTAAATCTTCCGCAGAATATTGCATTTTCCAATCCGTAGTATGCCCATACTCTTTAATAAATGGTTCAGCCCCATCTTCTGCCCTAGCATTACAGAGAGAATTTAGTATCTCCCCGTAATCACTGTCCTGAAATCCCTGTTTGGGGATTTCATCAGGGCCATATGCCAAAACAAATTGCAATTCTTCTTTCGTAAGATTACCCGCAATTAACTTTGTGTAATCGGCATCTTGCAATTCCTTTACAGTCGGAGTTTCTACTGCCGTTCCTTGCTTTTTAGGAACCTCTTTTTGGGGTGTCTGGTCTTTGGATTGCATCTGTGACACGCCATAAAACATTGCTCCGCCTGTAATACAAAGTCCCACTGCCACCACAGCTATTTTCCCGGCCGCAGTATGTAATAAGCCGCTCTTTGTTGCCTGGCTACCCGCTTTTGCTACATGTTTTGTTCCAGCAGATAAATCAGAACCATTTGCCACAACAGGTGAATGAAATAATTTCTTTGCTATTTGATTTCCTACTGCTGCAAAAGAAGCATCGGCCGACAAAGAAGCGCATTCTGTGCGAAGCAAGTAAAGCAGTAACGGCAACGGTGCAGCAGTGTATAGCTTGTATCCTTTCTTCTGCAAACCCTCTGCCTTTATTTTCAGATTATCTCTGCCATATTTTAAACGAGATTTCACAGTATTTTCAGAGCAATCCAATGCAGAAGCAATTTCTTTAATGGATATTCCTTCTATGTGGAACATTAAAATGCAAAGTCTTTGTTCCTCCGAAAGTGTGTCCATCAGTTCACGTACCAGTTGCTGAGTCTCTTGTCTTGTGTAAGCTGTTTCCGGCTGATACTCCATGCTTTCATCTTCTATTTGATATTCGAACTCTTCATTTTCAGAATCTACCGCAATATCTGAGAACAATACCGGATTCTTCTTTACTAGAGCATTCTTTGCCGTGTTTGCCACAATCACTCCCAGCCATCCGGAGAATGCTTCGGGGTTTTCTAATGTATCTAATTTTGAAAATGCCTTCATATATGCATCTTGCAATACATCTTGTGCTGCATCCTCGTTTTTCATATATTGAAGTGCCAAATAGTATTTGCTTTTGAAGGTCTCCTGATATAGAAAAGTAAACCCTCTTTCCTCACCGGCTTTGGCAAGCCTAACTGCTTCCGTAAAATTCATTTCCCTGCCTCTTTTTCCTTTGTTTTAGTTGGTATTTCAAGTTCTTTATTCCTTTTCGAACGTCACTTTCGCACCTTTATTTTCAATTACCAGCTTACCATCCTCAACCGTAGCTTCCTGGTCTGAGTCATTTACTGTCAGCACATATTTATCATCTTTTTTATTCCATGTTCCTTTTTCTTTCCGCCCCATCTGGTCCATGGAAATTTTCTTATACCATTTTATTTCCATCGTCCATTCCCGAGCGTCCTCCGGCTGCCCCAGCTCCTCTTCTGCATACTCAGCAAAATCAGCACTTTTCCCCAAGATTTCTATCTTAGAAGCTTTCCATGTCCCTGTAATTTCTTTATTAATTAATCCACACCCTGCCATTGATGCTGTTACCATAACCGTTACCATTATTATTGCAATTACTTTACTTATTTTTTTCATTTCCCTTTTTCTCCTATAATTATTTATATTTGTGAATTGAATTTAAGGCATTAGCAGTATTATGGCTTCAAAAGAGCATAAGCCTTTCCGACAAATTCTTCCACAGATTTATTGTCATCCAGCACTAAGGAAACTTTAGGATAGTCCAAGAAATCAGTGAAGATATCAAAATGCCATTCATACGCATTTACTGTATTGGAATATGTTTTTGTGTTCCCTCCGCCAATGGTAATTCCATTTTTAAAAGTATATCCACCTCCCGTAGTCTGTGCCCCACCAGATGTGGATGACCCCAAATGCAGCCTTTCTCTGGTTACATCCTTAATATTTGCTTTATTATATGCCACGAGAGTGCTATTACTTGTATCAAAATACACACACCCTTCTTTACCATAAATAAGGCACTTTAGTCCAGTGCGATAACTATACCAGCCTCCACTCATTAACTTCTCTGCTACAGGTTTAATAAACATATCTGCATGCTTATTTACCACCTGCTGCCAGTCTGAAGCGGCTTCATTTAGTTTTTCATGTACAGTTTTGCGTGTTATATACCCGTTTTTCCTTATTAAACTTGCTATAATTGCTAAAGCAACACCAACGAACCAATAGCCCCTTCCCACACCACTTAAAAATATAAACGGACTTAAAACAGCACAGATAATGCTTGCCACCCTATACTTTTTTTGCAAAGCATTCAATCTCTCTTTCTTCTGATTATAAACCGCATTTGCTTCTGCTCCTTCATCCCAATTATCAAAAAGTGGCAATCCGGTAAAATTGTAGAGGTTCCATTTTTGAGGTAAATTATATTCATTCATTTGTATTTTTCTCCTTGTTATCAAAAGTATTTTTTCCCTTGTCAAAATTGTGCACTGCCGTTCTTCATTTAATAATATTAAACAACTCTTTGGCATCGGCTTTGCATTCATCACATAGTTTTCTTTAAATTTTTCTTCATGTTTTCTCTCCCTTCTGTAATATAGCCCAGACAAGACATCTTTTAAAAAAGTTTTATAAATGTAAAGTTTATGGATTGCGTGGTTCAAAAGTAACGTACAATATTTGGGTGCCATCTTCCCTGATACCGGAATTTTTCATGTCATCCGAAGTAAAAGTAACTGTTGCCCCTTTATCAATCTGCGTTTTTGACATAACCTCAGTCTCTAACGTATCGTAGTATTTAATATGGCGTTCCACGTAAACATTTAGGCATTCCCATTGATAATCTGATGTATTTTTAATTGTTACTTCTTCAATAAACCCATCTCCATTCTTGGTAACCTCTGCTTCATATTCATTGTCTTGTGCCAGATACGTTGTTAGAGCAAAGTCATCATTTTCCTTTCCACGGTATGTAATTACTGTCGTGTCAGTATTTATCTGAGGGGTGCTGTACTTTGACACCTCGTCCTGATCTAAGTCTATATTAAAACTAAAGTCCTTTTCTTCACCTTTTCCAACATGACAAATTCCGTAAGACTTGGAAAATCTTTCTTCATGTGTTTCATCTTCGCCGTATCCATTGGTTTCATGCCTCTCAAGAGTACCAACAACTTCAACAGAATCAATAAAATAATCCGTATTGTTTTTCATCTTACCGCTAATTGTTCCATTAGTGGAGTCATATGTTAAGTCTGAAAAGGTTACCTCTTCAGATTCCACTGTTTCATATTCTTCTGTTTCATATTCTTCTGCTTCATCCATGTCTTCTTCGTTTGCAAGACCATTTATAAAGTCATTTAAGATATCACCATTCTCAATTTTTTCAATGTCAGTTACACATTTATCACATAATTCCATTTCTTTTCCCAAAACAGTTTTCGTTTGACAAACCGCTTTCTTTCCACAGATATCACATTCTACTTTTTTCTGGCATCCTGCCAAAAATACAGCCGCTAAACTAGTCCCCACAATAATTTTTTTAATGTTTCTCTTCATAATTTTTCTCCTTTTCTGCTAATTTTTCATTTATTATTTTCTTATATTCTTCTTCGTTTCCTCCCACCTCTTCCCTCTCAAACTCTTTCATATCCCGTTTTACTAAACGAATAAACCATTGAATGAAGCTTATTTTTCTCATTTTCTCACCTCACTTATATAGCTTAGACAAGAAAAGAACTTAAAAGTTTTATAAATTTCAAAAAAAATACTTTATTTGTATGGGCTGAAAATAGCCTGTACAGTTTATTAACATTATACATTCACATGTTATACAATTCAAGCTAATTTAAAGTGTATAGGCGGTAAAAATATGGAGCTAAATTATTATGAAATAGGACAACGTATCCGAAGATATCGGAAAGCATGCAGTCTTTCTCAAGAACAACTGGCAGAAAAAGTCGAAATATCTCCAACTCATATGAGCCACATAGAAACTGGAAGTACAAAATTAAGTCTTCCTGTTTTGATTAAGATTGCCCATGTACTATCAATTAAGACGGATTCCCTGCTTTTTGACAATCCTCTAATTAACCGGACAGATTTGGGAAATGAGATTTTAAATTTACTGGATTCCTGTTCTGTAGAAGATATGTATATTTTGCTTGATACTATTAAGACACTTAAAATGGCATTGGATAAACACCGAAAATAAAATAGCGGAAAGTATATCGTCATTGTTATCGTGGCATAATTATGCTATAATTATGAAAACGAAAGGAGCTGATATATTATGCCAATTATAATGCCAATTAAAGACCTCAGAAATACAAGTGAAATATCCGACATTGCGCACAAAGAGCAGGAACCTATTTTTATTACAAAGAACGGGTACAGCGATTTAGTTGTAATGAGTAGTGAATTATATGATAAATTTGCAAAAACAAACCGCATTGACCAAGCTATCTATGAATCTGAAAAAGAAATGGAAGAGGGCGGAGAAACCATCAACCTTGATGATGCATTTGAAAGGTTGAATAAAAAACATTATGGATAAATACAAAATCAGATTAAATGTACGAGCATACAGAGATTTAGACGAAATATTTGATTATATTTCCAATGACCTGCAATCACCCGAACATGCTAAAGGACAGACTGACAGGCTATGGAAATCATTGAAAAAATTAGATACATTTCCGCAGTCACATCAAGAACGTACCGTTGGAGCATTCGCCGGAAAAGGATACCGCCAATTACTAATCGATAACTATATTGCAATTTTCAGAATTGATGAAACAAAAAAAATTGTTACTGTGGTTACGATACAGTATCAAGGAAGAAACTTATAAAATAGAGGAACATTCTTAAATATCAAGAATGTTCCTCTATGACTTTGTCAAGTTAAGTGTGTAAATTTTATATTTTATTTTGGCAGCTGAATCTG
>NZ_JABFCH010000232.1:0-214 GCF_017566055.1 Extibacter sp. GGCC_0201 | reverse complement strand
TGTCCTCTGGACGTATACCACCGCAGGGGGGAGCTTCACAAAGACAGCATCCTTTGACAAAAAGGTACCGAAGAAGACATTTACCCTGAACATCCAGAAAAAGGACGCAGAGACCGGGGCGGGCCTTACGGGGGCAGTTTTTTCCTTGTGGGCTTATGACGGAAGCGTTTATAGCAAGAAGCTGGGGATATTCACAGATAAAGGCGGCGGAAAA
>NZ_JABFCH010000231.1:0-214 GCF_017566055.1 Extibacter sp. GGCC_0201 | reverse complement strand
AAATTGAATCGCTCGTTTAAAATCAAATTTTTTCATTTTTTCCCCCTTGGATTATTATAAAAACATTGTTACCGCGAGCCTTCAGCCTTCTTCTTATTGTTCCCCCTTTCATATAAGATGGCTTGTAATTAATATTTGCAAATTTTATGCCAAGCATATTTTTTATTTTTTTACGAAAATTTACTTAAACTCTTTTTTTTATATCTTTTATTCT
>NZ_JABFCH010000230.1:0-214 GCF_017566055.1 Extibacter sp. GGCC_0201 | reverse complement strand
CGAGCAGATGCAGGAGATAAATAAAGCTTTGTACGAAGATATTCTGGAGGAACAGTACGGGCACAGCTATGCAGATCCGGCATATGCGGTGAAGCAGCTGGGGGAAGAATACGGGCAGTTATTAAGCCTTCTGTATACGGAACTGCGGGGCGGGATTCCCTTTGCATTTGAGAATCGTCTGGACTATCTGACAATTCAGAATGAACTGTTCATC
>NZ_JABFCH010000229.1:0-214 GCF_017566055.1 Extibacter sp. GGCC_0201 | reverse complement strand
AATATTTCATGATGGCTGTCACTTTAATTGTAGTAGCCGTTCCTGAAGGCTTACCGATGAGTGTCACCTTAAGTCTTGCACTAAATATGCGCCGTATGCTGAAAACCAATAATCTGGTACGTAAAATGCATGCTTGTGAAACAATGGGGGCCATTACTGTGATCTGCACCGACAAAACAGGTACATTGACACAAAACCTGATGCAGGTACATGA
>NZ_JABFCH010000228.1:0-214 GCF_017566055.1 Extibacter sp. GGCC_0201 | reverse complement strand
GATACATAAAATAGAGAAAAGTTCCTCACCGTGGCTGTCTTTTCCTGAAAATACGCCGGCGAAGCCTCTGAAAGCCCAATATTATTATACGAATCACAAGTTCTCGGTAATAAACGGAAAAATCAAGATAGAGGAAATACGCATTTCCCAAGCTGTAGGGCTGGTCTCTTTTGATATACAATACAAAAGCGATTACGTGCGCAAATCGGTTCAC
>NZ_JABFCH010000227.1:0-214 GCF_017566055.1 Extibacter sp. GGCC_0201 | reverse complement strand
GGCGGAATCTCCGAACAGTTCCCTGAGTGTTTCCGCATACTGTTCTCTTGTGTGTTTCTGATAAGCGACGACGGCCAGCTTTTTCATTATGCCTCCTGTTAAATGCGCAAATGGGTAAAATACTGTTTTATTGTATCATTTCACCGGCTGTTTTTCCAGAGCGGGGGAGAGAAATATGGAGATTTAACTGAGGTTGGGAGGACGCGTCCGGAAC
>NZ_JABFCH010000226.1:0-215 GCF_017566055.1 Extibacter sp. GGCC_0201 | reverse complement strand
AACATTGATATTGTTACCGGTTTTGGTCTGGGCGCAAGCTCGATCGCATTGTTTGCCCGTGTTGGCGGCGGTATTTATACTAAAGCTGCTGACGTTGGTGCTGACCTTGTTGGTAAAGTTGAAGCCGGTATCCCGGAAGACGATCCGCGTAACCCTGCTACTATCGCTGATAACGTAGGCGATAACGTAGGCGACGTTGCCGGTATGGGTGCCGA
>NZ_JABFCH010000225.1:0-215 GCF_017566055.1 Extibacter sp. GGCC_0201 | reverse complement strand
AAATGTTTCGAATGGATTGATGGAGAAGAAAATGAAAAAACATAAAGTTATATTTAGAATACTGTTAATTGTTATATGCTGCATGTGTTTTACGGTTACAGGATATGCACGGGCCGGTGGAGGAGGTTCCAGTGGAGGATCTGGGGGAGGATCTGGAAGCAGTTCGAGCAGTGGGTCGCATAGTCATTATTACGGGCAAGGCGGAAGACGCGGAG
>NZ_JABFCH010000224.1:0-215 GCF_017566055.1 Extibacter sp. GGCC_0201 | reverse complement strand
AGATCGCCTACCGTGCCGCCGCCTGCCGCGGTAAATCCATACGTGTCATCCTTGCCATTTCCATCGGGATCATCAAAAGTAAATGCACGCATAACATCTAACAATTCTTCTGCTGTAGTCGGCATATACAGACCTAAATTATCCAGCCAATCCTGGCGGATCAAGAAGGACCAAAGCTGTTCACCAGGTGCACAGGCAATCCCCTTCAACTTTCC
>NZ_JABFCH010000223.1:0-215 GCF_017566055.1 Extibacter sp. GGCC_0201 | reverse complement strand
AAAAGCCTCATACTCGCCATGAATATCCGTCAGAAAATGCTCTGTACCTTTCGGCAGATTCAGAATGGCCTCCAGATTGATGATTTCCGTACTGGCATCAGCAATGGTAGGAAAACTGCGTGATAATAATTGCAAATAACGCAAGTCATTGACAATACTTTCCGGAGTTATATTTCCCATAGTTATTTAATTGATAGTTGATAATTGACAGTTGA